>JBASWU010000062.1:0-114210 GCA_049276635.1 Solirubrobacterales bacterium | reverse complement strand
GGCCGAGACGATCGACGGCTACGCGCGGCTGCTCAGCAGCGCCGACGCGCTCGACAGCGCGTCGAAAGTCTGCGATTTCGTCCTGCGTTTGCTTGACGGCCGCGAGCGCAACGGCCCGGCTTACAACCTGATCACCAACATACTGGGGCTGCTCGACGCCGACCCGCGTGCGGCGAGGCGCGAGGTTGGACTGGCTTTCCGCGCGAAAATGCTGCTCGCGAGCGGATTTTCGCCCGAACTCGGCCTCTGCGTGCAGTGCGCGGCGACCGCGGGACTTGCCGCGTTTTCACCTTCGGCCGGCGGGATCGTCTGCGGCGACTGCCGCGCGGCCGGTGACTTCGATTTCGGCCGCGACGCGTATGCGTTCATGAGTGGAGCGATCGGCTCGCCGCTGGCCGACGCGCCCGCGGCCGGCCCCGAGGCCCTACGCCAGACCGATCGCGCGATCTCGGAGATCGTCGCCCATCATGCCCACGTGCACGTGCGTCAGTTGGTCTGAGCGACATCGCCGGGTCACCACGACCTCGTCACGTCGCCGTAACCGGCCGTGTCGTATCGGCTGCCATCGGGTCGTGCCGCGCCGGTCACTCGCTCGTGGCTCGGATACATGCTGAAGGGACGGCGGGCCGGATCGTCGGCGCCGCGATCGCCCGCCACGGCGGCTGTCAAACTGTGACCTAGATGAAACCGCATGCCAGCACGACGACGCCGAGCTCGCCGGCCGACCGGTTCGCGGCCCGCATGATCGACCGCGAGGCAGTCATTCTGCAGCCGCTGGCGGTGCGTTCATACCCGGCCGACCGGCGCGTCGCCGAGGACGATTCGCCGTTGCGTACGCCGTTTCAGCGTGACCGCGACCGGATCGTGCACGCCAAGAGTTTTCGCCGGCTCAAGCACAAGACCCAGGTGTTCATCGCCCCGCGAGGCGACCACTTCCGCACCAGACTGACGCATACGCTCGAAACCTGCGGCGTCGCTCGCACCGTCGCCCGCGCTCTCGAGCTGAACGAGGATCTGACCGAGGCGATCGGACTGGGTCACGACCTCGGACATCCGCCGTTCGGCCACATCGGCGAGCAGGCGCTAAGCGAGTGTCTTCAGGAGCGTTTCGGACACGGGTTCAAGCACAACGAGCATTCGCTGCGCGTCGTCGACGTGCTTGAGCGCGACGGCTCCGGCCTCAACCTCACCGCACAGGTTCGCGACGGAATTCTGCACCACACCGGCCCCGTCAAGCCGGCGACGATGGAGGGCAAGATCGTGCGTATCGTCGATCGGATCGCCTACATAAATCACGACATCGACGACGCGCTGCGCGCCGCGATCATTCGCGCCGAGGATCTGCCACAACCCGAGATCGCGCTGCTCGGCGACAGCTCCGGCCAGCGCATCGACACGCTGGTTCGCGATCTCGTGGCTACGAGCGCCCGCGCCGGCGACATCGCCCAGTCCGACGAAATCGGCGGCGCGATGCTGCGGCTGCGCAAATACATGTTCGAAAATGTTTACCTCGGGCCGCAGGTTCGCCGCGAGGCCGAGCGGGTGGGAGATCTGGTGCGGGCGTTGTTCAGGCATTTCACCACTCATCCCGACGCGATCCCGGCGGGTGCGTTCAGCGAGGACGGTCTGTCGCCGCCGGCCCCGCCGGCCGACGACGATGAACTCGCCCAGCGAGTGACCGACTGGATCGCGGGCATGACCGACCGCTACGCGTTTCGCGCGCTCGAGGAACCTTCGGACCGCGGGACATCCCGCTGATGGCGCGCTTCACCAGCGCCTCGCTGGACAAGCTGCGCGACGCCGTCGACATCGTCGATCTGATCAACGGCTATACCGACCTGCGCCGCGCCGGCGCCCAGTTCACCGGTCTCTGCCCGTTTCACGAGGAGCGTACGCCGAGCTTCAGCGTCAACCCGACCGAGAAGCTCTATTACTGCTTCGGCTGCCAGGAAGGTGGCGACTCGATCAGCTTGGTCCAGAAGCTCGAATCGCTTGACTTCGCCGCGTCGGTCGAGTGGCTCGCCGATCGCTACGGAGTGGAACTCGAGTATGAGGAACTCGACCCGCGAGAGGCCGAACGCGTCAAACAGCGCGAGCGGCTCTTCGAACTGCTCGAGCGCGCGACGAAGTTCTACGAGCGCACGCTTGCCGAGGCCGACGAGGCCCAGCCGGCGCGCGAGTATCTCGCCGCCCGTGGTTTTGGCTCCGGCGTGATCTCGAAGTTTCGGGTCGGCTACTCGCCCAAGGCCTGGGACAAACTGTTCGTTCCGGCGCTGCGCCAGGGATTCACCGAGCACGAGCTGATCGCCGCCGGATTGGTCCAGCGCAATCCCAAGAACCAGGCGCAGATCTACGATCGCTTTCGCGGCCGGATCATGTTTCCGCTCGCGGACACGCGCGGCCGGATTCGCGGGTTCGGCGCCCGCGCGATGCGCGACGGCGACCGGCCGAAGTACCTCAACTCGGCCGATGGACCGATCTACAGCAAAGGCCGTCAGCTGTTTGGGGTCAACCACGCCCGCTCGATCGCCGCCAAGCGCGGTCGCGTGGTGGCCGTCGAGGGGTACGCCGACGTGCTCGCGCTGCACGACGCCGGGATCGAAGAGAGCGTCGCCGTGATGGGCACGGCGATGACCGACGACCAGGTCGTCGAGCTCGCTCGCATGGCACCGCGCATCTATCTGGCGCTGGATGCCGATCGCGCCGGCCGCGAAGCGATGCTTCGCGCCGCCCGCGTCGCCGAACGTCACGGAATCGAACTGTCGGTCGTCGAGCTGCCGGCCGGCAAGGACCCGGCGGATCTGATCGCCGAGGGTGGGGCGGAGGCATTCACGGCACTGCTCGATCGCGCCGTCGGCGTCGTCGAGTTCGAAATCTCCCAGGTGTTCGCAAACGCCACGCTCGAGACGGCGCGAGAACGCGACGCGCTGGTCGGCGAGCTGCGGCCGATCTTCGAGTTGATCCCGGCCGGCGCGCTCAAGGACGAACAGTTGCGCGTCGTCGCCGGCAAGCTCAACGTCACGATGTCCGCGCTCGAGGACCTGCGCAAAACCACGCCGGCCGCGCAGCGCCGCACCGGCCGCTATCCGGACGCCGCCGCCGGTCGAGCGGCAGAGTTTGACGCCGGCGGCGACCCGGGAGATCCGGACCGTCAACAGCGGCGCTCGTCGCAGAGCTCGGCGGTCCGCGACAGCGAGCGCTCGGAGCGTATGTTCATCGCGATGTGCCTGTCGTGCCCGCAACCCGGCGCCGACTACCTAAAAAAATTGTCGGACGCGCAGTTGTCTACACCACTGATGCGGAACCTCCGCGATCATCTGACGAAAAACTTCGCAAAACCCCTTGCTGGGGTCGCCGGACTAAAGCCGGAGCTTCGGGATGCCGTTACAGAAGTAGCGATGCTTTCCGAGAGGGAAAACGCCTCCGCCAAAGCGATCCAGCTTGGCTTTTTGCAGCTCCAGAAGGCTGGTCTTGACCGGGCTCTCGCGGGTTCATCCGCGGCGGGTAAGGCAAAGATCGAACTCGAGCGGCAAGAGGTCATCAAAGAGCTCGGTGACCTGACGGCGGAGTTCGCGTAATTCACTGAATTCCTCTCGGTTCGCGCGTGTAATGCGATGAACCGAATCTCCCCCAAGAATCTAGCCCCGCCGTTTTCGATCGCCGGTGGCCTGCTGCTCGGAGCCGGCCTGATCATCGGAGCGGTGACCCGTGGCTAGCAACGCGGCCGCCAGCAACATCGATCCGATCGAGTCCGAGGCGGCCGAGGAGACCGCCACCGGGCCCAAGGCCAACGGCGTACTCCCATCGTTTGACGACAAAGCCGAACACGCCCCCGGCGAGAGCCGCGAGGCGATCGACACCGTTCGTCTGTACCTGAAGGCGATCGGCGAGCGCAAGTTGCTGACCGCCGAAGACGAGGTGCGTCTGGCCAAGCGCATCGAACGCGCCGACAACGGCGCAAAAAACGAGATGATCGAGGCGAACCTGCGCCTGGTCGTCAGTATCGCCAAGCGATACAACGATCGCGGGCTGACTCTGCTCGATCTGATCCAGGAAGGCAACGTCGGCCTGATGCGAGCGGTCGAGAAGTTCGACTGGCGCCGCGGTTTCAAGTTCAGCACGTACGCCGCGTGGTGGATCCGCCAGGGAATCACCCGCGCGATCGCCGATCAGGCTCGCACGATTCGAATCCCCGTCCACCTGCTGCAGAATGTCAACAAGGTCGCCGCCGTTCGTCGCCGTCTCGAGCAGGAGACCGGCCGCGAACCGACCGAAGAGGAGATCGCCCACGCACTCGACATCGAGATCTCCGACGTGAAGAAACTGATGGAGTTAAACGCCGACACCGTGTCGCTGGACACCCCGATCGGCAGCGACGAAGGCAGCGCGACACTGGGCGACGTCGTCGAAGGCGGAGATGAGCAGCGGCCCGAGGAGATCGTCGCCGAGCGCCTGCTGAGCGAGGACGTCGACCTCGTTCTGCGTCAGCTCAACGACCGCGAACGCCGTGTGATCGAGCTTCGCTTTGGAATCACCGGCGATGAGCCGCTGACGCTTGTCGAGATCGGCAAGCACATCGGCGTAACGCGCGAGCGGGTCCGCCAGATCGAAATCGCCGCGATCAACAAACTTCGCCGCGGCGACGACACCGAGCGTCTGCGGCGGGTCTAGTGCCTGCTTTGGCGGGGGCACAGCCGTCCGAACGGCCAGACGGCATGTCGGCGACCGTGGATCCAGCGACGCAGACGGTCCCGCATTCATGGCGCCGGACGGCCGCATGGGCCTGCTTCGGCGTTGCGCTCGCCAGTTTCGTCGTCGGGGGTGCGGTGCTTGCACACGGAGACTTCGCTGACTGGCTGGCGATTGTCGTAGCCGCTCCGCCGATCGTGGTCGTGTCGACCGCGATCGTGATTCGCCGCGATCGAATCAGGCACTACTTCGCGCTCGTCGCGGGCACCGCGCTGTTACTCAGCTGTCTCATGTTCATCACGTTCGGCGGAATCTTTTTCATCCCCGGCGTTCTGCTTGTGATCCTCGGCGGCGCGATCTGTCCGCGATCGGGGACGTAACGCACCGACTTGCCGGACTCGCTCCAATGGCACGAACAAATCAACTCCCCGGGTTGGACTCGAACCAACGACATTTCGGTTAACAGCCGAACGCTCTACCAGCTGAGCTACCGGGGAATGGTGCGCTGTGAAGGTACCAGTCCGGTGTTCGCGAACACGCGGACCAGGACCCCTCCCGGGCCTCACCGCGCTCACTCTCGGGCAGCGAACCGCTCGAGCTCGCGGGCGGCCTTCGCGGCGCCGTTGTTTTCGACGGCCCAGGCGGAAAGCCGAGCGACGCGCCGGGTCATCCGTGGTCGCGCGAGGACCTTCTCGACGGCGGCCGCGATTGTTCTGCTCGAGACGAAACTTGCGGGAACGGCTACTCCGACGCCGGCCCAGCGCAGCCGGGCCGCGTTCTCGAATTGGTCCCCGGACGCCGGACAGATAACGACCGCCGCGCCACTGGTCAGCGCGCGCATGATCGTTCCGTGGCCGCCGTGGCAGACGATTACGTCGGCTTCGGGCAGCACCTGCGAGTACGACACCCAGTTGACGACCGAGGTGTTCGACCCGGGTTTCAACGCGCGCTCGGGTTCGCGGCCGTTCTTCGCCGCCAGTACTCGCACCGGCAGTCCGCGCAGGCCCGAAACCGACGCGCCGAGCATTCGGTGACCGAGATCCTGTGCGGTGCTCGGCGCGATCACGACCAGCGGATCGTCGCCGGCCGGGATCTCGACACAATCGCTGGGCGGTTCCCACATAACGGGTCCGACGACGCGAACGTGCGCCGGCCACGAGCGCAACGGTTCGAGCTGGGGCAGTGTGCCGACGAGCACGAGCTCCTCGGACATCGCACCGTGCACCCGCTCGATCGGCGCGAGCGAGACTCGCGCGCGGGTCTCGTTGAGTTCGTCGCGCCCGTACTCCAAGGCGTGCCGTTCGAACTTGCTGGCGAGGCGAAAGAACTGTTTGGCCGGCCACGAGCGCGCCGGCGCCCATCCGCTTCCAAACGGCGCTTCATCTTGACCGGTTACGTGCCAGAAGTGGGGGACGAAGGTCGCGTGCGGCGTGCCGCTCTTCTCCGCGGCCAGCGATCCGGCCAGGGTAAGAATGTCCGAGACGATTACGTCGGGCCGGTAGCCGCGCACGACTTCGAACAGTTCGTCGGTTGCCAGCGCGGCCGCCTGATGTACGTTCGGCGCCGGAGCGTACGGGGCGTGCACAAACACCGGAGCCTCGAAAAACGTCATGTCCTCGGTCTCGACGTGCTCTCGCCAGCGAACCCAGGTGTGGAGCGCGACCTCGTGGCCGCGAGCGCGCAACTGCCGGCCGATCGCGATCATCGGGAAGGCGTGGCCGGCCTCGCCGATGGCGACGAGCAGGAACCGCTTGGCGGCCGGCACGGTCAACGCTAAGAGGCCGCTTCGGCGACCATCTCCAAAATCTCGCGACGACCGTCTTCGTCCGGAGCCATCGGTGAGATCAACAGATTGTCGACGCCGGCGCTTCTGTAAGCGGCGACCCGGTCGGCGACCTGGTCCCTGTTTCCAACCATCGAGACCATGTCGATCAGCTCGTCCGGTACGGCGGCTCCGGCCTCGGTGTACTTTTGGTCGAGGTAGAGATCCTGGATGATCTTCGCCTGTTGCTCGAACCCGTACGAACAGACGAGCGCGTTGTAGAAGTTCTTGCCGCGGGCACCCATCCCGCCCACGTACAAGGCGACGATCGGGCGGATTCGGTCGCGCAGAACGGCGATGTCGTCGTTGCCGGCCGCGACGAAGACGCTTGGCGAGACGGCGATCTCGTCGATCGACCGCCCGGCGCGCTCGGCGCCCTTGAGCAGGTTCGCGTTGAGCGTCGCGGCGTGCTCGGTCGCGTATAGATACGGCAGCCATCCGTCGGCGAGCTCACCGGCCAGCGCCGTGTTGTTCGGACCGATCGCGGCCAGGTAGATGGGCATCCGCTCCTGGACCGGCCGCAGCATGATTTTCAACGGCTTGCCGAGTCCGTCGGGCAACGGCAGCTTGTAGATCTCGCCGTCGAACTCGACACGTTCGCCCGCGAGCATCTTGCGTAGGATCGTGATGTACTCGCGGGTCCGCTGGATTTGCTTGGCGAACGGCTGGCCGTGCCACCCCTCGGCGACCTGGGGCCCGCTGGACCCAAGTCCGAGGATGAATCGTCCTCCGGAAAGGCAGTCGATGGTCGACGCCGTCATCGCTGTGTTTGCGGGCGTACGGCCAGGGATTTGAAAGATCGCCGATCCGAGCTTGATCCGTTCGGTCTGAGCCGCGAACCAGGCGAGCGGGGTGGCTGCGTCCGACCCGTAGGCCTCGGCGGTCCAAACGCTGTCGTATCCCAGCCGCTCGGCGGCCTGAACCGTCTTGAGCTGGTCGATCAGATGGTCGCCGTTGACGACGTAACCGACGTGTATTCCGAGTTTCATCGCGGCCTCCTAGGGTGTGTTAAAAGAGCTCGTCCCCGACGCGTTCGAAAACGATCTCCGGGATCCGAACGTTTGGCGACAACGACAGCAGCCAGAGCACCGCGCTGGCGAGATCCTCGGGCCGGATCATCTTGTCACCGGGCACGCCGCCCTGGCGGGCAAATTCGGTCATCGGGGTTTCGACGAAGGCCGGCGACAACGCGGTTACGCGGATCCCCTCGTTCTGGAGTTCCTTGTGCAGGCCGTTAGACCAGTTGGCGATCGCCGCCTTGGTGGCCGCGTAGATCGACAGCCACGGCTGCCCGTAGCGGCCGGCGATCGAGGCGAGGTTGATGATGTACGCCGTCTCGTGTTGCTCAGCGGCTTCCCGCAGCATCGGCAGCGCCTCGCGCGTCGCCAGCACCGTCGAACGGATGTTGACATCGAGCTGAAGATCGAGGTACTTGGTTTGTGTCTCGCCGACCGCGGCGCCGATCCCAACTCCGGCGTTGTTGACCAGAATGTCGAGTCGCCCAAACCTCTGCCGGTGTGCGGCGACCAGGGCGACCACACTCGACTCTTCTGCGGCGTCGCAGACCACGTCGTGGACCTCAAGCCCGCCGCCGCGCAGCCGCTGGGCCGCGTCACGCAGTTTCTCCTCGCGGCGGCCGCTGATCGTGACGGCGTATCCGTGCTCGCCGAGCGCTTTCGCGATCGCGTAGCCGATCCCACTGGATCCGCCGGTTACTAGTGCTGTTCGCTCGGCCAAGTTTCTGAGATTCTTGCCTCGGACTGCAACGGCAGTGGAGTACAACGGTTGCGCGTCGGGCATCATATCGACGCGACATCAAATAGTGATGCCGCCGGGTCGGCGCGGACTCGACTCAATCGAATGGGAGATCACCAGAATGAGCACATCGATGGATGACCTGATCGATCGTTTCAGGATCGAGGCGCGTGAGCGCTTCGAACGGATCGAGCGGCTGCACGAGGGGATCGTGAGCTCCGGCGACGTCGCCGAGGGCTTCAGTTCTATTCGCGAGGAGGCGCACAAGCTCAAGGGCGGGGCCGGGATCCTCGGATTCGCCGAACTGAAAGACCGTGCCGCCGAGCTGGAGACGAGCGTCGCGGCGCAGGCCGAGCGTCGCGATCCGGCCGCCGGCGAGACGATCGCCGCGGCGGTCGCCGCCTTACGCGAGGCGCTGCCGGCCGAGTCGGCGAAGTAGGGGTTCCTAATCGCTGCGAAGGGCCACCAAATGACATGGCTCCGGCCGCGGGCGTGAAATAATCCCGCGAGAGATCACGCTTACGCCGTGCATGTGGGAACACGCTCGCGCCGTAACTCGTCGAATACATGTCACGCAAAGACCGGAGAGACTGATGCTGAAGCCTTCACTGCAGGACGCACTCAACGAGCAGGTCAAAAACGAGTTTTACTCGGCGAACGTCTACCTCGCGATGGTCGCGTGGTTCGAGGATCAGGGACTGCCCGGATTCGCCACCTGGATGCGAGCGCAGTACCGCGAAGAGATCGAACACGGGATCAAGATCTTCGACTTCATCATCGACCGGGACGGGAAAGTCGTGATTCAGGCGATCGAAGCGCCGCCGCTTACGTGGGACTCTCCGCTCGCCGCGTTCGAGGCCGCCTACGAGAACGAAAAATCAGTCAGCGGCATGATCGACGACCTCTACGACCTCGCCGCCAGGGAGAACGACCACGCAACCCAGGTGATGCTGCAGTGGTTTATCACCGAACAGGTCGAAGAGGAGGCATCGACCAAGGCCGCCGTCGACAAGCTCAGGCTCGCCGGAGGCGACAGCGGCGCTTTATTCGTGCTCGATCAACAGTTCGGCGCTCGTCAGCCCGGGCAGGAAGCCTGAGCCGGCGTCTCGTCAGCCCTTCTGCCGCTTGCGCATGTGCGGCAGCAACTCGCGCTTGCGCAGGCGCATGCTTGACGGCGTCACTTCGAGCAACTCGTCGTTTTCGAGGAAGTCCATGTTCTGCTCCAGCGAGAAGATCGTCGGCGGCGTCAGCTGAACGACGCCGTCCGAAGACTTCGAGCGCATGTTTGTCAGCTGCTTGGCCTTGCAGACGTTGATCTCGAGATCGTCGCCGCGGCTGTTGAGCCCGATGATCTGACCTTGGTACACCTTGTCGCCGGGACTGATGAACACGGTCCCGCGTTCCTCGGCGTTCTGTAGCGCGAACGGGGTGGTGTTGCCGGTCTCGAAGGCGATCAGCGCGCCGTTGCGGATCTGGTCGAGATCGGCGCCGATCGGCTGGTAGCCGTTGTGCAGCGAGTTCATGATCGCCGTGCCCTTGGTGTTGGTCATCAAGATTCCACGAACACCGAGCAGCGCGCGAGTGGGAATTTCGTAGGTCAGGCGCGTAACGCCGCCACTGACCGAGTGCTGGTCCTTCATCACCGCGCGCCGCTGGCCGAACTCGGTCTGAACGGCGCCCGAGTGTTCTTCGGGGACCTCGATCACGACTTCCTCGACGGGCTCGAAGGTTTTGCCCTCGATCTCGGTCGTGACGACCTGCGGGCGGCCGACCTCGAGCTCGAATCCCTCGCGGCGCATCGTCTCGATCAACACGCTGAGGTGCAGTTCGCCACGACCGCTGACGAGAAATCCCTTGTCGTGCGGCTCGACGCGCAGACCGACGTTGGTCTCGAGTTCTTTTTGCAGTCGCTCGCCGATCTGGCGGTTGGTCGTGAAGTCGCCTTCAGTGCCCTTGAAGGGACTGGTGTTGGGTCCCAGGTAGATGCGCAGCGTCGGCGCCTCGACTTCGATCGTCGGCAGCGCCTCGGGCGTGTCCGCGTCGGTGATCGTTTCGCCGATCTGCGCGTCGGCGAGACCGGTCACCTGCACGATGTCGCCGGCGACGCCCTCGTCGACCGGAAAGCGGTTTAGCCCGTGGCTCATGAATACGTCGCCGATCCGACCTTTCACAACCGTTGCGTCGCGCTTGATGATCGCTACACCATCGCCGGCCTTGACGCCGCCGCGGGTAATGCGCCCGATCGAGTATTTGCCCTTGAAGTTGTCCCAGGCGAGCGCGGTCACGAGCATCTGAAACGCCCCGTCGGCCTGAACCTTCGGCGCCGGGATGTGTTCGACGATCGCCTCGAAGAGCGGTGTCAGATCCGCGTCGGCGGTCGGGTCGGCGGGTACCTCCGCCCAGGCCTTGCCCTCGCGGCCGATCGCGTAGAACTCGGGGTAGTGCAGCTGGTCATCGTCGATCGCCAACTCAAGGAAAAGGTCGGCGAGCTCGCTCTCGACCTCGTCGATGCGGCTGGCCGCCTTGTCGATTTTGTTGATTACGACGATCGGCTTGAGGCCGTTTTGCAGCGCTTTGGTCAGCACAAACTTGGTCTGCGGCATCGGACCCTCCTGGGCGTCGACGATCAGCAGGCAGCCGTCTGCCATGTTCAGCGTGCGCTCGACCTCGCCGCTGAAGTCGGCGTGGCCGGGGGTGTCAATGATGTTGAGGCGGTAATCGCCGTACTCGACGGCGGTGACCTTCGCGGTGATCGTGATTCCGCGCTCTTTTTCCTGGTCACCGGAGTCCATGATCAGGTCCTGGGTCATCTCGGCCTGGTTATCACGAAAGACCTGTGATTGTCTGAGCAGGTGGTCGACGAGCGTCGTCTTGCCGTGGTCGACGTGCGCGATGATCGCGAGGTTGCGGATCTTTGGGGGAGATTGGGTGCTTGTAGTCATGTGGCCAAGACGTTAGCCACGCCGCACGATACCTCGGTGTACAAACGGTTACTGTCCGCCGGGACCGCGGCCCGGCAGCGGCACCGGCACCTCGGGGACTACCGCCGGGGTCTCCGGTTTGTTGACGTTCACCGGCGGAGTGGGGGTCGGCGGAGAAGGCACCGGCGGAAGATCCGGCAGTGGGGGCGGCGCCGGCGTCTGCGGTAGACGCAAACCGCCTCGGGAGCCGTCGCCCGTTGCGTCGCCCGACCCGCTGCCAGAACCGTTGCCCGAGGTGTTGTACTCAGCTGGCGCGACCGCTGCAGTTGACTGCTGATCGGCCGACGCCTTGGTTGCGTCACCACCGGCCTCTGCGATCGGGTCGCCGCTGGCTCGACGTCTGGTTTTCGCGCGATGGTTCAACTTGGACATCGACGCTTCGCGTGTATCGCCGCCGATGCCGTGCAGCGTCCGGTCCGGCCGGACGACCCCCGTCGTGCTGGCGGCGGCGGATCCGGGAGCCCGGCCGGCGGGGCCGATCGACGATCCTCCGACTACGGCCGCAGCCGTGGCAATCGCGGCTGTTTTGAAAATCGGCGGCGCGGCGGCGCTCAAGGACCCGAATAGCGACGAGATCAGGCGCGGCGGACCCGCGGCGATCACGCTCCACCAGGCGATCGATCGTCTCCCGGAGTAGTAGCGAAAAAATGCGCCGGTCGCCTCCGGGTCGAGTTGGCTGCCGGAGACGCTGCGTAGGGTTTCGAGCGCCGTTTTGTGCGTGCACCCGGCGCGATAGGCGCGCGTCGAGGTCATCGCGTCAAAGGTGTCGGCGACCGCAATGATTCTCGACCCCAGCGGAATCTCCGCGCCGGCCAGTCCGTCCGGGTAACCGTTGCCGTCGATTCTCTCGTGATGGTGACGAACGATCGCGGTGAGCCCGGGATCCCCGAGCGCGGCGACCATGCGCGCGCCGTCCACGGGATGCCGCTTGATCTCATCGAACTCTTCGGTGGTTAGTTTTCCGGGTTTGTTGAGGATTGCGCGCGGCGTATCGACCTTTCCGACATCGTGGATCGCGCCGGCCAAGCGTATTTTCGCTACGGCTTCGCGCGGCAGCCCCATTTCGCGAGCGATCGCCTCGACGTGACGCGCGACGCGCTGGGAATGCCGGTGCGTAAACGGATCCCGTGCCTCAAGGGTGTCCGAAAGCATCTCAAACAATTCCGCCCGCTCATTGCCGGCAGCCTGCACGCAATCCCCCAGAATCGCCGCAGTATCGGCAATCCGGCGGTCGGTGCGCCAGCGGCGAACTCGTCCCCAGAGCATCAGGTCGGCGAACACGAGGTCGCGCGAGCTTTTGCACCGCTTCCATAGCGCGGCGCCGATGCTCGCGGCTATCAGCGAGAGTACGGCCGCGCCGACGACTGAGAGCCCGCTCGACCGGTCGCTTCCGGATGGCTGGACCGCGTACATGGCCGCCACGGGAAACACCACGACGAGCGTCGTGGCGAGAACTGATGTCGGCCAGTGGCCGGCCGAACGCCGGACTCGCTCCGGCGAAACGGTTTGCTGGGAGTACATCATCGAATGAATCCCTTAATTGCCGTGATTTTGTCGTTGTCAAGCCTGCGCCCGGTCGATCGGCGCTCTAGGAAAAAGCTATACCGACGAGGCGGTGTTTGACAAGCTCCGGCCAGCCATTCCGGACGTTCGTTCTAGTCAATTCTGTTCGAATGACGTGTCGCGGCGGTGGCGTTATTCCCGCTCCTGTTCCTGCGCGAGATGAGTCGCCAGGACGTCATCGCCGCGCTCGCCGGTGCGGATCCGAACCGTCTCCTCGACGGGAAGGATGAAGATCTTGCCGTCGCCGACCTCGCCGGTTCTGGCGTTGTTGAGAATGATGTCGACGACCTTTTCGACTTCGCTGTCGTCGACCACGCACTCGATCTTCAGCTTGGGGCGCAGGTGAATCACCAGCTCGGCGCCGCGGTAGTGCTCGGTCACGCCCTTTTGGCGGCCAGAGCCCTTGACGTCCGTGACCGAGAGACTCGGTACGCCCGAGTCGAGTAGGTCGCGGCGGATCGGGTCGAACGCCTCGTGGCGGATGAAAGCTTCGATCTTCTTCATTTTCGGATCTCCTCGGGTTTCGGTGCGAATTGGTTAGGTCAGGGCCTGGGCCCGTTGGTACGAAGTGGCTCCGGGGATGCCGGGGTCGGCCAACTCGGTCGGCGGAATGAACACCTCCGGGTATCCGTACATCCCGTGTTCGGAGATGTCGATCCCGTCATCTTCTTCGAGCGCTTCGACGCGAAGTCCGATCGTCGCCTTGATCACCTCGAAAATCGCCAGACTCGCGACGAACACGAACGCACCGACGATCAATGCGCCGGCCGCCTGCACCCCGAGCTGCTTGAAGCTGCCCGAGTAGATCAAGCCACCGAGGAAATCGCCGCCGGCCCGCGCGCCGATCGCGTTGGTCTCGGCGAGACGGGGCAGGCAGAAAATCCCCGCCGCCAGCGTGCCCCATACTCCGGCCATCCCGTGGGCGGTGATCGCCCCGATCGGATCGTCGGTCTTGCCGTCGATCCAGCGCAGGCCGAGCGTGACGATCATGCCGCCGATGGCGCCGATCGGGATCGCGGCCCAGATTGCGACGTAGCCCGATGGCGCGGTGATCGCAACCGCCCCGGCGATCGCGCCGTTGCCGATCATCGCGATGTCGTAGTTGCGCTCGTAGCGCCAGTTGGTGATCGCGGCGCCGATCACGCCCGACGCCACCGAGAGGTTCGTGACGACGGCAACCTCGGCGAAACGGTTGCCGATCGCGCCGAAGGTCGAACCGGCGTTAAAGCCGAACCAGCCAAACCAAAGGATCAAGATGCCGAGGCCGAACATCGGCAGTGAGTGGCCTGGGATCGGGCGGCTTTTCCCGTCCCTGTATTTCCCGCGGCGCGGTCCAAGCAGGAGCACGCCGGCCAGACCGGCGGCCGCTCCGACGAGGTGGACGGCCGTCGAGCCCGCGAAGTCCTGCATTCCCCACTGCTGCAAGAAGCCGCCGCCATAGACCCAGTGGGCGGCCAGGGGATAGATCAGCCCGGTGAAGATGAGTCCAAAGACGATATAGGTGCTGAACTTGACGCGCTCGACCAGCGGCCCGACCGCGATCGCCAGCACGACCGCCGCGAAGCCCCACTGGAAGAGGAACTTGGCGTAAATCGAGGCGTCCGAGGCGCCCATCGCCGGGAACGCCGCCAGCGGATCGTCGAATCCCTGGAGGAAAAAACCCGTCGAACCGAACAGCTCACCGGAACCGTCGCCGCCACCGCCGAATCCGATCGCAAAACCGACGGCCCAAAAAGCGACCGCCGAGATCGCCGTATTGAAAACGACCTTCGCGATGATCGAGCCGGCGTTCTTGCCACGCACCAATCCGACTTCCAGGGCGGCAAAACCGGCCTGCATGAAGAACACGAGCAGCGCGCAGATCAGCACCCAGAGCGTGTTTACCGCGGAGTTGGTTTCCAGCAACTGAGCATCGGTCGGCGCGGCCTGCGCCGCACCGGGAAAAGCCAAGATAAGGACTGCTGCAAAGCCGGCCGGCGCGAGAGCGCGGCAGCGTGAACGTTTCAAAACGCCTCCCAAGAAGAATGAGTCGTACCTGTCGTATGACGAGTCGAACGCGAGTGGAGCCAAACCGGGTGGAGGGTTCGCTCGCGCGCGACGCGGGGGAGTCTATTTGTCGGTAGCACGGATCCGCCGGCCGGTGGGTCCACTTAACGGTCTTCGCTCGTCTCGGGCGCCGAAGGCTCTGGGCGGGCGGTGACTAACCGACTTGCTCGAGCCCGCCGCCGCGGACGTCGAACATGAACTCGCCGACCTCGATCTCCGCCGGCAGGAGTCCGAATCGACGGATTTTCTCGGCGTCGGCGCGCAGCGTCGCGATCTGATCGTCGATCGCCAGAAAGTCGATGTCGCCGATCGGCCGGCCCGTGTTGGCCTCGACCACGCCGGCGATCGCCGACTGGTCGTTTTCGGCGACTCCGCAATCGGTGTGCTGGACCAGGGCGATGCGATCCACGCCGAGCACGTGCGTCGCGATCGTCAGCGTGCGCAGCACGTCGTCAGTAACCCGCGCCCCGGCGTTTCGGATTACTTTCGCGTCGCCGGGTATCAGCCCGAACGCCGCCAGCGGATCGATCCGCGAGTCGATACATGTCACGATTGCAAGCCCGCGACGCGCCCGCCCGCTGGCAAGCTCCTTGTGTTCGGCCGCATAGGTGCGGTTGGCCGTGAGGATGTCGGTGAAGGGCATGGTGCCGAGCCTAGGGGATTGTCGATGGGCCGGGAAGGACTCGAACCTTCGGCCAAGGGATTATGAGTCCCCTGCTCTAACCAACTGAGCTACCGGCCCGTGTTGGCCATCTTAGTCAGGGTCGCTCCGGCCGAGCGGTGCAGGTCTCTGACCGGCATCGGCCCTCGTGGGCGCCGCGCGCCGCTAGCCGATCCGGTGCGGCCTCCGTCGCCTTCGCAACCAAGGCTCCTTCAATCGTTTGCCGTGGTTTCCAGCAACTTTTTGTCGCCTCGTCGCTGCCGGCCCGGAAGGAGTCCCCTGGTAAACCGTCGAAAAACCGGGCCATGAAGCAAGCCGTCGTGATCGACTCGCCGACTGCAAAGTCCGGCCGAGCAAAAGCCCTGAACGCCGCCGCCAAGGTCGACTCGCCGATCAAAACCGCGCGAGGCACCGCGAAAGGCGGCAAGTCCGCCGCCGGCTCGCCTGCCAGGCCGCTGACGCTCAGCGATCTGATCCGCTCAAGGCTCGAAGGATGCTCGCGAGCGCAGCGTGATGTCGCTCTGTACATCGTCGACCACCTCGAAGAGTCGGCCTTCCAGACCGCAGAGCAGCTGGCCGCTCAAGTACAGACTTCTTCCTCGACCGTCGTGCGTTTCAGCCAGGCGCTTGGATTCGAGGGATTCCCCGAGCTGCAGACCGCCGCGCGTGAGGAATATCGCGCGAAGCGCCGTGAGGACGAGACCGGAGGCCGCGGAACCCTTTTCGGACTCGATCCGACCGCGGCCGAGTCAACCGTGGCGGCGGATCAGGTCAACATAGAGGAGACCGCGCGCCGCATGGACCGCAAGATATTCGAGGCGGCGATCGACGCGATCACAGGCGCCCGCCAGATCGTCGTCGTCGGCACCGACCAGATGGCCTTTTTTGCCTCCTACCTACGCCACATGCTGATGCTGCTCGACCACCGCTGCGACCTGGTCGCCAGTCCCAGCCAGGACTCGATCGGCCGTGTGGCGCGAATCGACGAAGACACACTGGTGATCGCTTTCTGTGCCGGCCGGCCACACGCAATCGTCACGCGCGCGATGCGGCTGGCGAGCGCGCGCGGCGCTCAATCGATCTCGATCACCGACGCCTCGATGAGTGAGATCGCGAAGCTTTCGTCGCATCACATCTACTACTCGTCGACGAGCCCGTCGTTCTTGCGGTCGCACACCGCGCTGCTGGCGATCGTGCAGGGCCTGGTTCACGGGTTGTACGACAGCAACACAGATGTTTACGGAGGGCGAATTCGGGCATATAGAGGCAAGTAGGCCTCCGCTCGAATGGATTGAGGGATACAGGCTTATGTCCAGGGACAGGCACCTTGCCGAGAGGTGCCTGTCCCTCTTTGGGCAACCGGATCGTCAACCGCGCAAGGGTCGCGGACGTCGCGCACACATGCACATGCTAATATATGAGCATGGCAGTACTGAATCGGCGACTGCAGATCCTGATCGACGATGATCGCTTCGGGCGCGTTGAGCGTGAAGCGGCCTCGGCCGGCATTTCACTCGGCGAGTTCGTTCGTAGGCTGATTGACGGCGCGCTCGATGCGCCCGAGCGAATGAACCGCCAGCGGGAAGCGCTCGAACTGCTGCTGTCGGCGCCGCGCATGGACGTCGGCTCCGGTGAAGAACTGCGCGCACTGATCGACGAGTCGCACATCACACCAGAGCTTCGGTGCTGACGGTTGACCGATGACGACGGCCTGACGCTGCTCGACACGACTGTGTTCGTGTACGCGCTCGGAAGCGATCAAGCGAAGGTCGAACAATCGGCGCGCGTTCTCGGCGCGGTGGCCGATGGACTCGTGGACGCGGTTGTAAGCGTTGAGACCATCCAGGAGTTGATGCACGTACGGGCACGGCGAACCGGCGATCGCGCCGGCGCGATCGCGGTGGCGCAGGCGGTGGCGCAGGCATACAGGCTGATCGGAGTCGTTGACCCTGACGTGACGAAAGGGCTCGAATTGCTGCGGACTCACGATGCGCTCGGATCGCGCGACGCGCTGATTCTTGCTAGTGCGATCAACGCCGGGGTTAAGAATGTCATCTCGTCTGACCGGGGATTTCGCGGGATCCACCAGGTCAACTGGCTTGACCCCGCCGACACCAAGGCCGTTGACCGACTGATCGGCGACCGACCGACCCCGGCGGGCTAGCCGGCTGTCAGGGCGATGTAGGCGCCTCGGCGCCGCGCGCTACTTACACTTCGGCGCCGATGCAAGAACCAGTCACCACATAATGTCTGGCGGCGCTCGGACATGACCAGGCGAACCGCGATCGCCGGCACGTTGCTCGCCGCCGCGGCGATTCCCGGCGGGTTCGTGCTCGCGTCGGGGGATGACCCACCGTCGATCGATCCGGCCCGCGCGGCGGCCGGCGAACTCTCTGCGTCACAGCTTGTCGGTCAGCGCCTGATCACGGGGTATGTCGGTTCGAGCCCGACCGGCTCGGTACTGCGGGCGATTCGCCGCGGGCGCGTCGGCGGTGTGATCCTGTTCGCGGATAACGTTCCGACCGAGCGCACGGCCAGGCGCGTCGTTCGCAGGCTTCAGCGCGAAGCCCGGATCGGTAGGCAGCCGCAACTGCTTGTGATGATCGACCAAGAGGGGGGCGAGGTCAAGCGGATCAAGTCGATTCCGCCGACCCGCAGCCCGGCGGCGATCGGATCGTCGGCGCGACGCCAATCGATCGCGCGAAGTCAAGGGCGGGCGACGGGCAAGGCGTTGCACCGGCTCGGAATCAACGTCGATCTCGCCCCGGTCGCGGACGTGCCGGCGGGGCCGTCGTCGTTTCTCGGAACGCGCGCGTTCTCGACCAACCGTGCTCGCGTCGCGGTCGCGGCGTGTGCGTTTGCGCAGGGGCTTTCGCGGCGTAACGTCGGATCGGCGTTCAAGCATTTCCCGGGACTCGGACGCGCCGGCGCCAACACCGATGACCGCCCCGTCGAGGTCACCGCCTCGGCGACGGCACTGAAATCCGACCTGCTGCCGTACCGCCGGTGTCCGGCGACTGTGTCGCTCGTCATGATCGCCAGCGCGACGTATCCGTCATTGGGGATCCGCCGGCCGGCGGTGCTGTCGCGAACAACGTACACGCTGCTCGCCGCGACGGGCTTTGACGGCCCGACGATCTCCGACGCGCTCGACACCCCCGCCATCGCCGGACAACGGAATCACCAGCGGCGAGCGGCGCTCGCCGGGCTGGACCTGCTGCTGTATGGACAGACCAGCGGTGGAGCCGGCCGTGCGTACGCCCGGCTCCGCGCCGCGGTCAGACGCGGAGTGCTTTCCGAGCAGGCGCTGCGCGCGTCCGCAACGCGGATTCTCCGACTCAAGCAGCGCCTCGGCGCACGTCCGGATCCGGCCTCGTAGGGCAGTCGGCGACTAGCACCGACACGGCGAGCGGAATCACCCGGCCCTGAAACACGCGCACGATCGGCCCGACCACGTGCTCCCGGAGCGGCGCGTCGGACGCGACAACAAAAAAGGTGCGGGGCCTCGGCATGAAACCCCGCACCTTGATCCGTACGACCGCGTGCATTCACGAGCGGTCTCGGGCTTTGAATCGAGCGTGATCTAGCTGATGCGGAAGACCGCGACGTTGCCGCTGACTTCGTTGGTTGTGATCACCAGCGGATCACCGCTCGGGCTGTTCGAGGCGCTGACGAAGATGATTCCCTCGGGACTGGTCGCCGAGGCGCGCGCGTTGACGTAGCCGGCGATCTTCGCCTGGCCCGGCCTGGCGCGCAGATCGAAGGCGAAGATCCCGCCTTGACGCTCGGCGCCGGCGAAGGCGTAGGTCCGGCCGAACACTTTGCCGGTCGTGATGCCCTCGATCTCCGGACCCTTGTTGTCGCTGCGGGAATCAAGTCCGCCGATCGCGCCGTTGGCATTCCAGTTGGCCGGATCGTTTGCGGCGACGTACTGCTCGACGGCGTCGCCGGAATCCCAGGTGAGACCGCCGGTGTGATCCAACAGTGAGACGCCGCGCCCGCCGATGGCGTAGAGCTCGTCGTAATCACCATCGCTGTCGGTGTCGCCGAGCGTCGTGGTGACGGTTAGGCGTCCGAGCTTGGCGTCCGCCTGGTCGGCGGCGCTGAAAGCGGTCGGGTCGAGCACGAGATCCTTGACCCGGGACTCCTCGGAGTAGTAGGTCCAGTCGCGCGTGTCACCCTCGTTGGCGGTGATGAAGCGTGCGTGTGGGTCGCCGGGTAGGCGGTAGCTGGCGATCGCGTCGGGTTCGTAAATACCGAACACGTTGTTGTATGTCGCGATATTGATGCCGCCATTGACCGCACTATCGCGGTCGGACGGGTCCAGCCCGTTACCGGGCAGACTGTGATTCTTGAAGCCGATGCCCTTGATCGACGTGACCGTCGCCGTCGCGATGTTCAGGGTGGCGACGGCGTTGGCCTCCTGCAGCGTGACCAGCGCGGTCTGGCCGTGCGCCGGGGCGATGTACTCGGGTTCAAGATCCTGTAGGAACGTCGCGCCGGGGCTGTAATGGCGGATCGTTCCCGACGTCGGCGCGCCGGCGAAGCTGACAAGCTGGTGCGTGATGTTGCCGCATCTGGTCAGCGTGGCGATCCCGATCGTGCCATCCGGGTTGATCAAGCCGTCGGGGGACGGTTCACCTTCGTTGGCGCTGACGAACCGGCGTCCGCCGATCGCGGTGACGACATTGTCCGGCTGCGCGCCAGTGGTCTCCTGATCGAGGTAGACACCGTTTGTGTCGAAGAGGACGAGCTTGCCCGGGCTGGTCTTGGGGCCGGCTTCTTCGGCGACGACGATTCGGCCGCCGCAGACCGGCGAGACCGACACGCTGTTGGGCGCGGCGCCGTAGGCGCCGAGGGGAATCGTGAACGCGAGTGTCGGCGATGAAGGTGTTGACATGTCGAAGACCTTGATCTGGTTGCCGACGGCGTCAGTTGTGAACAGGCGCTCTGAGATCGGGTCATACGCGCTGATCTCGGCGGTCGCCTCGCCGGTGCCCGGAGAGCTGCCGATCAGCTGAAGGTCGAGATTGCGAACGGGCTGGGGGCCGAGAGCCAAGGCCGGGGCGGCGAACGCGAGCGTCGCGGCGACGGCGGTGAGTGACAGTTTGAGGAGGTGTGAGTTCATGGCGGGAATCTACGGCCGAGCGGCCCCGCGAATGTGAACAATCGGTCAAACGCCGGAGACAACGCGTCCGATCGCCGCGAGTTGGCGTCCCGAGTAAGCTCACCTCGATGACCGATCAAGCCACCTTTCGCGTTAAAGCCGGCCTTGCGGAGATGCTCAAGGGTGGCGTGATCATGGATGTCGTCGACGCCGAGCAGGCGAAGATCGCCGAGGCTGCCGGTGCCTGCGCCGTCATGGCCCTTGAGCGTGTGCCGTCTGACATCCGTCGCGACGGCGGCGTCGCCCGCATGTCCGACCCGGAGATGATCCGCGGCATCAAGGCCGCCGTGACGATCCCGGTGATGGCCAAGGCCCGCATCGGCCACTTCGCCGAGGCGCAGGTTCTCGAGGCGCTCGATATCGACTACATCGACGAATCCGAGGTTCTCACCCCGGCCGACGAGGCGAACCACATCGCCAAACACGACTTCAAGATTCCGTTCGTCTGCGGCGCCACCAACCTCGGAGAGGCGCTTCGCCGGATAGCCGAGGGCGCGGCGATGATCCGCTCCAAGGGCGAGGCCGGCACCGGCGACATCGTCGAGGCCGTCCGTCACATGCGCCAGATCCGCGGCGAGATCAAGCGGCTCGCCGCGATCGATCGCGACGAACTGCCGACCGCCGCGAAAAACCTGCAGGCCCCGCTCGAGCTTGTTCACGACGTCGCGGCCAGCGGCTCGCTTCCGGTCGTGATGTTCAGCGCCGGTGGTGTCGCGACGCCGGCCGACGCCGCGCTGATGATGCAGCTCGGCGCCGAAGGAGTGTTCGTCGGGTCGGGGATTTTTAAGTCCGCCGACCCGGCCAGGCGTGCCAAGGCGATCGTCGAGGCGACCACGCATTTCGCCGACGCCGAGCGCGTGCTTCACGCGTCGATCGGTCTCGGCGAGCCGATGGACTCGATCGAATCCCGTAAGCTCGACGAGTCCGAACTGCTGGCTCAGCGCGGCTGGTAGCCGATGGCAGGCGCCTCCGATTTGGCCGGCGACGTGACCGCGGTCGACCCATCCGCCTCGCCGGGTCCAGCCGGCGCGATCGGCCTGCTCGCACTGCAGGGCGGGTTTTCGGCGCACGGCCGCGTACTGGAATCACTCGGCGTGAACGTCCGCGAAGTCCGGGCTCCCGGGGACCTCGCCGGTCTCGCTGCGCTGGTGCTCCCGGGCGGCGAGTCGACGACGATGATGCTCGGGATCGAACGCGAGTCGTTGACCGCGCCGTTGGCCGAGTTCGTCGCGTCGGGCAAGCCGGTGCTGGCCACCTGTGCCGGCGCGATCATCCTCGACGATACGCATCTCGGACTGCTCGACGTCACCTGCGACCGCAACGCCTACGGCGGCCAAGTCCACAGCTTCGAGGCCGACCTGCGAGTCGGAGACGCCGAGCCGTTTCGCGGAGTATTCATCCGCGCGCCGCGCATCACGCGGGTCGGCGAAGGCGTCGGGGCGCTGATCGAGCATGACGGCGAGTCCGTGGCCGTCCGCTCCGGCAACGTACTCGCCTGCACGTTTCACCCGGAACTGACGCCCGACGATCGCATCCACCGACTGTTCCTTAGCGACCTATCGCACGCAAGCGTGTCTGATATCAACACCAAACGGAGAGCCGCATGAGAGACCCCCGCATCGATGCCTTGGCCCAGATCCTCGTCAACTACTCGACCGGGGTTAAGCTCGGTGAGACCTGTGTGATCCAGAGCGAAGTCGCCGCCGAGCCGCTGGTGCAGGCCGTCTACGAAGAGGTCTTGAAGGCCGGCGGATTGCCGATCGTTCAGCTTGCGCTCTCCGAGGGGGCGCCGGCGTTCTACAAATACGCCAGCGACGAGCAACTTGCCTGGGTCCCTCCGACCGCGCAGTGGATATCCGACAACATCGACACCCGCATCGCGATCATGGCGGACACCAACACGCGAGCGCTATCCAGCGTCGATCCCGAGAAGCAGGCCAAGGTCAGCGCCGCGCGCAAGCCGCTGATGGAGTCGTCGATGAAACGCTCCGCCGCCGGCGACTACCGCTGGGCGCTCACGCTGTTCCCGACCAACGCGTACGCTGCCGAGGCCGGGCTTTCCCTGGGCGAGTACGAGGAATTCTTCTACGGCGCTTGTCTTGCCACCGACGCGGATCCCGTGACCGCGTGGCAGCGCCAGTCCGACACGGTCAAGCGGCTCGCCGCATGGATGGACGGCAGGGAGGAGGTCCATATCCAGGCTCCCGGCACCGACATCAAGCTCGGGGTCGGCGGTCGTACCTGGATTCCATGTGTCGGCACCCACAACATGCCCGACGGTGAGTTCTTCACCGGACCGGTCGAGGACAGTGTCAACGGCAAGGTCGCCTTCAGCTTTCCGGCAACCTACGCCGGTCGTGAGGTCGGCGGCGTCGAGTTCACCTTCAGGGACGGCAAGATCGTCGATGCCCGCGCCTCCACCGGCGAGGACTTTCTGCTCAAGATGCTCGATACCGACGATGGAGCCCGCCGGCTGGGCGAGTTGGGGATCGGCACCAACTACGGCATCACGACCGGAACCAAGGAGATTCTGCTCGACGAGAAGATCGGCGGGACCGTCCACATGGCCGTCGGCATGAGCTTCCCGGAGTCCGGCGGCGTCAACGACTCGGCGATCCACTGGGACATGGTCTGCGACCTGCGCAAGGGCGGCACGATCAGCGTCGACGGCGAGGTCCTTCAGCGCGACGGCAAGTTCCTGGTCTGACCCGGGCGCGACTGACTACGCCATGCGGGTCGACACACCACGCGTAGCAATACACCACGCGGAGCGATGCACCACGCGGGTCGATAGACCGCGCGATTGCGCGCACGCGGCGGGTCGGCGTGAGGTCGCCGGTCAGTCGCGGCGACGGTCGCGCTCGGGACGATCGGTTCCGCGCTCGCGTCGGCGGTCCTTGTGCCGCTGAGCCATGGCCGCTTGCATGTCGAGACGGGTTTCATCGGTATCTATGCGATCCCACTGAAGCAGCCGGAAATCCGCCGGGCGACCTTTCTCAGGGGCCGGCGATCCGCCTTGGGGCAGGTTGCCCGGCAGTCGTTCCTTCAATTCGAACGCGGCTTGGATGTTCCACCCGCACGCGCCGATCGCGGCCATGACGTTTTTGAAGCTCGGCTCCGCGCGTCCGTTTTCCCATCCCGAGACCGTCTATTGCGACGTCCCGAGCCGCCGCGCAAGCTCGACCTGCGAGACGATTGCCCGCCGTCGCGCCTCTTTAATCAGCCACGCGGCCGAGCCATCGGCGGCCGGAGGCGTGCGGTCGCGAGGCGGCGGTTCCTGCATGCCCGCGATGCTACACACGATCAAATGTACTCACGATCGCATGTGAAAAGGCATACCGTCCGCGCACGACCTGCCTCGACCGCGTTCGGCCTGCCTCCCCGACCGCGCAAACTGCCTCCGGCGGGCTTCTCCCGGATAGGCGCCGCGCCGGGTACGCGGTCCGACGCGCGATGCCGTGACGCGATCGGCGGCTCCAAGCTCTTGATCGCATAGTCCCGGTGCATTCGCGCCGGCGAAGGCTGTTGGAACCGGGTGCGAACATTGCATCGTTTCGTGTAACATCGCCGCCCGCATAGTCAAGCGAGAGCAGCGAGGATCTATGGGTAACGAAGTCTTTAACAACAAGGTTGCGATCATCACAGGCGCGGCCTCGGGTCTCGGCCGGGGTTTTGCTACCGAGATCGCGCGTAACGGCGGACGGGTCGTTGCCGCGGACATCAATGTAGAGGGCGTGCGCGAGACCGTCGAATCGATCGCCGCCGCTGGTGGCAAGGGCGAGGCACACAAGCTCGACGTGCGTGACAGCGGCGCCGTCGCGAAGCTTGTCGACGACACGGTCGAGAAGTTCGGCCGCATCGACTACATGTTCAATAACGCCGGCATCGCGACCCAGGGTCCCGTTCAGGAGATCCCGATCGAGAACTGGGACGAGATCATCGACATCGACCTCAAGGGCGTCGTCTATGGCGCCTCGGCCGCGTACCGGCATATGGCCCGTCAGGGGCACGGGCATATCGTCAATACCGCCAGTCTGGCGGGGCTGGTTCCGTCGCCGATGCTCGCGCCATACAGCACTGTCAAGTTCGCCGTCGTCGGCCTCTCGGATTCTCTGCGGGCCGAAGCGAAGGGCCTCGGGGTCGATGTCACCGCCCTCTGTCCGGGTTTCATCGAGTCGGGCATCTACGGCGCCGCACGCTACAGCGGCGGTCTCAACGAAGCGATCGGCCGCAAACAAATCCCCCTGATCGTGCCGTTGGACAAGGGCGTAGCGAAACTTCTCAAAGGCGTCGTCGCAAAAAAACGCATCGTTACCCTGCCCGCCTACGGTTACCTGATGTGGTGGGGCTACCGCTTTACCCCGACGATCGCGATCAAGGTCAGCGGGATCCTCGCGAAACGTCAGATGAAAGCGGCGAAAGCCGCGAAGCGATAGCGACGTTGGACGAAACTGCGAGGCGCTATTCGGCGGCGAGCGCCGTGAGCGCTTCGTCGGATACGTCGAAGTTCGCGGCAACCTCGTTGACATCGTCGTTTTCCTCGAGCGCCTCGATCAACTTGAACAGGCGAGCGGCCTCTTTGTCGTCGACCTCGGTCCGCGTCTTGGGCCGCTGAACGACGTCGGCGGT
Source organism: Solirubrobacterales bacterium (assembly GCA_049276635.1). Classification (GTDB taxonomy): domain Bacteria; phylum Actinomycetota; class Thermoleophilia; order Solirubrobacterales; family JACPNS01; genus JACPNS01. The sequence goes on along the minus strand of JBASWU010000062.1, from coordinate 88,897 downwards.
CTGAAGCTCGATTCCGGTTTCTTCCAGCACGGCACGCACGGCGTGAAAATCCGATGGCTCGGTGATCACCTCGAAGTGATCGTCCTCGGTGATGATGTCTTCGGCTCCGGCGTCGATCGCGACGAACAAGTCATCCTCGGTCGCGGCGGCGGCGTCGATCACGATCGTGCCCTTTTTCTCGAAGTTCCAGGCGACCGATCCCGGTTCGCCGAGCCCGCCGCCGCTTTTGTCGAGCAGGTGACGCACGTCGGATCCCGTGCGATTGCGATTGTCGGTCAGGCAGTGGATCAAGAGGGCGACTCCGCCGGGGCCGTAGCCCTCATAGACGATCTCCTCGAGCGTATCGGCCTCCTTGTCGGTGCCCGCGCCCTTCGCGATCGCCCGTTCGATGTTGTTCTTGGGCATGCGCATGTCCTTCGCCTTTTGGATCGCGTGCGCCAGCGAAGCATTAGCGGTTGGGTCGGCGCCGCCGTCGCGCGCCGCGATCACGATCGCGCGCGCGAGCTTGGTGAAGGCCGCGCCGCGCTTGCTGTCGACGGCGGCCTTCTTGTGCTTGATGGACGCCCATTTTGAATGCCCCGACATCGCCGGGGTAGTTTACGACCAATGAGCGAATCTCGACGAGACGTCTCGGCGCCGGGTCGCCGGCCTCCCGGCGAACCCGGGCGCTACGGCCTGTGCGACACCTGCGTCAACGCGAAGCTGATCCGCAACACCCGCGGATCGGTTTTCATGATGTGCATGCTGCACAAGGTCGACGCGCGTTTCCCGAAGTACCCGCCGGTGCCAATCATCGAGTGCGGGGGCTACGCAGAGCCATCCGGTCGATAGCGCAGAATCTCCCGGTAGGAACATGCGTTCGTATCGAGAACACCAACAGATGATCGTTCTCGGGATAGATCCCGGCATCTCGAACACCGGCTTCGGCGTCGTAGAGCGCCGCGGTGGCGATGTCGTGGCGCTCGACGGCGGCGTGATCGTGACGACGCCCGACACGCCGATCGAGCGCAGGCTCGCGTCGATCGCCGCCGGCGTCGACGCGCTGATCACCGATCACGACCCGCGGGCCGTCGCGATCGAGAGCATCTATTTCGGCAAGAACGCCAAGACGGCGTTTCTGGTCGGTCAGGCCCGCGGCGCGATCATCGCTGTGGCCGGCCGGCACGACCTGCCCGTCAGTTCATACACCCCACAGCAGATCAAGCTGGCCGTCTGCGGCGGCGGTGCCGCCGGCAAGGAGCAGGTTCAGCGGATGGTGATGGCCTTACTGCGACTCGAAGGCGCCGTCCCGCCGGACCACGCCGCCGACGCACTGGCGGTCGGCATCTGTCACGTCAACGGCGCGCCGCTTGCCACGGCGATGGCCCCCGGGTCGGTCGCGTGATCGCGTCGATCTCCGGCCAGGTGGTTCACCGGGCGCTCGATCACGTCGTCATCGAGGCGGCCGGCGTCGGCTATCTGTTGCACGTCTCGGACGCCACGCTCGATGCGGTCGCTGAAGTTGGCGGATCGTCGACCCTGCTCACGCACCTTGTCGTTCGCGAGGACGCGATGCAGCTCTACGGGTTCGCCACCGCCGCGGAGCGGCAGTTGTTCGCGCAGCTCACCAGCGTCAGCGGGGTCGGGCCAAAGGTCGCACTCGCCGTGTTGAGCGGCATGTCGGTCGCCGAGGTCGAGACCGGCCTCGTCGCCGGTGACGCGGCGCGGTTCCAGACCGTGCCCGGTATCGGCAAGCGAACCGCCGAACGATTGATCGTCGAACTCAAGGACAAAGTCGTACCGAGCGGTTCCTCGATCGTGGTCCGGGCGGCGGTTTCCGACGATCCGCGCTCGACCGCGCGGGAGGCGCTTGTCGGTCTCGGGTACAACCAGGTCGAGGCCGACGCGATGCTCGCCGGCGCGATCGGTGAGACCGCCGAAGACCTGATCGCGACCGCGCTACGCGGGGCCGCGGCCTGATGGCCCCGCCGACGACGCACGCTTCGATCACCGGCGGGATTCGCACCGCCAATCCGGCGATCGGCGCCGCGCGTATTCAGTCGGCCACCGCCGCCGATGGCGAGCAGGAGCTCGAGTACTCGCTTCGCCCGCGGAGGATCGACGATTTCATCGGTCAGGACAAGGTCAAGGCCCAGCTCTCGATCTTCATCGAGGCGGCGCGCCGTCGCGGACAGCCGCTCGATCACGTGCTTTTCGCCGGCCCCCCGGGGCTGGGCAAGACGTCGCTGGCGCAGATCGTCGCCGAGGAGCTCGATGTCCCGTTCGTCATGACCGCTGGACCGGCGCTCGAGCGCAAAGGCGATGTCGCGGCGTTTCTGACCGCTCTGGAGCCGCACAGCGTCTTCTTTGTCGACGAAATCCATCGTCTGCCGCGTGCGCTCGAAGAGACCTTCTATCCGGCGATGGAAGACCGCAAGCTCCCGATCACCGTTGGCCAGGGTGCCGGCGCGCGCATCGTGACACTGGACCTTCCACCGTTCACGCTGGTCGGCGCGACGACCAGAACCGGCCTGCTGACGACGCCGTTGCGTGACCGCTTTGGGGTGTTTCACCGGCTCGAACTCTACGGCTCGGACGATCTCGCGGCGATCGTCACCCGCTCGGCCGCGATCCTCGGTTGCGAGATCGAGGCCCCGGGGGCGATCGAGATCGCGCGCCGCTCCCGCGGCACTCCGCGTGTCGCCAACCGCCTGCTGCACCGTGTCCGCGATTTTGCCGAGGTTCGCGCGGACGGCCGTGTGACCGATCGGGTTGCGGCCGACGCGTTGAATTTGTTCGAGGTAGACGCCGAAGGCCTCGACCGTCTCGACCGGATGCTGCTCGAGCAAATCTGCGTCAAGTTCGCCGGCGGGCCGGTTGGGCTGTCGACGCTCGCCGCGGCGCTCGGTGAGGCCGAAGACACGATCGAAGACGTCATCGAGCCCTATCTGCTGGGACAGGGACTTCTGCAACGCACCCCGCGCGGCCGGATCGCCACCGACGCGGCCTTCGACCACCTCGACCTGCCGCGCCCGGCCGAGACCGTCGTGCTCCCCTAGACAATCTGGACGAGAAGGCATCTCATCATCTCCGATACCTGGGATTCAACGCCGGGCCGGCGCTCCGGCGCAATGACGGACGCATCGGACCGTCACTTGTCTACTCTGACCGACTGATCCACCATGCCCATTTTCATTTGCCCGCAATGCGGGACCCGGTCGTCCCACGGTGACCGTAACGCCGGGTTCACATCACGCCCACGTGGCTGCAACAAGTGCGGTTACGGATTCGTATTCGAATTACTCGACGATTACTACCCGGCCAGTGGCGCGGCCTTTTTCGTCTGTGACAACGAGGCCCGAATCATCGGCTGCGGCCGCGGCTCGTTCGAGTTGACCGGGCTGACCGATATCGACGTGTTCGGTCGCCCGGCGCGAGAGGTGCTCGGCCTCGATTTCGGCAATGACGAGGATCCGATCGCAAAGACACTCGAATGGGGTGTGCGCTCGACCGGCCACAACGTGACCGTCCGCGCCGAAGGCGATTTAGAGGCGCGCGCGGTTGCCGATATATTCCCTGCCTACGACGAGGACGGGGGGATGCTGCTCGTACTGACGCCCGAGGGCATGCCCGGGGCGTAAGACGCCTGCCTGTCGCGCCGGCGTAAAACGATCAATCCTCCTTCTCTTAGCGCTCCACCCACCACCGCCTTGGCAAATAAAACACGAAACCTGATCATCATCGTCCTGATGTTCGCCCTGTTGGGAGCATCGGTCGCCGCGATCGCTCTTACTCCGCTACGGCTCGGCCTCGACCTCGCGGGCGGGATCTCACTGACGTACGAGGCGATCCCGAACGATCCGGCCAAGCCGCCGACCGAGCGCGAGGTTCAAAACGCGATCAAGGTGATCCAGGACCGCGTCGACTCGCTAGGCGTCTCGGAGGCCGAGGTTCGCAGCGAAGGCGACAATTTGATTGGCGTTTCGCTCCCCGACGTAGACGACCCGGAAGAGGCCAAGGGACTCGTCGGTTCAACCGCGAAGCTGTTGTTCTACAAATGGGAAGACAACGTCGTCGTCGGGCCCAACCGTTCCGACAGGAACACCGCCAGCGACGGCGCGACCAACCAGGGCTACACCGATCTGCATGAGGCGGTCGTGCTCGCCTCCAAGCAGAAGGGCAGTTCGACCGCGGCCGACAAGGCCAACGACGGCGTCGCCCACGGCAGTTACTACATGTTCGACGAGAAGGACCGGCTGCTGGCGGGCCCGGCCGCCAGCGAAGAAGAACTGCTCGACAGCAAGAACCTCGTCAGTGACAAGCCGCTCAACGGCACCAAGCCCCAAGGCGCACGGATCCTACAGACACCGCGCGGCATCACGATCGTGTCATATCAGTCCGGTAACAGCGACTCGAAGTTCGCCAAACCGCAGCACTACGTTCTCAATGACAACGCGGCGCTGGTCGGGGACGACGTCAAGAGCGCCTCGCAGGGCACCGACACCGGCGGAGCACCATCGGTCGACCTCGCCTTCACCGGCGCGGGCGGCGACAAGTTCCATCGGGTCACGCGCGAACTCCGCAAAGCCGGCGAAAAGGACGCGACGCTTGCGCTCGGCAACCGCGCTGCGGCTTCGAATCGTTTCGCGATCGTGCTCGACGGCAAGGTCGTTTCACTGGCGAGCATCGACAATCAGGATCCCGCGCTGCGCGACGGCATTGCCGGCGGACGCGCGCAGATCACCAACCTGTCGGTCTCCGAGGCGCGTGACGTCGCCAAAAAGGTCGATCTCGGTGCGCTACCGGTCGATCTCAAGCTGATCTCCGAGACGCAGGTGTCGGCGTCGCTGGGTAAGCAGGCGCTCGACCAGGCCTTGATCGCGGCGATCGTCGGCTTCGGCCTCGTGTTCTTCTTCCTGCTCGGCTTCTACCGCGTGCTCGGCGTGATCGCCGGCGCGGCGCTGGTGGTCTACGGCATCCTCTTTTTCGCCGTCACGATGATCATCGGTTTTACGTTCACGCTGCCCGGGATCGCCGGACTGGTGCTGACGCTCTCGGTGGCCGCCGACGCCAATATCGTCATTTTCGAACGCATAAAGGAAGAGATCCGTGCCGGCCGGTCGATCAAGCACGCGATCTCGACCGGCTACTCGAAGGGTTTTGCGACGATCGTCGACGCCAACGTCGTCACGATTCTCGTCGCGTTCATCCTCTTCGTGCTCGCGACCGCCGGTGTCCGCGGATTTGCCGCTGCGCTCGGTCTCGGAACGATCGTCTCGCTGTTCACGGCCGTGATGGCGACTTCGGCGATTCTCGGCCTGCTCAGCGGGGCCAAATTGCTCGACCGGCCCTCGGCGCTCGGAGTCGGCGAGGATCACAAGCAGCGCTGGCGTTTCGACTTCATCGGCCGCTCAAAAACGTTCTTTTCGATCTCCGGAACGATCCTCGTGGTCGGCGCGCTCGCCGTCGCCGGGCTCGGCCTTAACCTCGGCATCGATTTCACCGGCGGCTCGCGAGTCACGGTCGGTCTCGAAAAGCCGGCCGACGAGGCGAAGGTTCGCGCGATCTTCGCCGAGGTCGGAGCCGGTGGCGCGAAGATCCAGCGTGTTTCCGGCGATCCCGTCCTCGGTTCTAATGCCTTTCAGATCGCGTCCGAGGACATAGGACCCGAAGACATCCGGGTTCTGAGGACGAGTTTTGAGGACGATTTCGGCATTCTCGGCACCACAGACTCCGACAAGCGCTTCGAGGTGCAGAGCGTCGGACCGACGTTCGGTTCGGTAGTCGCCAAGAGCGCCGTGATCGCGATCATCTTCTCGCTGCTTGTTATTGGCGCGTACGTCGCGCTGCGGTTCAGCCCGAAGTTCGCCGTGCCGATCTTGATCGCTCTCGCGCACGACATCTTGATCACCGTCGGCGTTTACGCGCTGGTCGGCCGGGAGGTAACGACCTCGACGGTCGCGGCGCTGCTGACGATTCTCGGATTTTCGCTTTACGACACGATCATCGTGTTCGACCGCATCCGCGAGAACCTGCCGCGCATGCCGCGGGCCGCGTTCAGCCAGATCGTCAACCGCTCGATGAGCGAGGTGCTGACACGGTCGCTGGCCACGTCGTTTGTGACGGCCCTGCCGATCACGGCACTGATGCTGTTCGGCGGCGAGACGCTGCGTGACTTCGCCTTCGCGCTGTTGATCGGAACGCTCAGCGGCACGTACTCGTCGATCTTCATCGCCGCGCCGGTGCTCTCGCTCTGGAAGGAGCGGGAGCCGATCTTCAAGCAGCGCCACGATCGAATCGCGGCCGACAACGGCGGGCTTGTACCGGCGTTCGCGACCGAGACGATCGGCGGAGTGGCCGTCGACGCCACCACCGCTCGAGTGCTGCGCGACGACGAAATCGAAGGCGCCGCCGAACCGCCTGCCCGCAAACGCGAGGAGGCCGTGACGTCGTCGGCGCTCGCCAAACCGACCGCCGACGAAACTGCGTCGACGCCGGCCGTCCCGGCGCCCGACGGCGCCGCGCCGTCAACCGACGGGCCTGTCGCACGTCCAACAACCAAAGCCGAGCGGCGCGCCGCGCGCGCTCGCCGCCGGCGAGGACCCTCCGGCTGAGGCCGCCGAGAGCAGGGGATAGGAGACCACGATGTCGCTACTGGCATGGATAATGATGGCGATCGCGATCTGGCATTTCGCCGTCTACGTACCAGATCACTTCTGGGGCGGGATCGTCGGCGCTTTCTTCGCGTCGATCGTCGGGGCGGTCGCGCTCGGCTTCGCGGTCAACGGGTTCGATGTTCCCGGCCGAGGCGAAACCGAGCTGATTCAAGCGTTTATCGCGGTTCCGGGATCTTTGATCGGCCTGGCGGGCTGCTATTTCGCCGGGCTTCGCCAAGAGGCCGATCCCGAGCGCTGACGGGCGGTGCCGAGGCGACCTGGACCGGCCGTGATCGCGAGTGATCCTCGCGCGGCGTTCCACGGTTGACCGCTGCGTGGCCGCGACGCCCGGCGGCGTGATTCTGACCCGTCGGACGCGTAGGCTGCCTCCATGGCTCTCGTCGAGGAACAGGTCGTAATCGCGTCGGCCGACGTGCCTCCGCTGCCTGACGACATCGCTCCCGGCGAGCCGCGCATCGAGCTTGCCCCGTGCGACTCCGACGCCGTCGTCGCGCTCCGGGAACAGCTCGGGCTGGATCCCTTGGTCGCGCAGACTCTCGTAAGACGGGGCATCGGCGAGCCGCGCCTGGCCCGTGAGTTCATTGAGGCCGACCGGCTCGAGGATCCCGCGGCGCTGCCCGGCGCGGCGGCGGCATGCCGCGTGATCGCGACTCACGTCACGGCCGGTGACCGGATAGCCGTGCACGGCGATTACGACGTCGACGGCGTCTGTTCGACCGCGATCCTGGTGCGAACCCTGACCCGCCTCGGCGCCGACGTAACCTGGCATGTACCGAGTCGATTCGACGACGGTTACGGGCTCTCGCGCACCGCGATCGAGCGGCTCGCCGGCGACGACGTCCGTTTGATCGTTGCCGTGGACTGTGGAATTACCGCGATTTCCGAGATCGAACATGCCCGTGCGCTGGGGGTCGGTGTCGTGATCTGCGATCACCACGCACCCGGCGAGCGACTCCCGGATGTGCCGATCGTTCACCCGGCGCTTGGCGACTACCGGTGTCCGGAGCTGTCTGCCGCCGCGGCCACCTTCAAGCTCTGCCAGTTGCTGGTCGCCGAACTCGAACGCGACCCGGCGATTATCGATGACGAGATCGAACTCGTCGGATTGGCGACGGTGTGCGACGTTGTGGCTTTGCGCGGCGAAAACCGCGCACTCGTCAAACGCGGTATCGCCGCGATGCGATCTTCGCTGCGGCCGGGACTGCGCGAACTGATCAGGGCGGCCGGGGTCGACCAGCTCACGATCGACGCGGCGACCTTTGGATTTAGGCTCGGGCCACGGATCAACGCGGCCGGTCGCATGTTCAGCGCCGAACCGGCGGTCGAACTGATGCTCACGACCGACACGGCCCGGGCCGCCGAGTTGGCCACGGGGCTCAACGCCGCGAACGCGCGCCGCCGGGAGATCGAGCAGTCGATCCTCTTCGCCGCCGAGACTCAGGCCCGCGAGCAACGCGACCGCTTCGCGATAGTCGTCTCCGGCGAGGGTTGGCATCCCGGCGTACTGGGCATCGTCGCCGGCAGGATTGCCGAACGCTTTCGTCGCCCGTGCATAGCGCTGAACATCGAGCAAGGGGTGGCCGCCGGCTCCGGGCGCGGCGGCGGTGTCTACGACCTGCTCGCCGGTCTCGGGGCGTGCGCGACCCATCTGACCCGCTACGGCGGACACAAAGCCGCGGCCGGGCTTGAACTGGAGGCGTCCGCGCTTGCGGCGTTCGCAGACGAGTTTCGCGCCCACGCCGCTACGGTGCTCACGATCGACGACCTCCGACCGCGAGTGCGCGTCGACGCGATCGCAGACCCCGGCCAGCTCACGCTCGCCACCGCCGAAGCGCTCGCCGCACTCGGCCCGTTCGGCATGGGCAACCCGGAACCGGCGATCCTCGTCCCGGCGGTCAGCGTCGCCGATATCAAGAGGATGGGCGATCGTGGCCAGCATCTGCGACTCGGCGTCGTCGGCTTCGGCGGTCGCGTCGGCGTGGTCGCGTTCGGCTGGGATCGCGTCGTCGCTCACGGAGCCGACGCGCCGCTGAGCAACATCGTCGTCAAGCTCAAACCGAATGAGTTCCGCGGCACGGTCGAGGCTCAGGCGCGCATGGTCGCGCATGCCGAGGTCGCGATCGGCGATCCGCCCGCCGGTGACTGGCTCGACGCGTTTCAGGCTGCGCTTGACGCACCGCCGATCGCGCTCGCGAGCGGCGAGCACGATGCTGCCGCCGGCGTCGATCGCAGATTCGACACGCCGCTGGCGACCATAGCCGAACTCGCGGAGCAGCCGGAAGCGATCGTGGTATATGTCAACGAACCGGAACTCTGGCGCGAGCGCATGGCCGCGATCGCGGCGATCGACCCGCGGCTCGCGCGGATCGAACCGGTCGCCTTCGGAGTCGCCGACGGCGATCCGGTCGAACACGCCGTCCTCGCCGAACCGCCGCTGGCGCCGGGAATGGTCGCCGCCGGCGCGACGCGCACGACGCTCGCCTGGAATGACTCGACGCTCCGGTCGGTTACCGCCCGAGCGACGGACATGTTTCTCGATCGCGCCCATGTTGTGGCCGTCTTCAAAGCGCTAAGGAGCGCCTCCGACGAGTCGATCGGCACGCTCACGCCGCTTTTACGCGCGGTGACACCGTCGGCGCGGATCGCCGCGCTAGCGGTCCGCACGCTGGTCGAAGTTGAGGTGGTTCGGGTCGTCAGAGCCGGCGAAACGGTCAAATCAATCTCGATCGTCAACCAACGGCGCACCGAGTTGGATCGCTCCGAGACGTTCCGATCCTATAGTGAACTGAAGGCCCAATCGCAACGATGGCTCAACCAACTGACAGCAGACAGCCCGGGCGGCTGACGACGCGTTCGCCACGGAGCGACCACGACGGCCTGCGCCTGCGCGGCTCCGCGGCGATCGGCCCGAACGACGTCGCAAGCGCCTCGGATGACGCGGTCGCCGTCGGCGACGCGGCCGCAGCGCCGGTGCCGACGACAGATGCCGGCGGCGGGGACGTCAATTCCGCCGTTGCAGACCGGGGTGCGGGCGACGGCGATATGGCCGCGCGCAACTCAGAGGGCGCCGCGGTCAGCACCACGCCTTACCCCGCGGTCGCCGCCGACACCCAGGCCAAGTTCGGCGAGCTGCTCGCGGTCATCGAGGAGCACGCCGGCGACACCACCGAGCCGATCGACATCGATGTCGTTCACCGTGCCTTTGAGTTTGCCGCCGGAAGCCACGTCGACCAGGTCCGTCGCACCGGCGAGGAGTTTGTCGTACATCCGGTCGAGGTCGCCAAAATCTGCGTTGGCATGCGGCTCGACACCGCGACGTTGTGCGCCGCGCTGCTGCACGACACCGTTGAGGACACATCGGCCACGCTTGCCGAGATCGAGCAGAAATTCGGCGATGAGATCGCCGGTCTGGTCGACGGGGTCACCAAGCTCACCGGGATCACCTTCCAGAGCCGCGATGAGGCTCAGGCCGAGAACTACCGCAAGATGATGGTCGCGATGGCGAGCGACATCCGCGTGATTCTGATCAAGCTCGCCGACCGCCTGCACAACATGCGCACGATCGGTGCGATGCCCAAGCAAAAACAGATCGAAAAGTCTCGTGAGACACTCGACATTTTTGCCCCGCTCGCCCATCGCCTGGGTATTCATGCGATCAAGTGGGAACTCGAGGATCTGGCGTTCGCGACCTTGCACCCGCGCAAGTACGCCGAGATCCGGGCGCTGGTCAGCCAGCAGCGCGATGACCGCGAGGACTATGTGACAGAGGCCGGCGACTACCTCTCGGGCCAGCTCGCCGACAGCGGGATCACGGCGATGATCACCGGGCGCGCCAAGCATTTTTACTCGATCTACGTGAAGATGACCAAGAAGGGCCGCGAGTTCAACGAGATCTTCGACCTCACGGCGATGCGCGTGATCGTCGACTCGGTCAAGGACTGTTACGGCGCGGTCGGAATCGTCCACAGCATCTGGAAGCCGCTCCCGGGACGCTTCAAGGATTTCATCGCGATGCCAAAGACGAACATGTATCAGGCCCTGCACACGACGGTGATCGGGCCGGAGGGCCGGCCGCTGGAGATTCAAATTCGCACGCGCGAGATGCACGACATCGCCGAGTACGGAATCGCCGCGCACTGGGCCTACAAAAACCGTAGCGTGACCGGTGGCGATCCGGACAAAGCCCGTCAGTACGCCAGTGACAACATGGAGTGGGTGCAGCGGCTTGTCGGCGACCCGTCCGCGGGCGATGGCGGCGAGGAATTCGTCAAGAATCTCAAGATCGACCTGTTCGACGACGATGTCTTCGTCTTCACCCCCAAGGGCGAGGTCAAGTCCCTGGCGGTTGGTTCGACGCCGCTGGACTTCGCCTATGAGGTCCACACCGACGTCGGCCACCGCTGTGTCGGCGCCAAGATCAACGGCAAGATCGTGCCATTGCACTACAAGCTCGCCAGCGGCGACATCGTTGAGATCCTCACCTCCAAACACGAGCGCGGCCCCTCTCGCGACTGGCTGGCGCTGGTCAAGACGACGCGCGCTCGCAACAAGATTCGCGCCTTCCTCAAGCGAGAACAACGCGAGGGCTCCGAACACCGCGGCCGCGACCTGCTGCAGGAGGGACTGCGTAAAAAAGGCCTGCCGGCACAGAAAATCACCGGTTCGGAGATGCTCGCCGAGGTTATGCGCGAGGTCGGCTTCCGCAAGACCGAGGAGTTTTACGTCGCGATAGGCAGCGGCAAGATCCGCTCGGAGATGGTCGTCGAGAAAGTGATGAACCGCCTCAAGGCCGGCGAAGCGGCCGTCGAGGAGGCGCCACTGCCGGACAAGCGCGACAACGCCCCGCGCACGGTTGTCACGTCGAGCACCTTCGGTATCACCGTCGACGGCCAGACCGACGTGATGATCCGCATGGCCAAGTGCTGCCGGCCGGTGGCCGGCGATCCGATCGTCGGGTACGTGTCGCTCGGCCGTGGAATCACGGTCCATCGCAAGGACTGCCCCAACGCGGTGCAGTTGAGCAAGAACCCCGAGCGTTTCGTGACCGTTGACTGGGAGGGGGCCAACAGCGCGTCGTTCCGCGCCGAACTCGAAGTGTCGGCGTGGGACCGGCCCCGCCTGCTCGAAGATCTATCCCGTGCCTTTTCCGAAGCGGGAGTCAACATAATCGAGGCGCGGTGTGTGACCAATCCCCCGATGGTGCGGGATCGCTTCGTCGTGGAGGTTCCCGATGCCGGAACCCTCAAAACCTGTGTGTCGCGCGTGCGACAGGTCGAGAGCGTGTTCGACGCCTATCGCGTGACGCCCGGCAGCTAGCACCCCGGTGCTCCTCGGGGAGGTTGACGGGGCCCGTCCAGGCCGCGCCGCGAGATTCCCGCGGAGGGTGACCGGCCCAATACCGCCCCTCGGCGTTGCCGAGACGCTCGACGGATCCATGCGACGAGCAACTAGGCGATGACGGTCAGCGCGGCCGGCAGGGCGCGAAACCGCACTTCGTCGAACTCGCCGATGTAGTCGCCGTCGACCTGCAAGGGAACCTTGGGGCCGCCGTCTCTGCGTGGGCGGACGGTCGCCATGGCGAAATCCCCGTCGATCTTGATGTGCCGGTTGTCGGAGACCGCGAGCTTCTCGGACAACAGGCGAGTTACCAGCGGCGCAAAATCGAGCGGGTTTGCGCGGTCGAGCACGGTCAGTGAAAGCGATCGGTTTTCCAGCCCAGCGGTCGGGGCGAGGTCGATCTCGCGTGTTCCAAAGTAGGTGAACGGTCGTGCGTTCTGTGCGATCGCGACGATTCCGGTCGTGCTTAGGTTGAGATCGTCGGGGCCCCGCGACTCGATCTTCAGGCGCGGCCTGCGCAGTAGATGTCCGCCGAGGAAGGTCACGATCGCGGTCCAGAGGTACCAGTTCTGGCCGAAGGTCTTTTTGAGCCCGGGCCGTGCCTCGCAGCGTTTGACGATCTCGGCGTCGAGGCCGGCGCCGGCGGCGAAGAGGAACGCGCGGCCGTTCGCCTCGCCGAGATCGACCTTGCGGGGCTCGAAGCTGTCGGCGAGTGAGAGCAGGTGCTCGGTCGCGTCGACGATGTCGTCCGGGATCCCGAGGATCCGGCCGATCACGTTGGTAAGTCCTCCGGGCAGGAACGTGAACGGCAGTTCGCCGCCGTTTTCGCGCGCCATTAGGCCGTTGACGACCTCGTTCGCCGTTCCGTCGCCGCCGAAGGCGCAGACCAGGTCGAAGTCCTGCCGCAGCGCGTTTTGCACGATCTCGGTCGCGTGATTGCGTTCGCGGGTGTCGATCGCGGTGATCTCGTAGCGCGACTGCAACGCGTAGATCACGACATTCTTCAGCCGGTCCGAGACCGTCGTCGCGTAGGGGTTGACGACCAGCAGCATTCGGCGCTTCGGCCCGGGCTTATCGACGCTCAGCTTGGTCATGCCGCGGGTGCGGCGGCGTCCGAATAATCTCACAGGCGAAAACCCGGCCCCACGGGCGAGTCGTTCATAGATCGATCAACACCACGCGCGGACACGCGGTTACGCGATGGCTTCGTACTTGACGCTTCCGTCGCTCTCGACGGGATTGACGCGACCGTCGTTTTCGAGGATATCGAGATTTCCGAGCACCTCGCTGAGCGTCAGATAGGCCTGCGTAACGGCGATGTTGCCCCAGGTTCCGCGCGCCAGATCGTACGCAGTCTGCGGTCCGCCTTCTCTGAGCATGGCGTGGAGCTTCTCGACGCGGGTCTCGGTCATCGCGAAGCGCTCGTCGATCAGCGACACGTGGTCGGAGATCGGCTCGCCGTGGCCGCTGAGCACCAGCGAAGCCGGCATCGCACGTGTTTGCTTGAGCGATTCGATGTACACGACCAGCTCCTGGGGCCGCGGGTCGCCCTCCTTGAGCGGCTTCTCGAGCAGCGGATTCGAGGAGATTCGCTTGATCAGGTGATCGGCGGCCAGTAGCGTCTGGGTTTCGGCGTTCCAGAAGACTGTGTCGCTGATCGAATGCCCCGGCCGGTAATAGACGTCGAGCTTGCGGTCGCGGAACTCGATCACGTCGCCCTCGCGCAGCACGCGATCGACCTTGGCTTCGGAGCCCCAGCCGCGGAAGGCCTTCGCCACGGCGCGAAGCGCGATTCCGACCTCCTCGGGAACACCATGCAGCTTCATCGTCTCGCTCGCCCATCGGTCGTTGGCCGCGGCTTCCTCATGAAAGTTTTCCATCCACGGGACGCAGCGATCCAGACATGTCACCTGTGCGCCGGAGCGGTTCTGAACCAGCTCCACCAGTCCGAGATGGTCGATGTGTTGATGGGTGATGATGATCTGTTCGATGTCGGCGAGCCGGCGTTTGACCGACTTCAAGCCGCTCTCGAGGGCGCCGAAGGCGTCGCCGCTGTTAGGCCCAGGGTCGACGATCGTCAGCGGATCGTCGTCGATCAGGTAGCTGTTGACAGGGCCGACGGCAAACGGGGTCGGGACCTCGAACATGTGAATGTTCTCGCTCGCCATGCGAGCGAACAGCGGAGCGTTTTCAGGTGTTGTGCGGTCGATCATGGCAACGGGATTCCAATGTGAGTGGGGTGGGGTGGCTCGGCTCTAGCCGCGAATCAGTTCGAGCAGTTCGTCGCGGCGGGTTTCCATCTCGCGGCGGCTGAACGCCTCGAGATTCAGCCGCAGCAGCGGTTCTGTGTTACTGGAGCGCACGTTGAAGTGCCAGTCCGGGTAGTCGACGTTGATGCCGTCGAGTTTCATGATCTCGCCGTCGCCGTAGCGGCGTTCGATCTCGGCGAGGACCGTCGGGGCGTCGCCGACGGTCGAATTGATCTCACCGGTGATGAAGTATTTTGAGCGGTACCGGGCGACCAGTTGACCGAGCGTCTGGCCGAGTTCAGACGTCAGCTCGAGGATCAACAGCGCCGGTAGCGTCCCGCTGTCGATGCAGCCGAAATCGCGAAAGTAGTAGTGGCCGCTGACCTCGCCGCCGAAGATCGCTCCGGTCTCGTGCATCCGCGCCTTGAAAAACGCGTGACCGACGCGGTTGACCAGCGCGTGCCCGCCGGCCGCGCCGACGGTATCGGCGACGGCGCGGCTGGCGCGCACGTCGTAGAGGATCGTCTCTCCCGGGTGCTTGCGAAGTATCGACTCGGCCAGCAGCGCGGTGAGAAAGTCGCCGTCGACGAACTGGCCGTCGTCGTCGATGAAGAAACAGCGGTCGGCGTCGCCGTCCCATGCGATGCCGAGCTGGGCGCCGGTCTCTTTGACCTTCTCGATGATGAACTCGCGGTTCTCGGGAAGCAGTGGGTTGGGCTCGTGGTCGGGAAAGCGACCGTCGGGCGTCCAGTAGTAGGTCTGCAGGTCGACGACCGGAAGCTCGTCGATCACGGGACCGACCATCGGGCCGGCCATGCCGTTCCCGCCGTCGCCGACGACCTTGACCGGCTTGATCGCTTCGGGGTTGATGAAACTGAGCGCGTGGGCCTGGAACTCGGCAACGACGTCGTCTTCGCTGACGGCGCCGGGCGTCGGGGCGGGATCGCCGAAGGCATTGGCGACGACCATGTCGCGTATCTCACCGATCCCGCTGTCACCGCTGAGCGGCAGCGCCCTACGGCGCACAAGTTTGGCGCCGGTGTAGGCGGCCGGATTGTGGCTCGCCGTGATCATCGCGCCGCCGTCGAGCTTTCGATGGTTGACGATCCAGTACAGAATCTCGGTGCCGACCTGTCCGATGTCGAGGACGTTCGCCCCTTGATCGGTGATTCCGTCGCGGTAACGCGCGGCCATCCCCGGGGCGCTCAAGCGCATGTCGCGACCGACGGCGATACGCAACTCGCTTGGCGCGACGTTGTTTTCCGCCGCGAGAAACTGGGCGAACGCGCGGCCGATCGCATACGCGACGTCTTCGTTCATCTGGTCCGGGTACGTGCCGCGAACGTCGTAAGCCTTGAAAATCGATTGATCGACGAACATCGGTGGGGGAGTCTTTTTTGTCGTCATGGGGTGGCGATCGCCGCCGGCCGGCCGGAGCGGATGGCGCGAATCCTATCCGCACCAGCGAGCCTCGGCCACGGACCCGCCGGCGCCGTGCACCGCGCGCGGCGTCGGTCGCCGGGTGGTCAGGCGAAGTGGTGCATTGCGAATCCGTCGCGAATTTTTTCGTAGGACATGGCCAAGCCTTCGGGTAGCACTCGCGTATCGGCGACGACCGGCATAAAGTTGGTGTCTCCGGCCCAGCGCGGGACGATGTGCTGGTGTAGGTGCGCCGCGATTCCCGCTCCCGCGGCGGCGCCCTGGTTGATGCCGACGTTGAAGCCGCCCGGGTCGTAACACGCTCCGAGCACCTCCAGCGATAGCGCAGTCAACGCGCCGAGCTCGTCGCGGGTTTCCGGTTCGAGCGCGTGATACTCGGCGAGGTGCTTGTATGGGACGACCATCACGTGGCCGTTGTTGTACGGGTATCCGTTGAGAATCACGTAGGCGTTTTCGCCGCGGTGAACGATCAGGTTCTCGGCGTCGTTTTCCTCGGCGGGCTTGTCGCAGAAGATGCAGCCGGCGGCGGAGGGGTCGGCCGGATCCTTGTGCGCCTCGACGTACTGGATGCGCCACGGGGCCCACAGGCGATCGCGCGGCATCAGAGCGACGCCTCGGGTTTGGCCTCTGCCGGAGGCGCCCATTGAAATGCCTCCGCGGTCGGCAGTCCGACGTCGCGGTCGCTGACGATCGGCCAACCGGCGAGCGGCCAGTCGATGCCCACGCTCTGCCAGTGAATGCCGTGTTCGTCGGCGGGGTCGTAGAGCTCCGACAGCAGGTAAACCATCTCGACGTCGTCGAGCGCGTAAAACCCGTGTGCGACACCGGGCGGGATTGCCAGCGCCGATGGCGACTCGGCGTTCATCTCGAAGACGACCGATCGTCGGTGCGTCGCGGAGTCGGGACGCGCGTCGTAGAGGCCGACCAACATCCGGCCACTGATGACGCGCCACCAGTCCCACTGGACGTAGTGCAGGTGTAGGCCCTTCAGTACCCCGGCCTGCGCGCGCGCCTCGGTCAGCTGGCGAACCGTGAACGGCGTCCAGGCCTCTCGCCATCCCTCTAAAACTCGGCCACGGGCGTCGCCGTGAACTGTCAACCGGCGAAGCTCGACACCTTCGATTTGCGAGTGCTCGGTCACGGGCGTCACTTTAGTGGAACCCCCCGCTGTGTCTCAGCAGACACCCCGGAGTCATAGCAACGTCCAGCGCGCCGCATGGACGCGTCCAGGGCGCAGTCCGCGAATGCCGTGTCAACCCGATTCGCAAAGCCGCATCAAATCTCGCAATCCCGCTCGGCATGGGGTGTTCGCCCCACTGGGACCGGTCTAGACGATCGTTTGATTCACTCAAAACTGGGGGTCGGATCCTGCAAGATGTGAACCAGCCGTTCCCGCAGGCGGCTAGCAGACAGACCAAACAAACCACGGGACGTCTCCCGAGCAGCTCGCACCTCTCACTCGCGACTCCGCATAACGCGGGTGAGCAAGCGTCGTCAGACCGACGGCCGGTGGCCGGGCTTGGGCATCGAGCACGGTGCGACAACACGGGACGTTCGCCGGTTTTGGGGCCGGCTTGTCGAGGGTCCGCTTGACGGGCCGGCCCCAACGGCTTCCCGCGCCGTCCACCGTGGTCGCCGCGACGATCGCTCCCGTCCTCGGGCTATCGTCGCGCGATCACGGGAGCACCGGGATTGATCTCGAGAGCGTCGGAACGGTCGCGGGGCGTCAGAGCCAGCCGCGTCTGCGGAAGTACGCGAGCATGCCGCCGAGCGTTAACGCCATGCCGCCGACGACGATCCAGAACCCCTCGACCGACCCCTGGCCCGGAACGTGGTTGTTCATACCGAAGACGCTGGCGATCAGCGTCAACGGCAGAAAGAAAACGCTGAACACCGTGAGCACCCGCAGCACGTCGTTGACGCTGTGCGAGATCACCGATTCGTTGGTCGCCTCGAGCGCCTCGACGACCTCCTTGAAGTTTTCAAGCATGTCCCACATGCGCTCCGAGGCGTCGACGATGTCATCAAAATAGATCTCGAGGTCGTCGGCGAGAAACCGTGACTTGACGCGCTCGAGGTCGCGCAGCACGGCGCGCTGAGGCCGGATGATCTTGCGAAAGTTGATGATCTCCTGCTTGACGTTGGAGATATCGCGCACGACCTCGCGGGAGCGTCCCTCGACAAAAATGTCCTCCTCGACGCTGTCGAGCTTGAGTCCGATCTTCCGCAGCATCGGGAAAAAGCTGGTGAAGGCGTCGTCGACGATCGTGTAGAGCAGGAAGCCGGTGCCCTGGCTCATGCGCGATTCGCGAGTCTCCTCGTGCGATTTGCAGCGCTCGAAGAGGTACTCGATCGGTTTGAGCGGCTCGTTGGGAACCGTGATCAGAAAGTCCGGGCCGATGAATATGTCGAGCTCGGCGGCGTTGAGCCGGCCGACGCGCTTATCGAACACCGGAAGGTGCAGAATGAGAAAGAGGTAGTCGTCGTACTCGTCGATCTTCGGCCGCTGGTTGCGCGATCGAACGTCTTCGTAATCGAGATCGTGAAACTCGAATCGCTCGCGCAGCCAGGCCTCTTCGGCCTGAGCGGGACGCTCGATATTGATCCAGCGCATGGCCTCGCGCTCGACGATCTCGACACGCGGCTCTACATGCGGATCCGGGACGAGGTCAGCTACCGACGGCGCGTCCGCGCGACGCCGAATTCGACCCGGCATGTCTCTGATGCGGGGGGCCATGACCAACTGAGGGGGTCGTCGAGTGGAGGACAGAGCGCCATGACCGTGATGTTATCGGCGCGCTGACCCAGGACCTTTCGCTTGCAATCGCCGTTGGCGAGCGGACGCCGATGTTTGCCGGCCCCGGCCGGCGGGCGGACGCCGGGAATTACCGAGCGACCTCCGACGCCTCCTGAAAGACCATCGCCGCGACTTCATCGCTGGGCGCCGCGAAATCGTCGTACCAGAGTCCGACTATCGCGAGTTCGTCACCGTGGCGAACGTTCGCTATGGATGAGTATCCACGCAAATGAGGATCCGGGGTCAGCGGAGTCGCGAGCATCAACGATGCGGCCTTGCGGCGCGTCAGGGCAACCGCCACAGCCTCCAGTGCGGGGGCGGTGGCCGATCCGTCATCAACGACGAGCACATGACGGCCGGCCACCGTGAGGGCGCTTCGTTCCCCCCGGTAGATCTTTGCGAGCCGCGCGATCTGCGCGGTCGCTTCGGCGACCCGCTGAGCGAGGCTGTCTTCGGTCACGCCGAGCGCGGCGAGTGCGTCCGAGTCGATCACGTGGATGGTGTTCTCGGCGACCGCGCCGACGACGTATTCCGGCTTGCCGGGCGTGGAGAGGTCGACGACCGGCATGACGTCCAGCGGAGCGTGCAACGCACGGGCGATCTCGACGGCAACCGGAACTCCCCCGCGAGGCGTGCTGACGACGATCACGTCGTCTAACCCACGAACTTCCGGTTGCCGTGCGAGCATCCTGCCCGCTTCGGATCGATCCCTGAACGGCACTTGATCGGCGCCCTTTCTATCTGGCAGAGATATCGCCCCCCAAGCGGCATCCCGGCCGCGTGACGATTCCCACGAACCCCAAAGTAGGCCTTGGGTCGCGGAAACGCAAGAGCCGTGCGAAAAGAAATGTGAGAATGCTCACACAGACCTCGCGGGCGGCTTTTCGACGACCGGTTCGGCGCTATACTTGTTTTCGCATAGTTGTACGCATCCAGAGGGGTGGAGGGACTGGCCCGACGAAACCCCGGCAACCATCAACAGCGCGAGCTGTTGAAAGGTGCCAATTCCAGCAAGCCGGTTTAACCCACGGCTTGGATGATGTGAATTGAAGCCTCGACACCGAACCTTCGACTCACATCCGAGCCGAGGGTTTTTTGTAAAGGAAACAAGAAAACGAGGTTTCACAGATGGCAGTAGATGCGCTGAAATGCAAGGAATGTGGGGAGCGATACCCGCTAGAGGCTCGCTTCGTCTGCGAGCAGTGTTTCGGCCCGCTCGAAGTCGTATACGACTACAGCGGATTAGACGTCGCCGAGACGAAGCGTCAGATCCAGGCCGGTCCGCAGAACATCTGGCGCTACTCGGACTTCCTGCCGTTCGCCGAGCGGCCAAAGTCGGTGCTCGACACCGGTCTCACACCGCTGATCCAAGCGAGCCGCCTCTCCGAGTATCTCGGACTCAAAAACGTCTACGTCAAGAACGACGCCGCCAATCCGACGCACTCGTTCAAGGATCGCGTCGTCAGCGTCGCACTGGCGAAGGCCGTCGATCTCGGCTACAGCGTGATCGCTTGTGCTTCGACCGGCAACCTCGCCAACGCCGTCGCCGCCCACGCCGCGGCCGCCGGCCTCGACTCTTACGTGTTCATCCCGACCGATCTAGAGGAACAGAAGATTCTCGCGACCGGCGTTTACGGCACCGAGCTGGTCGGTGTGCGCGGAAACTACGACGACGTCAATCGTCTTTGCACGGAACTTTCGGCCGAATACGACTGGGCATTTGTCAACATCAATATGCGTCCGTACTACAGCGAGGGCTCCAAGACCTTGGCCTACGAAGTCATCGAGCAACTCGGTTGGCGGACGCCGGATCGCATTATTTCGCCGATTGCCTCGGGTTCGCTGTTCACGAAACTGCACAAGGGTTACAGCGAGTGGCTCGAGCTCGGCCTCGCCGAGGGCGAGCTGCCGAAATTTCACGGCGCGCAGGCGACCGGCTGCAACCCGGTTGCCGAGGCCTTCGAGCACGGACACGACGTCTGTCGCCCGGTCAAGCCAGACACGATCGCCAAATCACTGGCGATCGGAAATCCCGCCGACGGTCCCTACGCGATCGATGTCGCGCGCGGCACGGGCGGCACTATCGAACAGGTCACCGACGATGAAATTCGCGCTGGCATAAAACTGCTCGCGCACACCACCGGCGTCTTCACCGAGACGGCCGGCGGCGTCACGGTCGCCAGTCTTAAGAAGCTGGCCGACCGGGGCGAGATCGATCCCGACGAGTGTGTTGTCGTATACATCACCGGCGAGGGTCTCAAGACCCTCGACGCGGCACGCGGCACGTTCGAAAAATATGAGATCGACGCAACACTCGAGGCGTTCAACGAATTCGTACCGACTCCGGTTACGGCGTAGTCACCGAAGGGGGCAATCAGATGGCGGTAACAGTCAAGATCCCGGCGCAGTTACGTCCGGTCGTCGACGGTCGGGCCGTCATCGAGGTGGCGACTGCGGGGACGGTGTCTGAAGTGCTCGACGCGCTCTACGACCAATATCCCGACCTTCAGACACGGATCAGCGACAACGGCGAGCTCCGCCGTTTCGTCAACGTCTACGTCGCCGACGAGGACATTCGCTTCGGCGACGGCCTGGAAACGTTCGTCGCCGACGGCGCCGAAGTCACGATTTTGCCCGCGGTCGCGGGCGGCTGACGCCGGGCTGCAAGTACCGGCCAGATGATCCCGGTCGCAATTCTCTGCGGTGGCAAAGGCACGCGTATCGCACGCGGCGAGCAAGACACTCCTAAACCGCTGATCGACGTCGGCGGCAGGCCGATCCTTTGGCATGTCATGGCGCTGTACGCGGCGCAGGGCTTCAACGACTTCGTCTTGTTGACGGGCTGGCGGTCCGAGCGCATCGTCGGCGCCCTCGAAGCGTTCGACGAGGTTGCCGCCGGCGACTGGACCGTCCGTACGGTCGACACAGGCGACGACACGCCAACCGGCGGCCGCGTCGCGGCGGCCGCCGGCATACTCGCGGGTGGCGCCTTTGCCCTGACGTACGCCGATGGCGTCGCCGACATCGACCTGGTCGCCGAATACGGCTTTCACCGCTCGCATGAGTCGGCCGTGACGATGGCGCTCGTGCAGCCGGAAAGCCCGTGGGGCGAGGCCACTCTCGACCCCGACGGCCGCATAACGGGCTTCGTCGAGAAGCCGAGGCTCGACGGCTGGATCAACGGAGGATTCATGATTGTCGAGCCCCGTGCGCTGGGGTTTATCGGCGACGATGAGGTGCTCGAGCAGGGACCGCTCGAACGACTGGCGGTCGCCGGCGAGCTACGCGGTTACCGCCATCGGGGATTCTGGGAGTGCATGGACACATTCAAAGATGCGCTCGCGCTGAACGAACTTTGCGCCGAGGCGCCGCCTCCATGGCTCACGATCGACACGTTGACGAGCGCGGTGCGGTGAGCCAACCGCTGAGCAGCGATTGGCGGAGGGTGCCGGTGTTAGTCACCGGAGCAGATGGGTTCATCGGCTCTTGGCTCGCCGAGCGGCTGGTCGACGAGGGTGCCGAGGTGGTCATTTTGAAGCGCGACAGGCCCGCGCTTTCACGGCTGCGAATCGAGCAGATCGAACAACGCTGCACGGTAGCCCAGGGCGATCTGTCTGACCACAATGAGCTGCTGCGTGTGCTCAACGAATACGCGATCGAAACGGTTTTTCATCTGGCCGCGCAGGCGATCGTCGCGGTCGCGAATCGCTCGCCATTGTCGACCTTTGAGACCAATGTCAGAGGCACGTACAACCTGCTCGAGGCCGCGCGTTTGGCCCCGACGGTCCAGCGGGTGGTCGTGGCCTCAAGCGACAAGGCGTATGGCGCACACGAGGAGCTTCCCTACCGCGAAGACGCGAAACTCCAACCGCGTTTTCCTTACGATACCTCTAAGGCGGCGGCCGATCTAATCGCCCGTTCGTATGCTGAAACCTACGGATTGGCCGTCGCGGTCACGCGTCTGGCCAACGTTTACGGCGGCGGCGACTTCAATTACTCACGGCTCGTACCCGAGACGATCCGGGCGATTCTCGCCGGCGAGGCACCGGTGATCCGGTCAGACGGAACACCGGAACGCGACTTCATCTACGTGCCCGACGCCGTCGACGCCTATCTGGCGATCGCCGCCGGACTGACCGACCCGGTCAATCGCGGGATGGCGTTCAATGCCGGCGCCGGGCGTCCGTGGGCCGTGATCGAGATCGTCCGCACGGTACTCGAGGTCGCCGGCAGCGATCTCCAACCCGACATTCACGGCAGCGGTACGCCCGATGGCGAGATCGACAGGCAGTATCTCGATTCCACGCTGATAAACGAGCGACTCGGCTGGCGGCCTTCTTGGTCGCTGGCGGACGGACTCGCCGAGACCTTCGCGTGGTACGAGCGCGTGCTCCCCGCAGTCGCGACGCGCTGAGTCGTCGTCCTTGACGATCGCGACCCGGGCCAACGCCGGCGATCGGGACCGCGAGCAACGATCAGACCCGCTGCTGGTAAATTTGGCGACAGATGAGCTCCTCTGAACGCGCGCGCCAGTTCGATGTCAAGGCCTCCGTCGACGGCGATGTCACGACCGTCCGCGTCAGCGGTGAACTTGATATCGCGACCGCCGAGATGTTGACCGAGACACTCGAAGCGATTCACGTGAGCACCGGCCGGTCGCTGGTGATCGACCTCAGCGCCGTCTCGTTCATGGACTCGACCGGATTACGTATTTTGATCGGCGCCAATCGGCGCGCCGGCGAAGACGGCTATCGGCTCTCGATCGTAACCGGCGATTCACCGGCCGGACGGGTTCTCGAGCTTTCGCGCATGGACGAGCACATGCACGTGATCGGCTCGCTCGACTGACTAACTCGCGGCCTAAGCCATGTCACGGGGCATGGCGACGAGGATCGCGACGTCGTCACGGTTGGGTTCGGTTTGCACTTGCAGCGCCGCGTCGTTGAGATTCCTGGCGATCGTATCTGGATCGCTGCGCGAAATGCCGTGAGCGAGTTCGAGGGCGAATTCCGTGTCGGCCGTCGTCTGTCCGCCGGAAAGGCCGTCGGTGTAGAGGACCAGCGCCGAGCCGATTGGCAGCGCGATGCTGCGTAGTGGCAGGTCCGGGTCCGAGACGACGCCCAATAGCGCCCCGGGCGCGCCGACCGCGGATGGGCCGTCGTCGCTTAGGCGTATGGGGAGGGGGTGGCCGGCGGCGACCACCTCGGCCTCCACTGCGCCGCCGTTAACAGGTTCTTTGAAGCGGGCAAAGGCCGCCGTGCAAAAACGATCGTCGCGGACCTGGCCGAGAATCGCGTCGTTGAGCGTTTTGAGAATCCGCTGCGGCGATGACTCGGTCATCGCCGCCGTGCGAATCGTGTATCTGGCCAAAGCGGTGAGCGCCGCGGCCTCGGGGCCTTTCCCGCAGACGTCGCCGATCACGGCGGCGTATGATCCGTCGGGGAGTTCGAAAACATCGTAGAAGTCGCCGCCGACCTCGGCTTCGGTCTCGGCGGGACGAAACAACGCGGCGAAGTCGAGTCCGTCGACATCCGGCAGCTCGGCCGGAACCAGGCTGCGCTGAAGGGTTCGGAGCAGGTGCGAGCGCTCGCTGTGCAGGGTCGCGTTGTCGATCGCGACACCGGCGCGCCGGCCCAGTTCGAGCGCGGTCTCCATGTCGTACTCGGTGAAGCGCGCCCGCGGCCTGGTGATCACCATCGTGATCGCGCCGATCGGTGAGCCGTGGGCGATGATCGGGGCTATCAGCGCCGATTGGGCGGCCAGTTCGGCGGGGTACACGACGTCGTCGGCCACCCCGATCGATCGGCGCCAGGTCTCGGGCTCGAGATGCTCGAACAACGCCGGCTCGCCCGTTCTGACAACGTCGGTCGCACCGAGCGAATCGACGGTCGAGCGCTGCCCCTCGCGCATCGCGCGCAACTGCTCGACCAGGTCGGGATTGGCGTGGGCAAGCGCCGCCGGTCGCAAGTCGCCGGCCGGCGTCAGCAGTTCGACCGAACACCAGTCGGCCAGGGCCGGCACGGCGGCACTGGCAATCGCCTCCAGCGCGACGTCTGGATCGAGGCTTTCGCCAAGCGCCTTGCTGGCTTCGGCGAGAAATCGCTGCGCGCTTTCGGCGCGCTGATGAGCGGTCAGGTCTTCGATGACGGACACCGCCATGGCCGGCGAGTCGCCGGTTCCGACGATTGCGGTGGCTTTGACCAGCGCCCACAGTTCACGCCCGGTCTCCTTGATCGTGTAGCGCAGCAGCTGTTCCGGAAGCTCGTCGCCGGCGAGCGCCCGGCGGCTCGGCAGATTTTTCGCGTCGAACGGCCGCCCGGCGTCGTCACGAATCTCGAGCCGCGCGGCGATCTCGCTGTAATGCAGCCCCAGCATCTGCCCGGCGGTCTCGAACCCAAGCAGGCGTGCGGCGGCGTCATTGGCGTAAATCATCTGGCCGCCCTCGTCTTGAACGGCGATCCCATCGACGATGCCCTGGACGATCGCCTCGATCTGATCGCGCGATCCGCGCAGCTCCTGCTGCGCGAAGCCAAGCTGATCGATCAACTGATCCGACCGCGCGGCCAGCACCGCCGCTCGCGCCAGTGACCCCGCCTGGGTGAGTTCCGCCTCGCCCCATCGCGGGAGCGGCTTACGACAGACGAGGAAATAGGTAGCGCTGAACTCGGGTGTTTGGACCGGGACGATCAGAATTTCGGTGGAGCCGAACGCTTTTGACGGATGTTGCTCGAAGAGGGCGCCGAGCAGCAGCGGATCGGCGTCCCGCATCAACATCGGTCCATTGCGCAGGCCACTGCTGGCGTACGCCCCCGCCGCCGAGGTGATTTCCGTTCGTGGCCTGATGTCACTCGATTGATTCGGCACCGGCTCCCGGCTCGCACACACGACCCGCATCGACCGCCGGTTCGGCATGCGCAGATCGACAAAACACCACTCGGCGAACTCATGCGTGGCGGCGCGGGCGAAACTCGTCACGCATTGTTCAAGCCCGTGGGCCGAGTCAAGCTCGGATTGCGCGACGCTTATCAGCGCAAGGCGTCGGCGTGTCTTAAAATCACGTTCGCGCAGGATTGCCGTCTGAATTGCCAAGGTTGAGGCGACGACGACCACCGCCACCCGCAGCAGATGATCGGTGGCAAGCCACTGGTCGAAGATCTGACCGGTGGCCATGGCAGCGGCGATTGCGAGCACGGATACCAGGGCCGTCCGGCGCGGCGTCGTCCACATCCCGGCGAGCAGCGGAGGAATGACAAGGTCGCCGACGATCCCGATGTCGTCGCTGAACCGCCATTTTATGGCGAAAAGCACCCCAACGAGCGAGATGCAGATCGCCGTCCGAACGCGAAGTGCCGATCGACCCATTGACCTGACCCTAATGAATCTCTGCCGCGCCGTGCGGACCGACGCTCAAGCCAGGGCGATGCGGATCGATGTTTTGTCGCCGTCGTTGGAGATTGACATCTTCGACGTCAGCCGGGTGAGTACGTTGCCCAGCGCGGGTAAGTTTGCGGCCTCGACGACGCTCTCCGCTTCGCCATCGAGCAGCCCGGCGATATCGATTCGAAGTTCGCCGGGCGAAGCGGAGACCGAGAAGCACCGAGTGTCACCGGCGAGCGCGCGATCGGCGGCGTCGACGAGTGCATCAACGACCGATAGTGCGTTGATCATCCGGTCGACGGTCAGTTCCGCGCGCGCGGCGGCGGCCGAAACGAGTCGCTCGAGAACCGGACCGGCGAGTTCGCGCCGGTTGATCACGATCTGCACCGTAAGACGGTCGCCCGTGGACGGATCGCTACTCATCCGCGTTTTTCGCCGAAACGGCGTCGCCGGGCTGCCGCGAGAACTCGAGCGCTACCTGCGTGCCGCCGGCGGTGCGAAGCATGCTGTGGCGGGACGTAACGGCCTTCATCAGCGGAATTCCCATTCCCGACAGCTCGATGTCGTCCGCCGTGTCATGTTCGCGCCACTCGCCAAAATCCTCGATCGTCACTGCGATCGAGGATTGGTCGGATGTCAGGGCGATTTCCATCTCGCCGATGCCGGCGTCATACGCGTACTTGACAACGTTGGAACAGGCCTCGGTCACCGCCAGTTTGATGTCGTCGATGACCGTCGGGTCCGCGCCGATCTCGCGAACGGCGCCCTCGATCGCCTGGCGTACCAGCATCACGTTCTCGGCCCGCGCCTCAAGCCTGATCAGCAGCGCGGGGTCATGTCCGGTCTGGAGCGTGAAATTCATCGGATCTTGCCTCGACTCGTGATGTTCGATGGTGACACCCTATGGGTATCACTTACCCCTAAAACTCGGAGGGCGAAACCTCGGCGGCGGCGAGAACAGGAGTGCCGGACGGAAAAAGTGACTGGGCGGCGACTATGCATCCCTAGTTCCCCTCGGCAAGCGCGCCACGGGCCAGTTTGAGCGCGGCACGGAGAATACGCGAAACCTGCATCTGCGAGACACCCACTGCGGCGGCGATTTCGGACTGGGTGAGGTCCTGAAAGAAACTCATGTAGACAACGGCTCTGTCTCGATCGGAGAGCCCGGCAAACGCCGAGCCTAGCGTCGCGCGGAGCTCGGTTTGAGCGAGACCGCGGTCCGCTGCCGCCGGTACGTTTCCGGAACCGGTCGTGTCGGGATCGTCCCCGGTCGTCAGCGGCACGCCGTCGTGGGCCGCTCCGGCGTGAATCGCCTCCAACACATCCTCGATGGTTATCTCAAGCGCTTCGGCGATCTCGGCCGGGGTCGGCGACCGCCGCAGCCGCAGCGAAAGCGCGTCGATCGAACGCCGGACCCGGGTGCTGAGCTCTTGCAGGTCGCGCGGCGGTCGTACGGTCCAACTGTGATCGCGGAAGTAGCGCTTGATTTCGCCGGCGACGGTCGGTTCGGCGAACGTCGTCAGCAGAACGCCGCGGTCGAAATCAAAGCGCTCGATGGCCTTGAGTAATCCGACCGACCCAACCTGGATCAAATCGTCGATGTCCTGGCCTCGATTGGCGTAACGTAGTGCGACCCGGCGAACCCACGGCAGCATCAGTTCGACAAGTTCATCCAGCGCGGCATCGTCGCCGGTTTCGCGGAACCGCTTGAGCAGCCTAAGTTCGGGGTATGTGGGAGAGTCTCGAGATTTAGAAGCCATGGTCGTTCGTTCGGCGTTGTCCGCCGCGTGCCCGACGTCGACCGACCGGGAGGCGCCGGTGAGTGTCGGGCGAATTGAGCCCTCGAACCGAAGGCGCCAGGACCGACCGGACGCAACTTGCCCCAACGAAAATCGCCACGGACCGTCCGGCTGATGAGGTTGGATGTTCGCGAGGGAGGGACCAATATTGCCACACGCTGGCCGACCACATCGCACAGGGCGCGGCCGTCCAGCCGGACGGTTGTCGCGCCGTGTCGAGCATACGCGCGCCGCCGCCTGCGACCAGACCCGTCGACGTGGCGGCTTCGACCGGGCCGGGCGACGCGCTGGTCGGAACCGGCGCGGGCGGCCAGACACCGTCCCCGTGTTGGCGGTGCCGGCTTCCGTCGCGCATCGTGACGGACGCTCACCGAGTTTGCCTGATGTTCGTGCCCGGCGACTCGCCGACGCCGGCTACGAGCGTGCGCGCCGCGCTCGGCTGTGGCTTGCCGCGACCGTCCTTGGGTTGTTTGCCGGCGGGCTGGCGCTCGGCACGGTCAAGTTTGAAGTCGCCGTCGCGGTCATGTTCGTAGGGGCGATCGTGGTGTCCGGCCTGTCGTCGGCGGCCGGACGCGCCGCGGCGGGCCGTACGCGCGGACGGCAAGAACCCTGAACGCCCGCGAGGCCCGGGAAAAAAATCGCCGGCGCGCTGTGATGAACCGAAGCGTCACGCCGTAGTAAGGGTATGGCGCAGGTGATCGAGAAAGAAACCAGGCGGCCGGAGCGGTCCTCCGGCTCATCGGCCCCGCGCGGCGACCGCGCCTTTGAGCTGCTTTATCGCGACACCCGCGACGATCTTTATTCGTACCTCGCATACCTGCTCGGCGACGCGTCGCTCGCCGAAGAGGTCGCCGCACAGGCGTTCGAACGCGCTTTTCGCAAACGCCACACGTTCGATGCGCGGCGCGGCGACATTCGGGCATGGCTGTTTCGTATCGCCCGCAACGCCGGGATCGACGAACTTCGCCGCGGCAACCGCCAAAGCGTGCTCGATATCGCGCTCGTAGATCCCCGGCTCGCGGCCGGACCCGATCGCGCCGACGACCGGATTGACGTCGTGGCCGCGTTGCGCGACCTGGCTCCCCGCCAGCGCGAACTGGTGGCGCTGAAATTCTTCGCCGGGCTCGGCAACCGCGAGATCGCTCGCGTGCTTGGACAGTCGGAAAGCAACGTTGGATCGCAGCTTCACCGTGCGATCGCAAAACTGAGGGAGGCGCTCGATGCTTAACCGGCTCAAATTACGCCGTGATTTCGAAATTGACGACCGGATCGCGCACGAGACGACCGTGGTCGACAGCGCGTTGTCGGGGGTCGGCGGTCAAGGCGCCGACGATGCCGGTCTGATGAACTTCGCGACCCTGGTCCGGGATTCGCGTCCGCGGCCGGCCGATGGTCAATTCGCGACGCGGATGGACGAGCGGTTTGTTGGACGCGGTAACGCGTCTCCCGGCCGATCGGCCGGGCCGGTGGCGGACCGACTCGGCCGCTGGGCCTCGTTAGCGCTGCGTCCGGCTCCACTGGCCGGAGCGCTCGCGGCCGTCGTTCTCGGCGCGTCCGTCGTCACCCTGTCGGGCGGCGCTCTCTTTGACGCGGGCGAATCGGTGTCCGGCGGCGGCCAGCCGATCGCGCAACGGCAGGCCGGCGACGCCGAGCTCGCGCGAGGATCGCGACGGGGCGCGACCGACAACGCGGTCTCGGCGCAGCCGCGGGCGCCGTTGGCCACATCGCCGGATATGGCCACTGGAGTCGTCCCGCCGTCGGCGGCCGCGCCGAAGTCGGCGCCGTTTACCGGGACGGGCAGATCCGGCGAAGTCCTCTCGGAAAACGCCACGCGCAATGTGGAGCGCGTCGCGTCGCTGAAGCTCGCCACGCGCGGCGACCAATTGGAGGCCGTCGCCGACGAGGTGATCGCGGTTACCGATCGCTTTGGCGGGTATGTGCTCAACTCCGATGTGTCCAGCGGCGAGAGCGCCGGCGCGACGTTCCAGCTGCAGATTCCCGCCGCGCGCTTTTCGGCGACCCTTGCCGAGTTGTCGAAGATCGCGCACGTCCGTTCGCGGACGCAGAACAGCGCCGACGTGACCGTCGTTCACAACGCCGCCGAGCGGCGACTGAAAGTCGCGCTCAAGCGCGTCGCGCGGATTAGCGCCCTGATCACCGCGCCGGCGACCGCCGACACGGAAAAACCGGCCCTACGTGCGCGTCTACGGCGCGCGCGGCGGACCGTGCGGGCCAACCGGACACGTCTCGCCGAGTTAAGAACACGGGAGAGCTTCGTCCCGCTCGCGCTAACGATCGAAGCCGACGACTCGCTGGCTGCAGTCGGCGAGGGCACGCTCGAGCGCGCCGCCGGGATCGCCGTCGACGCCTTGACCTACATCGCCGCCGTCCTGCTGGTCTCGCTGGCGATCGCGGCGCCGATCGCGATCATCGGCCTGCTCGCATGGTCGGTCGCGCACACGGCGATCCGCCGCCGGCGTCAAGCGGCGATCGATCGCTTGGCAATGCCGGCGGAGGGAACCCGGCAATAGCTCTGGGCCGCTCGATCAGCCGAGGTGGCGGAACGGTTTGAAGTCGTCGGGGCCGATCAGGTCGGCCGCCAGCGCGAGTACTAAGCAGTCGAGTTCGTCGCGGAAGTTCTCACGGGCGAGGTCGTCGTGGGCGATGCGAAGACCGGCCTTGGCGGCCGCAAAGACGCGCCCGAACTCGCGCGCCTGTTCCCAGCTGAAGTGACCGGTGCTGAGCCGCTCGCACTCCGGGCAGCGGAGGGTCAGCCTGACGGTGCCGGCGGCGTGGGCGCGCGCCTCGACCGGCTGCACGAGATCCGAGAAGCAGGTCGGGCAGATTTCCAGCCCGGCGGCGGCTGTCTGGTCGGGCGTATTGTCGATCCGAGTCATCCGGCGAGTCCCAACGTCGATGTCAGGCCAGGTTACGGCGCGAAACGGACGATTCGGCCGCTTCGGGCGATCCGGCTCGCGCCTTTGGCGCAAACTGCGCGGTAAACGAGCGGTCACGGTGATTCCCGCCGAGGCTTCGTCGACACTCTGGCGATGGCCGAAGCGTTCTTGTGGGGTCTCGCCGGGGGGGTGTCGCTCGTACTCGGGGCGTTGCTGGTGTTCGTCACTACGGTCGGCCGGCGCACGCTGGGCGTGGTGATGGCATTTGGCGCCGGGGTGCTGATCAGCGCCGTGTCGTTCGAACTGGTCCAAGAGGCGGTGGAGTCGACCGATGGCGATTGGTCGGTCGCAATCGGGCTCTTTAGCGGAGCGATCGTGTTTTTCGCCGGCGACACGCTGATCGACCGCATGGGTGGACAACACCGCAAGAACGTCGAACCGCCTGCCGCTGAAAGCAACTCGAAGGCGATTCTGTTGGGAACGATCCTCGACGGAGTTCCGGAGAACGTCGTGATCGGGCTGAGCCTGGTGAGGGGAGCGGGAGTAAACGCCGCGGTCGTAGTCGCGGTCTTTCTCTCGAACCTCCCGGAGTCGATCGCCTCGACGACCGGGTTACTGAGCGGCGGCTGGTCGAAGCGCGGCCTTTTGCTGATGTGGGGGAGTGTTGCGTTGGTCGCGGGTCTTTCCTCGCTGGCCGGGTACGCCGTGTTCGACCAGGCGCCCGACGAGCTGGTCGCGGCGATGATGGCGTTCGCCGCCGGCGCGCTGCTGACGATGCTCGCCGACACGATGATGCCGCAGGCGTTCGTTCTCGAGGGAAAGCTCGCGGGGCTGTTCACGACGACGGGATTCGCGGTCGGGTTCGCCGCCGCCGCGATCTGACCTCCGGCGCCAATCAGCGCGCGCAGCAGGATTTGAACCTGCGACCTCTGCCTTCGGAGGGCAGCGCTCTATCCACTGAGCTATGCGCGCAAAGGTGTTCGACGCGGGCTGGTTTGCCCGCGTGACGGGCAAAACGACGACGATCGACGAACGTCGCTCAGCCTACCAGCGAGCGGCGCTCGCCATCGGCATCCGATGAAAACGACCCCGGCGCCGCCTGTGCCGCGGCCACCGTCTTGCGTTTGCCGTGACGGCGGTGCTCGCGATGACCCTGGGCATCGTCGCTGGCCGGCTCTGGCGCCGCATCGCGGCTATTGCGGATCGCGAGGACCTCGTCAAGCGAGTCAAAAAAGGTGTCGAGTATCACTGGATCGAAATGACTGCCGCGTCCCTCGGCCAGGATCGAGAGCGCTTTTTCGATCGGCATGGCCGGCCGGTAGACACGATCGCTGGTGAGGGCGTCGAACACATCGGCGATCGCCGCGATGCGCCCCTCGACCGGGATTTCGTCGCCGGCGAGGCCTTTCGGATACCCCGAGCCGTCCCATTTTTCATGGTGAGTCAGAGCGATACGAGCCGCGAGGTCAAGCAGCGGGCTGTCGGAGCCGGCGAGAATCCGGTGACCGATCTCGGCATGGCGCTCCATCTCGAGGCGCTCGGCGTCGGTGAGCGATCCCGGCTTCTGCAGCACGCCGTCGGGAATCGCGATTTTTCCGACGTCGTGCAGTGGGCTGGCGATTCGCAGCAGCTGTCCGCGATCCTCGCTCCAGTTAAGTTTCTCCGCGAGCAACGCGCAGTACTGGCCCATCCGCTCGATATGGCTGCCGGTGTCGGCATCACGGCTTTCGACGGCGATCGAGAGTCGAATGATCGTCTCCTCCTGCGACAGCGCGAGCTGGTTCTCGGAACGCTCCAGTTCGGCGATCGTCTCGCGCAGGCGGTCTTCGATGTCGGCGCGCTGCGCGAGGTTTTCTTTGAGCTCGTTGGCGTGGCGGCGCAACTCAACATTGCTGAACGCCAGAGCGCGGGTGGTGCGACGCAGTATCGGCAACAGGGCCAGGTAGAAGGCGAGCATCACCGCCAGCAACGCGATCGTCAACGGCGCAGCTTGATCGCGAACCGAGCTGGCAACCAGCGCGTAATCGGTGTAAAAAACGAGAACTCCCGAGGTGCGATCCGCGCCACGGTACTTGACCGGCGCAAACGACTCGATCACTTTGCGGTCGTCACCGGCTACCTCCGTAGCCTTGAGCGACGAGATACCCGTGACATTGGCTCCACGGATCGCCGCCTGGAGTCTTGAGCGACGGTCGGCGGGCTTGCCGATCAGCGACCTTTCGCTTGAATAGATCGTCAGGCCGTCGGCGTTGTAGAGGCTGACACGAATAACGCCGCCGGTCAGCAGATCTCGCTTGAGCGCTTTGTCCAAAGCGTCGAGCCGCGTTCCGGTGACCGGACCGCGCCACTGCTCGGCCGTGACTCGGCCGGGGATCACCGCGCTCGCCACGAACCCGGTGTGCTCGGTGACGGTCTGAATCGAGCTGTCCTCGACTTTTTCGCGAACAACGAGAACCACGACCAAGATCGCGACCAGGATTGCAACTGCCGTGTAGACGGCGAACGCCAGCATGACCTTCGGCGCGCGTCGTTCACCGTGCGTCGATCGATGATCGGAGCGGTTGGAGCGCTTGCGGTCCGTGCCGCGCCCGATTGATCCCATGCACCGCTTTTCGGCCGCCGGGCACGGAATCTTTAGCCTTTCGACGGTTTCCGCGTTCCCGCCGGTTCGGTGTCCGTCCCGGCGGTAGAGTCAGGCGCAATGGATTTCTCAGTGGTTTTCGCCGGAACGGCGGCCTCCGTGCCGACGTCCGACCGCGGTCTCGCCGCGTTGGTCGTGCGCCGGGGAGGTGACACGCTGCTCTTCGACTGCGGCGAGGGCACTCAGCGACAGATGATCAGGTCGATCGGGCTTGCCGACCTCGAACACGTCTTCATCACGCACTTCCACGCCGATCATGTTCTCGGGCTGCCTGGCATGCTCAAGACCTTCGCGCTTCGCGGCCGCGAGGTTCCCCTCAGCGTGTACGGTCCGCGTGGGCTGTCGAGGCTGATGCACACGCTCGAGCCGCTCTACGCCGGTCTGCCGTATGAACTGGTTATCCGCGAGCTCGAGTTTGCGGAGCCGGTTCGCTTTGCGGGCTACGAGGTCGTGCCGTTTCCAGTCGAGCACCAGGGAGTCGCGGCCGGCTACGCCGTGGTCGAAGGCGGCCGGCCGGGCCGCTTCGACGAGCAGGTCGCGGTCGAGCTCGGTGTGAAGCCCGGCCCACAGTTCGGCGTACTGCAACGCGGCGGCTCGGTTACGACGGCCGCGGGACGGCACGTGACGCCCGATCAGGTTCTGGGCGAAGCTCGTCTCGGGCGCAAGGTCGTCTACACAGGGGACACGGCCCCCTGCGAATCGGTCCGAATTGCCGCGTTCGGGGCCGACCTGCTGATCCACGAGTCGAGTTTCGGCGACGACGAGGCCGCGCGCGCCGCCGAGACACGTCATTCGACCGCCCGGCAGGCCGCCGAAATCGCCAGAGCCGCGGAAGTCAAGCTGCTTTGTCTCAATCACATCTCCGCGCGCTACTTCGGCAAAGAGCTAAGGTCGGAGGCGCGCGAGGTCTTCGCGAATACCGAGTTGCCCCGCGATTTCGACAGCGTCGAGATTCCGTTTCCGGAACGCGGTGAACCGAAACTGGTCAAGAGCCGGGACGCCGGCCGGGCGCCGCTCCCCGTCGCCGGTGACTAGCCCGTACCGCGGCCACCGCCGATTCTGTTACGCTGGCGGAAACCTCCTTTAACCCGGTCCGAGAGGCCAGGAAGGATAAGTAATTGGCACACGATGCCGCCGAAAAGGTCGTCCTCGACCGCGATGATCTGCGACGCACCCTGGTGCGCATCGCCCACGAGATCGTCGAACGCAACGGCGACGGTCGGTTCGCCCTAGTCGGGATTCACCGCCGCGGCGTGCCGATAGCGCGCCGGCTTGCCGCGTCGATCGCCGAGTTCGATCGGCGCGAGGTTCCCGTCGGCGAGATCGACATCTCCTTCTACCGCGACGACATCGGCCGCAAGGTCGACGCTCGGCAGCCGGTGGTGCATTCGTCGAACATCGATTTCGGGATCGATGATTTCGTGATCGTGCTCGTCGACGACGTGCTTTTCACCGGGCGCACGGTGCGCGCCGCGATTGACGCCCTGTTCGGTTTCGGCCGGCCGCCGGCGGTCCAGCTGGCGGTGCTGGCCGATCGTGGTCATCGCGAACTTCCGATCCGGCCGGACTTCGTCGGCAAAAACCTGCCGACCGGGATCGGCGAGCGCGTGAATGTGCGCGTCGAAGAACTCGACGGTAGCGACGAGATCGCGATTGTTCCAGTTACTGCCGCTGTCGAGACCGGCGAGAAGGCCGGCTAGAGATGCGCAATCTGCTCGGAATCTCGGACCTCTCGCGCGCCGAGATCGAGCGCCTGCTCGACCGTGCCGAGAGCCTGGCTCAACTCAGCGACCGTGAGAACAAGAAACTGCCGACGCTCTCCGGGCGCACGGTCGTCAGTCTCTTTTTCGAGAACTCGACGCGCACCAGCGCGTCGTTCGACCTGGCCGCCAAGCGGCTCAGCGCCGACACCGTTTCGATCCGGGCCGCCAGCTCGAGCGTGGAGAAGGGGGAGTCGCTGCGCGACACCGTGCAGACGCTCTCGGCATACGGGCCGTCGGCGATCGTCGTGCGCAGCCCGCATGTAGGCGCGCCCGGCATGGTCACTCGCTGGACCGACGCCGCGGTGATCAACGCCGGCGACGGCATGCACGAGCATCCGACCCAGGCGCTGCTGGACGCCTACACCTTGCGCCGGCGCATCGGAGCCCTCGATGGAAAAGAGGTCTGGATCATCGGCGACGTCTTACACAGTCGTGTCGCGCGGAGCAACATCCTCGCGCTCACCAAGCTCGGCGCGAACGTCACGGTCTGCGGCCCACCGACCTTGATCCCGCGTGAGATCGAGGCGCTTGGGTGCGCCGTGTCGTACTCACTCGACGGCTCGGCCGACGCCGACGTGCTCTACGTGCTGCGGATGCAGAACGAACGCATGCGCGACCGCCTCATTCCCTCGATTCGCGAGTACGCCGCGCGTTATCAAATTGACAGCCGGCGACTGGGTCCGCGTCAATTGCTTATGCACCCCGGTCCGGTCAACCGAGGCGTCGAGTTGTCGCCCGGCGTGGTCGACGCGCCGCGGTCGCTGATTACGGCCCAGGTCGCGTCCGGCGTCGTCGTCCGCATGGCGGTCTTCTACGAGCTGCTGGCCGTCGCCGGTCCATCGGGTGGCAAGCAACAGGCCGCAGCCGCGCCGATCCCGACCGAAATCGGTACGCGATGACCGATCGGTCGGCATTGCGTCTCGCCGATCCGCTCCGGGTGACCGCGCCGCACGGTCCGACGGTCGCCGACGGTCTCAGCTTCCGTGGCGGCCGGCCGGCCGATCTACTGATCAGCGGCGCGCACGTCGTCGATCCGCGGGCCGGCGTCGACGGAGTTCTCGACGTCCTCGTCAGCGGCGGTGAGATTGCGGGAATCGGCGAGCGGATCGATCGGCCCGAGAGCGCCGAGCTGTTCGACGCCCGGGGGAAGCATCTGTTCCCGGGATTCGTCGACCCGCACGTCCACCTGCGCACTCCGGGTTTTGAATACAAGGAGGACATCGAGAGCGGCACGCGTTCGGCCGCCGCCGGCGGATACTGCCTGATCCTCGCGATGGCCAACACGAGTCCGCCCGTCGACAGCGCCGGAGCTTTGCAGTCGCTGCGCATGCGGGCCGCGAGCGAGGCGCACGTACCGGTCGGTTTCGGCGCGACGGTGACCAAGGCGATGGCCGGCGGCGAGCTGACCGAGATGATCGATCTCGCCGGCGCCGGCGCGGCCTGCTTCACCGACGACGGCCTGCCGATCGCCGACGCCGGCCTGATGCGCCAGGCGCTCCAGTACCAGAAGGTCGCCGGCCGCGTGATCGCCCTCCACCAAGAGGATCCGGCGCTTTCGCGCGGCGGCGTGATGCACGAGGGCAAAATATCGGCCGGGCTCGGTCTCGCGGGGATTCCGCCGGTCTCCGAGAGCTCGATGATCGCGCGCGATGCCCTATTGGCGCAGTACGAGGACGGGCGTATCCACGTTCAGCATCTCTCGAGCCTGCTGTCGATCGAGGTCGTGGCCGCCGCCAAGCAGCGCGGCGTGCGGATCACGACCGAAGCGACCCCTCACCACCTCACGCTCACCGAAGAGGCCGTCGGTGACGCCACCGACGCGAACTTCAAGATGAACCCGCCCCTGCGCACCGAGGCCGACCGTCTGGCGCTGATCGAGGGCCTGCGCAGTGGAGTGATCGACTGCGTCGCCACGGACCACGCGCCGCACGCCGCGCACGAAAAGGAAATCCCCTTCGAGCAGGCGGCGATGGGGGTGACCGGCCTGGAGACCTGCTTCCCGGTCATTTACACGGATCTTGTACGGCCCGGCGTTCTCCCGCTCGACCTCGTGATCGACCGGATGACGGCCGGGGCCGGGTTGTTCGACCTGCCAACTCCGAAGATCGCCGTCGGCGAACCGGCGAATCTGGCGCTCGTCGACCTCGCGGCCACGTGGATCGTCGGCGAAGACGGCTACGAAAGCCGCTCCGCCAACTCCTGTTTCGCCGGCCGCAAGCTCAACGGACGCGTTGTCGCGACGGTGGCGGCCGGCGTCGTCGCCTACCGGGCGCGCAGCTTCGCGATCGCCGAGGTCGGCCCATGATCGGCCGCGAGCCGGCCTATCTGATGCTTGAGGACGGTGCTCGATTCGACGGGCTCCGCGCCGGCGCGAGCGAGGCCGCGACCGGAGAGGTCGTCTTCAACACCGCGATGACCGGTTATCAGGAGGCGGTCACCGACCCAAGCTATCGCGGTCAGATCATCACTTACACGTATCCGATGATCGGCAATTACGGCGTCGCCGAGGCGCTCATGGAATCCGGCGCGCCGCACGCCCGCGCGGTCGTGATGCGCGAGATAACTCCGGCCGGTGAGCGGTCGGTTCAGGGCGACTGGGAGCGCTGGCTGATCGAGAACAGCGTGACCGCCATCACCGGAGTCGACACGCGCTCGCTGGTTCGCCACATCCGTGACAAGGGCGCTATGCGCGGCGGCATATTTCCCGGCGGAGTCGGCGCGGCCGAGGCCCTCGAAACGATCTTCGGCGAGCCGCCGATGCGCGGGCGTGATCTCGCGGGCGAGGTAACACCCGCTCAACCGGTCATCTTCGGCGACGGCGACGGTCCCCGCGTGGTGGCGATCGACACCGGGATCAAGCGCTCGATCATCGAAAACCTGCGTAAACGCGGCGTTCGGCTCGAGCTTCATCCCTGCGGCTCATCCGCGGCCGATCTGTTCGCGCGCGACCCGGATATTTTCTTTCTCGCCAATGGTCCCGGCGATCCGGCCGCGCTTGAGTACGTCGTCGACACCGTTCGCCGGCTGATCGGCGTCAAGCCCGTCTTCGGGATCTGCCTTGGGCACCAGCTGATGTGCCGCGCGATCGGGCTGGAGACATACAAACTCCCGTTCGGGCACCGCGGCGCCAACCACCCGGTCAAAGATCTTGCCAGCGGAAAGATCGACATCACCGCGCAGAATCACGGTTTCGCCGTCCAGACCCCGGACGGATCCGGCAAAATCACCGGCGAGGGGCCGGTTCGCTGGGAGACTGACTTCGGCTCAGCCGAGCTGTCTCATGTGAACCTCTATGACCACACAGTCGAAGGCCTGGTCCTGCGCGATGTTGCCGGCGCGACGGTTCAGTACCACCCGGAGGGCGGTCCGGGACCGCACGATGCCCTGTACCTGTTCGATCGTTTCCTCGCGCTGGCCGAGCGGGCGAGGTAGCCGTGCCGCGCCGCGGCGATATTCAGAAGATCTGCATTCTCGGCAGTGGTCCGATCATCATCGGCCAGGCTGCCGAGTTTGACTACTCGGGCGTGCAGGCCTGTCGTGTGCTTCAAGACGAGGGCTATGAGATTGTCTTGATCAACAGCAACCCGGCGACGATCATGACCGACCCCGAGTTCGCGACCGCGACCTATGTCGAGCCGCTGACCCCGGCCGCCGTGACCGCCGTGCTCGAAAAGGAGCGGCCGGACGCGTTGCTGGCCACGCTCGGCGGCGGAACGGCGCTCAACCTTGGGCGTGTGCTTTCCGAGGACGGGGTTCTCGAACGTCTCGGGATCGAGCTGATCGGCGCCGATTACGACGCGATCATGCGCGCCGAGGAGCGCGAACTGTTTCGCACCACGGTCGAGTCGATCGGTCTGCGCTGCGCGAACTCGACGATCGTGCACCGTGAAGCCGGCGGCGACGCGCTGGCCGGCTCAGAGATTGAGCGGGTGATCGCGGCCGTCGGCCTGCCGGCGATCATCCGGCCGGGGTTCACGATGGGCGGGTTTGGCGGCGGGATCGCCTACGACGTCGACGAACTCGCGAAAATGCTCGAACAGGCGCTTGACGCCAGTCCGATCAACGAGGTGCTGGTCGAGCGCTCGCTGCTGGGCTGGGGTGAGTTCGAGCTTGAGGTGATGCGCGATAGCAACGACAATGTCGTGATTGTCGCCTCGATCGAGAACATCGATCCGATGGGTGTGCACACCGGCGACAGCGTCACCGTCGCGCCACAGCAGACGCTTTCCGACGACAAGTATCAGCAGTTGCGCGATCAGGCGATCGCGATCATCCGGGCGATCGGCGTCGAGACCGGCGGCTCCAACGTTCAGTTCGCGGTTAATCCCGCCGACGGCGAGATCGTCGTGATCGAGATGAACCCGCGCGTCTCTCGCTCGTCGGCGCTGGCATCCAAGGCAACCGGTTTCCCGATCGCGAAGATCGCCGCCCGGCTGGCGGTCGGCTACACGCTCGACGAGATCCCGAACGACATCACGCGCAAGACCAGCGCGAGTTTTGAGCCCACGCTCGACTACGTCGTGGTCAAGTGGCCGCGCTTCGCGTTCGAGAAGTTCCCGGGCGCCGACGGCGTCCTCACCAGTCAGATGAAATCGGTCGGCGAGGTGATGTCGATCGCGCCGACCTTCAAACAGGCCTTCGCCAAGGCCTGGCGATCACGCGAGCTAGATAAGCCGCCGGTCGCCGGCCGGCCTCGGGACGAGCTTCTGGCGCGGCTCAGGCGGCCGTCGGCCGACCGCTACGAGTTGCTGTTTGAGGCGATTCGCATCGGTGTCGGCTGTGACGAGCTCAACCGCGTCACCAACATCGACATGTGGTACCTGCGGCAGTTCGCGGAACTCGTTCACGACGGCGGCGAGATCGAGGCCGGCCACCAACGCGTCTATCGTGCCGTCGACACCTGTGCCGCGGAGTTCGAGGCGGCGACTCCGTATTTCTACAGCGGATACGAGCGCGTCGGCGCCGACGGCCCGCGTCACGAGGTCGACCGCGGCACCAATCCGAGCGTGATGATTCTCGGCTCCGGTCCCAACCGTGTCGGCCAGGGCATCGAATTCGATTACTGCTGTGTGCACGCGGCGATGGTCGTGCGTGAGCTCGGTCGCGACGCCGTGATCGTCAACTGCAATCCAGAGACGGTCAGCACCGACTACGACATCAGCGATCGCCTGTACTTCGAGCCGCTGACCCTCGATGACGTGCTTGCGATCGTCGAAATCGAGCGGCCCGAAGGCGTGATCGTGCAGTTCGGCGGCCAGACGCCGCTGAAGCTCGCGGCCGGGCTCCAGGCCGCCGGTGTTCCGCTGCTGGGCACCGGCGTCGACTCGATCGACCTCGCCGAAGACCGCGAACGCTGGGGCGATCTTCTCGACCGCGTCGGAATCGCCTGTCCGCCGTACGGAATCGCTCGCAGTTCCGACGAAGCGAGAATCACCGCCGAGCGTGTTGGGTTTCCGCTGCTTGTGCGCCCCTCCTACGTACTCGGAGGGCGCGCCATGGAGATTTGTTATTCCCGCGAGCAGCTCGAGCGTTATCTCGCCGCCGAGGGCGTCGCGCTGGGTCTCGACGACGTCGCCGTGGCCGGCGAGCGGGGTCAGGTGCTGTTGCTGGACCGCTTTCTCGAGGACGCGATCGAGATCGACGTCGATGCGCTCTGCGACGGCGAGACCGTACACATCGGCGCGGTCATGCAGCACGTCGAGGAGGCCGGTGTCCATTCCGGCGACTCGGCGTGCGTGATCCCGGCGATGTCGATCGGTCCGGACGCCTACGAGACGATCTGCGCCCACACCAAAACGCTCGCGCTCGAGCTCAACGTGATCGGGCTGGTCAACATCCAGTACGCCGTCGCCGGTGACGAGATTTACGTGATCGAGGCCAACCCGCGCGCCTCGCGCACCGTCCCCTTCGTCTCCAAGGCGACCGGCGTCTCACTGGCGAAGATCGCCTGTCGCCTGATGCTCGGTGAGAAGCTCGCCGACATCGATCTGCCAATCGGCGGCACCGATCACGTCAGTGTCAAAGAGGCCGTGCTTCCGTTCCAGCGCTTCCCGGGCGCCGACGCGATGCTTGGACCGGAGATGCGTTCGACGGGCGAGGTCATGGGGATCGCAGACGACTTCCCGACCGCCTTCGGCAAGGCCCAGGCCGCCGCCGGGGCGGCTCTGCCAGACGGCGGCACGGTGTTTATCACGGTCCGTGACCATCACAAGCCTCTGGCTACGCAACTGGCCGCGAGTTTGCACGACCTCGGATTCAAGATAATCGCGACCGCCGGCACGGCGCGGGCGATCCGGCGAATGGGCATTCCGGTCGAGCCGATCAACAAGATCGCCGACGGCGGCGACAACGTGCGCGACTGGATCGAGCGCGGCGACGTCGACATGGTCATCAACACACCCAGCGGCGGCGGCGCACGCTCCGACGGATACGAGATTCGAGTCGCGGCGACGGCGCGGGGAATCCCCTGCATCACGACGATGACCGGCGCCAGCGCCGCCGCGCGCGCGATCGCCGCGATGCGCGCGCATAGCCCGCCGGTGCGGTCACTCCAGGAACTCCACGGCCTATCCCGTCCCAGCGCGCGAGGCGCGCCGGCGTGAGCGGGCGACGACGTCCCTACGCGCCGTTCGGCCGGCGTAGCGCCCGCGTCGAGACGGTCGACCACCACGGTCCGTACGTGGTGCTTACGGTCATCGATTCGACCGGTCCGCGCCCGTTGGCCGGCCAGTTTTACATGCTGCGGACGGCACAGGCATGGGGTGGAGGTGACGACGGGCGCCCGTACCTGCCGCGGGCGCTCTCGTTCGCCCGCGCGCGCGCGGACGGCGATCGCCTCGCGCTCGAATTCCTGCTTGAGGCCGTCGGCCCTGGGACCGCGCGACTCGCCGCCAGTGCGGCCGGGGACGAACTGCTGATCGCCGGCCCGTTCGGAAACGGCTTTACGTTCGAAGCGGGTCGCCGACCGTTGCTGGTGGCGGGGGGAATCGGGCTTGCGCCGATCATCGCGCTCGACGATGAGATCCACGATCTCGACGGCGTCCGCTCGACGATTCTTGTCGGCATGCGCTCCGGCGACCACGCGCGCGCCGTGATCGCCTACGGGCTCGACCACGATCTCGCCACCGACGATGGATCGGCCGGGCAGGCCGGATACGTCACCCAGATGCTGGCCGCACAGCTGCGTGCGGAGCGGGAGAGCACCGTCTATGCCTGCGGCCCGCCGGCGATGCTCGAGGCCGTCCGTGAGCTGTGCGAGGCGCACGATGTCCCGAGTCAGCTGGCGATGGAGTCGGGCATGGCCTGCGGCTTCGGAGCATGTTTCGGCTGCGTCGTCGCGACCCGCGACGGCTACGCGAGACTCTGCGTCGACGGTCCCGTGCTGCGCGGCGAGCAGATCGAGACCGCGCTGGCGGCCGGGACCAATGGGGCCCGGCCGTGACCGAGTTCTGCGGCATTGAGCTGGCTCACCCGATTATCAACGGGTCGGGAACTTATGACGCGATCGCAGCGCGCGGTGTTTTCGGTCCCGCCTTCGACACGAACTTCCCGTTCTCGGCCTATGTTTCCAAGACGATCACTCGCAAACCGCGCGCCGGCAATCCGCCGCCACGGCTCTGGGAGCTCGGCCGGGGAATGATCAACTCGATCGGCCTGCCGAACAAGGGGCTCGACCGCTTCATCGACGAAGATCTGCCCGAATACTCCGGGCTTCCGGTTCCGTTGATCGTCAGCGTGATGGGTTTCAAGGCGGGCGAACTCGTCGAGATCCTCCAGCGGCTCGACGGGCATGGTGCGATCGCCGCGCTTGAACTGAACTTTTCCTGTCCCAATGTCAAGACCGGCAACATCGTCGGCTCCGTCGCGGCCGAAACCGAGGCGATGATGGCCGAGCTGCGCCCTCATTCGAGCAAGACGCTGATCGCGAAACTCTCGCCGTCGACGGCTCGGCCGGACCTGGTCGCCGCGGCCGCTCAATCCGGCGGCGCCGACGCCGTCTCGCTGATTAACACTCTGCCCGGCATGGCGGTGGATCCGGCCAGCGGTCAGCCGTGGCTCGGCGGCGGCTCCGGCGGCATTTCCGGTCCTGCGATCCGGCCGCTGGCACTCGCACAGACCGCGCAAATCGCCGAGAAGGTCGCCGTCCCGATCGTCGCGATGGGCGGCGTGGAGTCCGGCCGTCACGCCGCCGAGCTAATCGCCGCCGGAGCGACGCTGGTAGCGGTTGGAACCGAAAACTTCCGCGATCCGGCGGCCGGGAACCGTGTCGCGCACGAACTCGCCGCAATCGACGACGGGCCGCCGCCAACGGCCTGAGCGCGGCCGGCGCTCCCGACCGGCGCGGACCGTGGGGGTGATGCAACTGTGAACTCGGTTGAACCTCAGGTAGAGGTCGAGGTGAATGTCGAAAATTTCACTGGCGATCGGCGCGAAACATGCCTATCATTCCCGCCATGTCGCAACCGGCCACCAAGTCCCCGCAAGCTCAATCGGCGCCGCAAGAGAAGTTCACCGCCGCTACCACGGGACCTGATTCGGGGGATGAGCCGGCTGCCGTCACGACGCCGGACCGCTCGCCCACCCAGCGACTCGAAGCGCTGAAGCTGGCCAATGCGGTCAGAACGGAGCGCGCCTCGCTGAAGCGTGACCTAAAGGCCGGGCGTATCAGGGTCGAGCAGGTTCTCGGCGATCCGCCGGAATGCGTTCATTCGGCCAAGGTGGCCGACATCATGCTCGCGGTACCGCGCTACGGCCGCGTCAAGGTGACGAAGGTTCTCCAGCGCTGTCGCATCTCACCGAGCAAGACCGTCATCGGCCTCTCCGAGCGCCAGCGTGTCGAATTGATCGACGCGCTACGCCGGCCGTAATCCCGTCGCCGGCGCCGGCGGCGTTCCCCGGGCCGGACGATCCGCCGGGCGGCTTATGATCGAAGGCCCGTGACCGAGACGAACCCCGCCAGCCCCAAGGTGTCGGCCGACGCCCGACCCGAGGTCTTCGTGATCACCGGGCCC
Source organism: Solirubrobacterales bacterium (assembly GCA_049276635.1). GTDB lineage: Bacteria > Actinomycetota > Thermoleophilia > Solirubrobacterales > JACPNS01 > JACPNS01. Next base: position 44,930 of record JBASWU010000062.1, on the reverse strand, counting down.
TCGGGGGTCGGCAAGGGGACGCTGATCCGACTGCTGCTCGAGCGCCATCGCGGGCTCGGGCTTTCGATTTCGGCGACCACGCGCGCACCGCGCGAGGGGGAGCGCCACGGCGAGCACTATTACTTCCTCTCCGCCGAGGAGTTCAGTCGTGGAGTCGACGCCGGCGAGTTCGTCGAGCACGCCTCATACAGCGGTAACCGCTACGGCACTCTGCGCTCCGAACTGTCTCGGCACGGCGCCGGCGGGGGGGTGGTCCTCGAGATCGAACTACAGGGAGCGCGGCAGGTTCGCGAAACGATGCCCGAGGCACATCAGATATTCATCGCGCCGCCGAGCTACGAGACGCTGCGCGCCCGGCTGATCGGCCGCGGAACCGACTCGGCGGCCGATATTGAACGCCGCCTCGCCGTCGCGCGCGAAGAGCTCGCCGCCCGCGACGAATTTGAGCGCGTCGTCGTCAACGACGATCTGGAAACCGCCGTCGAGGCGCTCGACGCGATCGTCAGCGCCTCTCACCGATCGCCGGCCTAGGCAAGCGCGTCGAGCCGGTCGTTACACTTGACCCAGCGGCCGGTCGCGTGCTCCAAGCGGCAACGGACGGCGGCATCCAGGCTTTCGCGGCCCCAAGCAGTTTCGATAAGGAGTCCAAGTGGTTGAACCCCGCGTAGACAAGTTGCTCGAAAAGATCGACTCGCAATACGCTTCGGTGATCGTCGCCGCCAAGCGCGCGCGCCAGATCAGTTCGTACTACCACGGCCTTGGCGAAGGGCACTTCGGCGAGTACGTTCCGCCGATGGTCGACACCCGCTCCAAGAACTACTTGACGATCGCCCTTGAAGAGATCGAGGCCGACAAGCTCAAGTACAAGTACCGCTAAGGACCTATACCGCGAGCCGCGAAATCCTGCTTCGCGGTCGCCTCGGCCGGCCGTTGGCGTGCAGCCGTCGAAAGTCTTTGCCGAACCGTCGATAATCGATCCCGAGGCAGTCACCGATGGCACGCATTCTTCTAGGAGTCAGCGGCGGGATCGCCGCGTACAAGGCGCTCGAGTTCACCCGGCTCGCGATCAAAGCCGGCCACAGCGTGCGTGTCGCGCAGACGCCCGATAGTCGCAACTTTGTCGGCAAGGCCTCGTTTGAGGGAATAACCGGAGCGCCGGTGCTGGTCACCCAGTTCGAACGCGATCCGGCCGGCGGGGCGTTCCCCGACCAGCCGCGCCCGCGACATGACCCGATCGGCCACCTCGAACTCGCGGCCAACTGCGACATCTACGTGATCGCCCCGGCGAGCGCCAACACGATCGCCAAGCTCGCGGCCGGCATCGCCGACAACATGGTTACGGGCCTCGCCCTGTCTTGCCGAAAACCGATCCTTGTCGCTCCGGCGATGAACAACGACATGTACGTCAACGCCGCGACCCGCGAGAACATCGAGACCCTGCGCCGCCGTGGTTTGAGCGTGATCGAACCGGGCGCCGGCGAGCTGGCGTCCAAGGGCGAGTTTGGAATCGGCCGGCTGCCGGAGCCGCCGGCTCTGCTCGCCGAGACTGAACGCCTGGTCGCCGGAGCGGAGGCGGCTTTCAGTCCGCGTTCGCTCGACGGCACGAATGTGTTGATCACCGCCGGGGGGACACGCGAGCCGATCGACGACGTTCGTTTCGTCGGCAACCGGTCCTCGGGCAAAATGGGATTTGCACTCGCCGACGAGGCGGCCGCGCGCGGCGCAAAGGTGATCGTGATCGCCGCGAACGTCGTTTTGGAACACAATCCGAGCGTCACATACATCGATGTTTCGACCGCCGCCGAACTCGAGCGTGCCGTCGACGAGCGATTGGCGACCGCCGACGTGCTTGTGATGGCGGCGGCCGTCGCCGACTTCAGGCCCGCCGAACCGGCACCCGGAAAGATCAAGAAGCAGGGGCGTACGTCGCTCGATATCCGCCTCGAGCCGACCAACGACATCCTCGTCGGCGTCAAGGCCAGGCGACGTCCCGACCAGCTGATCGTCGGGTTCGCCGCCGAGGCGGGGTCCGCGTTGCTTGCCGAGGCACGTCGCAAACTCGAGGCCAAAGGATTAGACATGATCGTCGCCAACGACATCGCCGATGCGTCGATCGGTTTCGAGGCCCCGGTGAATGAGGTCACGATCATCACCGCCGACGGCTCGGCGGAGTCGCCGGCTCGCGGTGCGAAGCGCGACGTCGCGCGCGCGATCCTCGATCGCGTCGAAGCACTCGCCATCGGCCGTGTTCGACCGCGGGTCAAGCGACCTTCGGTATAATCAGCGTTCGCAAACCCCCTCTGTCGGAACGGGCGGCCCTGGGCCGCAATTGGGAAGTGGGCCATCTAGCCCGCTTTTTCTTTTGTACGGAGCCTTTTCAGCCGACAGACCCCCGCCATCAGAAGACACCTGAACATTGATCGACAAGATCCAAAGCGACATCGAAAACAAACTCGCTGCCAGCGAACCCGAGGTAGAGCTTTTGCTCTGCGAACTCAACGGCGGCACGATTCGCATCTATATCGACCACCCCGCCGGGGTCGATCTCGACATCTGCGAACGCGTGACGCGCGCCCTGCGCGTCCTGCGCGAGACGTATTCGCTGGAGGTCTCGTCGCCGGGTCCCAAGCGTCCGCTGACCAAGCCCGATCACTTTCGCCGTTTCGTCGGGCGCCGCGCGAAGATTCGCACGCGCAGCGACCACGAGGGGCGCCGAAGCTTCACCGGCGAACTGATCGCGGCCGACGACTCCGGCGTGACGATCGGTTCGGACGGCGCGATCGTCACCGTCGCCTACGACGACATCAGCAAATCCAACCTTGTCCCTGAGACGGCCGGTCCAATCGGCGCCGTTAAATCCCTGCCCGGTGGCGACGCCGGAGCCGGAATAACAACTAAATAGGAGTAAAAAAAACTAAATGACCCAGGAAATCGTTGACGCAATCAAGTTGCTCGAGCGCGAGAAGGGGATTGATTCGGAAACCCTAATGACCGCGCTCGAAGACGCGCTGCTCTCGGCCTACAAGAAGTCCCCGGGATCGGCCAAATACGCGCGCGTCGAACTCGACCGCGAAAGCGGGGATTTTCGCGTTTTCGAACTGCTCGTGCCCGAGGATCTCGAGGACGAGCTGCTCGACGAGGTCTACGAGCAGGAGTCGACGATTGATCCCGAGACCGGCGAGCGGCGCGTGATCGAGGAGCCCGACATCGCGCCGGAGAAGCTCGCCGAACACCGCGACAAGATTCCAGAGCGCGACGTTACGCCGGAGAACTTCGGCCGCATCGCCGCTCAGACCGCCAAGCAGGTGATCTACCAGCGAATCCGCGAGGCCGAGCGCACGATGATGTACGACGAATACCACGACCGGGTAGGCGAGCTGATCACCGGCATCGTTCAGCAGACCGACCATCGCTACACGCTTGTTCAGCTGCGTGAGCGCGTCGAGGCGTTGCTGCCCAAGAGCGAGCAGGTACCGCGTGAGCGCTACGAGCACGGCGCCCGGATTAAGGCCGTGATCACCGACGTCTCGGCCGAGAGCAAAGGCCCGAGCATCGTCGTGTCTCGCCGAAACCCTGAGCTGATTCGCAAGTTGTTCGAACTCGAAGTTCCCGAGGTCGCCGACGGCCTCGTCGAGATCCAGAGCGTCGCCCGCGAGCCGGGTTTTCGCTCGAAGATCGCCGTTGTTTCGCACGCCGACGGGGTCGACCCGGTCGGCGCCTGCGTCGGCCCGCGCGGCTCGCGCGTCAGGATGGTCGTGTCCGAACTGCGCGGCGAGAAAATCGACATCATTCCCTTCAATGAGGAGCCGGCGCGCTTTGTGGCCAAGGCGTTGGCTCCGGCCCGCGTCCGCGAGGTGCTCGTCGACGACGAGAACCAGCAGGCGACGGTGATCGTTCCCGACGACCAGTTGTCGCTGGCGATCGGCCGCGAGGGCCAGAACGCTCGCCTCGCGGCTCGTCTCACCGGATGGCGCATCGACATTCGCTCCGAAACCGACTTTGCGGCCGATGACACCGGTGGCGAAATCGAGGGAGAGGAGGAGGAAGCAGCGGGCCGCTGTCGCGCGATTCTCTCCAACGGCCGCCTTTGTCCTAACGCTTCGCTGCCGGGCAGCCGCTTCTGTGGCCTGCCGGCGCACCAGGCGCTGATCGAACAGGGATCCGACTACGTCGACCCGTCGATGGCCGATCGGGCCGAGGCCGGCGCCGGCGACGGCGAGGCCGCAGCGGCCGCCGAGGGCGATGAGTCGCCCGACGCGCCGGTCGAAATCGCCGGCGCCGAACCCGAGGTAGTCGACGCCGAGGCCGAGGCCGCCGGCGCGGTGTCCGATGAAAATGAGATTGAGGCCGGCTTGATCGAGGATTCGATCGATAACGTTCCGGCCGCGTCCGAGGAGGCCGAGGCCGTCGCCGAGGCCGAGGCCGAGGCGACGAGTGCGGTCGCCGTCGCCGATGACGGTCCGGGCTTTCCCGCTACCGAGGCCGAAGAAACAGAGCTCGAGGCGGCCGAAGACGCGGCCGGCGACGAGTTCTCCGGCGAGGACGACGAGTAAGGGGCCTTGGGCTGACGCGTATGGGAAAAATTCGAGTACATGAGCTGGCAAAACGGGCCGGAGTCTCCAGCAAAGAGATGATCGGCCTGCTCAAGCAGGCAGGCATCGAGGCGAAAACCGCCTCGTCGAGCGTCGACGAGGAAACCGCCGGCAAGGCGCTCAACGGCGGCGCGGGCAAGCCCGCCGGCGACGAGGGCGGGTCGGCGAAGGTCGCCGACGAACCGGCCTCAAAGGGCGCCCCGGCGACGACAGCAGCCAAGTCCGTCGGCGATCGAACCGCACAAAGTTCCACCGAGTCCAAGGAAAAGACGCCCGCGCCCGTCGCTCAACCGGCGGCGACCGCCGGACCCGCAGCGGCCGCGCCGGTCGCTGCTCCGCCTCCGGCCTCTCCGTCGGCCGCGCCGCCGGCCGGCAAGTCGGCGCCGCGTTCTTTTTCTGCGAGTCCAGATCCAGGTCAGAAGCCGGCCGGTCAGACGCCGCCGCGCCCGCGCCCGCCGGCGACATCGGGATCCGGCGGCGGCAAGATGCGCCGCGTCGTGATCGACTCGCAGGCTTCTCGTCGCGGCGGTCCCGGCGGCGGTCCGCCGATCACCCAACCGGCCCGTAAGTCGCGCGGCGGCCGCCGCCGCCGACCCGTGTTCGAAGAACCGGTGGCGCGCGAAGAGGTCGTCATCGATCCGTCCAAGCAGCTGGTGAAAATACCGTCCGGCGCGACGGTCAAGGAGGTCTCGGAGTCGCTCGGGATCCCGGCGGCCGAAATGATCAAAAAGCTGATGGAGCTTGGCGAGATGGCCACCCTGACGCAGACGCTCGCCGACGAGACGATCGCCACGATCGCCGATTCCTTCGAGCGCAACGTCGAGGTCACGACCGTCGCTCAGGAGGCCGATGTCGTGGATTCCTCCGCCGATCGGGCCGGCGACCTCGCGGAGCGTCCGCCGGTCGTCACGATCATGGGTCACGTCGATCACGGAAAGACGTCGCTGCTGGACGCGATCCGCGAAGCAGACGTGGTCGCCGGCGAGGCCGGGGGCATAACTCAGCACATCGGCGCCTACCAGGTGCATCGCGGTGAAAAGCTGATCACATTCATCGACACACCCGGCCACGAGGCGTTCACGGCAATGCGTGCCCGTGGCGCGAGCGTCACCGACATAGCCGTGATCGTCGTCGCAGCCGACGACGGAGTCATGCCGCAGACCGAGGAGGCGATCGATCACGCCAAGGCCGCCGGTGTCCCGATCGTGATCGCGGTCAACAAGATCGACAAAGAGGGCGCCGATCCGAAAAAGGTTCGCACGGAACTATCGGCGATGGGCCTCCAACCCGAAGACTGGGGCGGTGAGACGATCTTCTGCGACGTCTCGGCCAAACAGAGGCTCGGGTTGGACAACCTGCTGGACATGCTGTTGTTGGTCGCCGAGATAGAGGAGTTCGAGGGCAACCCCGGCTCCGAGGCATCCGGCACCGTGATCGAGTCTCAGCTCGATCCCGGCCGTGGCCCGGTCGTGACGTTGCTGATCCAGCGTGGTCAGCTGAAGATCGGCGATGCGATGGTCGCCGGTTCGCAGTGGGGACGCGTGCGCGCGATGAACGACTATCACGGCAAGCGCCAAAATAAAGCCGAGTTAGGATCGCCGGTCGAAGTACTGGGCTTCGACGGAGTTCCAGAGGCCGGCAATACCTTCAGCGTCGTAAAAAACGACCGCGTGGCCCGCCAGCAGGCCGGCGATCGCGCCAACCGCCTAAAGACGGAGGCGATCGCTCGCCGCTCGCGCGTAAAAGTATCCCTTGAGGATGCCTTCGCCCAGGCTCAGGAAGGCACGCTCAACTCTCTGAACCTGATTCTCAAGGGCGATGTCGCCGGCTCGGTCGGCGCGCTCGAAGACGAAATCGCAAAGCTGCCGCAGTCAGAGATCAAGGTCAACACCATTCACCACGGCGTCGGCGGTATCACCGAGAGCGACATCATGCTCGCGTCGGCGTCAGAGGCGATCGTGATCGGCTTCAACGTGAGGCCGGTAGGCGACTCGCGTTTGCTGGCCGAACGCGAAGGCGTTGAAATTCGTACCTATAACGTGATCTATAAGGCGCTCGAAGAGTTGCGCTCGGCGATGCAGGGCCTGCTCGAGCCCGAAGCGGTCGAAGAAGCGGTTGGCACGGCCAACGTTCGTCAGATCTTCAAGGCCTCAAAGATCGGCACGATCGCCGGTTCGCACGTCGAGAGCGGCAAGGTCACTCGCGGCGCGACGGTACGGCTGGTGCGCGACGGTACCGTCGTGTACGAGGGCAAGATCGCGACGTTGCGCCGGTTCAATGACGACGTCCGCGACGTCTCCGCCGGAATGGAGTGTGGAATCGTGCTTGAGAATTACTCCGACGTCAAAGAAGAGGACGTCATCGAGGTCTTTGAGGTCAAAAGCGTCGAACGCGAACTCGTCTAGCCGTCGCAAGCCGGTCACACGGAAAGATGCAAGGATTTTTCTATGCCAAGCGAACGGATCAGACGAGTCAATGAGGCCGTGCGGGAGATCGTCTCTTGCGCCGTCCTGTCGGCGGACAAAGACCCGCGCATCGGCTTCGTAACGATTACCGGCGTCGAAACGAGTCCGGACCTGCGCCACGCGACCGTCTTTGTGAGCGTGTTCGGCGACGAGGCCCAACGCCGGGAAACGCTGGATGGCCTGGCCGACGGCCGTAAAGCCTTTCAGCGTGAGATCGCCTTGCACCTGAGGATGAAAAACACACCGATCCTGAAGTTTGTCTACGACGACACGATCGACCGAAGTATGCGAATTACAAAATTGATTAACGAAGCGGCGTCCGAGCGTGTACTGCTCGACGCGCCTATGCTCGATCAGGAGGATTAGCATGAGTGACCGCGCCGAGATCGTCAAACGCCTGCGCAACGACGACAAGTTTCTGTTGACCACCCACGAGAACCCCGATGGTGACGCCCTCGGTTCGCTGGTGTCGATGAACGCCGTTTTGCAGGCACTGGGCAAGGACACCGTCATGTTCATGCGCGAAAATGAGTTTCCGCTGCCGTACGAGTATCGCTATCTGCTCGCCGATGACCAGGCGATCCACTTCGAACCAGGCGATCTCGACGAGCGCACCGTGATCTTTCTCGACTGCGGCCAGTTCGAACGCATGGACGTCGAGTTTCTGCGTCGGGACGACCTGACGCTGATCAACATCGACCATCACCATGACAACACGATGTTCGGCACCCTGAACATGGTCGTCGGCGAGGCGTCGTGCACGGCCGAGCTGGTCTATTCGCTGCTAAAGGAACTGGACGTCGATCTCAATCCGTTCATCGCCGACGCGCTCTACGTCGGGCTGGTGACCGACACGGGGCGTTTCATGTATGAGAACACCGGTCCGTCCGCTCACGAGATGGCAGCCGACCTGCTGCGCAACGGCGTCGACGTTCACCGCGTCTACGTACGCCTGTTCGAGGACCAGCCGTTAGCCAAGGTGCAACTGCTCGCACGCGCGCTCTCGACGATTCAGCGCTTCGACGGTGGCCTCGTCACGATCGTCAACCTCACCCGCGAGGACTTCGACGAAACCGGGTCCGAAGAAACGTTTACGGAAGGAATCGTCGATTTTGCCCGCAGCGTGTCCGGCACGGCGGTCGGCGCGCTCGTTCGCGAGTTGACCGCCGACGGCCGCACGCACCTCTCAAAGATCAGTGTCCGATCCAGCGACGACCGCGTCGACGTTTCGAAGATCGCTCGCGGGTTCGGCGGCGGCGGTCACCGCCAGGCCGCCGGCGCGACGACCGACAAGACGCTCGAAGAAGCGATCGAGCTGATCCGCGAAGGTGTCCGCGACCAGCTCGCGACCGGCCAGAAGACCGCCGCCTAACCCGACGGGCGGCCGGATGTCCTGGGCACGCCACGCGGCACGCCTCCGACAATGACCTCGATTGACTGCGCGATCGCGCTGCTCGACAAGCCGGCCGGCGTCACCTCGCACGACGTCGTATTCGCCGCGCGCCGGTCGCTCTCCCAGCTCTCCGCGGCCGAGAACGGCGAGCGGCGTCGGGTGAAGACAGGCCACGCTGGAACGCTGGATCCGTTCGCCACCGGACTGCTTGTATTGCTCGTCGGACGGGCGACACGCCTTCAGCGGTACCTGATTCACCGGCCCAAGAGCTACCGAACCGTTGTCCGGCTCGGCTGGCGCTCGGATTCGGTCGACCGAGACGGTGTGCTGACGCAGACCGGCAGGATTCCGGCCGATCCGCGGCTCCCGACCGGTGTCGTGGCGCTTGCGGTGCCGGCCTATTCGGCGATTAAGGTCGAGGGCGAGCGGCTTTACGCGAAGGCCCGCCGCGGCGACGAGTTCGCGCCGCCGGTTCGCGAGATGACCGTCTATCGTGCGCAGCGTATGCATCTTGACGGCGAGCGAGCCACGTTCGAGATCGACTGCGCCGGCGGAACGTACGTCCGCAGCATCGTCGCCACGCTTGAGGACGCGTACTGCGAAGAACTCGTACGCACCCGCGTCGGCGATCTGCGACTGGAAAACGCCGTTGCGCCAGACGCTCTGACACTGGACGATCTGATCGATCCGGCCGACGCGCTCGCGCACCTGCCGGCGCAGGTGCTCTCCGACGACGAGGCCCGCGGTCTCGTGCACGGTCGTCGCGTTGCGGCATCCGGCCCGGCGACGGCCGATCCAGTGCGGCTGCTGAGCGAGGGACGCCTGCTCGGCGTCGCCCGGGTCAGTGAGGGGATGCTCAAGCCAGAGACGATTCTGGCGGCGTCGGTCGAGGAGCTGCACGCGCGATGACGATCGAGATTCTAAAGATCGAAGACGCGACGCCGCGCAGCCGGCGAGTCGCGATCGGGACGTTCGATGGTGTTCACCTCGGTCACCGCAAGGTGATCGAGGGCTCGGACGCGGTGCTGACGTTCGATCCGCACCCGCTGGTCGTGATCCACCCTGACGCCGCGCCAAAGCTGTTGACCCCGCTGGCTTTAAAGGCGAAAATCCTCGACCAGCTCGGCGTTCAGGAGCTCGTGCTGATCGATTTCAACGAGCGGTTCGCGCACCTCGAAGCCGAGGATTTCGTACGTGAGATATTGATCGGCAGGCTCGGCGCGACGCACGTCTCGGTTGGCGAGAACTTCCGGTTCGGCTTCAAGGCCAAGGGCGACCCGGAGTTTTTGTCGCGGTTCGCGGAGTTTGAGACCAACGTGGTGCCGCTCGTCGAGCACGGCGACGAGATCGTCTCGTCCACTCAGATTCGCGGCCTGGTGGCGGCCGGCGACGTGCACCGCGCCGACGAGTTGCTGGGCTATCCATTCACGATGATCGGCACGGTCGCGCACGGCGACAAGCGCGGTCGCGAGCTCGGCTTCCCGACGGCCAACCTCGTGCCGGGGGAGCACGACTGCGTTCCCGGGCACGGCGTGTACGCCGCCTTCACCGACGGCGTGGCCAGCGCGGTGAATGTCGGGGTCAGACCGACATTCGTCACCGGGCGCGGTCTACTGGTCGAATCGTTCCTGATCGACTGGAGCGGCGACCTCTACGGCCGGCAGCTCGAGATCGCTTTTTTGGAGCGCCTGCGCGGGGAGCGTCGCTACGACACGGTTGCGGCGCTGGTTGAGCAGATGGACCGCGATGTCGCTCAGGCACGCGAGACCTGTGCCCGCGTCCTTTCGCAGACGTAGCGACGTTCGCCGCGCGGAGCGGCCGCCCGACTGGCGCGCCTTCCCTGGTACCCTTGCGTGCCGCATGTCAGTCCCAGCAGGCCAAACAGCAGAGATCGTCGAGAAGTTCGGCAAAAGCACCGCGGACACCGGCTCCACACAGGTTCAGGTCGCGTTGCTCACCGAGCGCATCAACCATCTCACCGAACATCTGCGCGAGCACAAGAAGGACCACCACTCTCGTCGTGGTCTGTTGATGCTCGTCGGCAAGCGCCGTCGCCTGCTCGATTACTTGCGAAAAAGAGATCTCGACGGCTATCGCAAGCTGATCGCCGATCTCGGTCTGCGCCGCTAGCGGCCGTTTTGCCGCTGGTTCTTCGGCCCGAGAGCGCAGACGACCGCCAGCAACAGCGTGAGATCCGCGCAACTGGTAGCCTGAGCGCTTAACAGCTGTCATAGAGCAGACGAAATAGACGCCCCATCCGGGGGCGAGTAAGGAATAAAAACTTCATGAGTCGTTTTGATGAGCACCGCGTCGCGGTGCAGGTCGGTGACAACGAAATCTCGTTCACGACCGGAAAGCTGGCCAAGCAGGCCGGCGGCTCCGTCATCGTCCAGTCCGGAGACACGGTGGTGCTGGCAACCGCAACCGCCGGCGGTGACCGCGGAGTGGACTTCCTCCCGTTGACCGTCGACGTCGAGGAACGGATGTACGCCAAGGGAAAGATCCCCGGCAGTTTCTTCAAGCGCGAGGGTCGCAGCGGCGAAAAGGCGACGTTGGTCGCGCGCATGATCGACCGCCCGCTGCGTCCCCTGTTTCCCGAGGGCTGGTCGCGTGACACACAGATCGTTGCGATGCCGCTTTCGGTCGACGAGATCAATCCGTACGACATTCTCGCGATGAACGGCGCGTCAGCGGCCCTGATGATCAGCGACATCCCGTTCGAAACTCCGGTCGGCGCCGTGCGCATCGGCCTGATCGAGGGCAACTTCGTCGTCAACCCCGATGAAGACTCACTGCTACCCGACGGCGAATCCTCGCTCGACCTTGTTGTCGCCGGTACCGAAGAGGCCATTCTGATGGTCGAAGCCGGGGCAAATGAGGTCACCGAGGCCGAGGTTCTCGACGCCCTCGACATCGCTCACGGCGAGATCAAGAAACTATGCGCGTTGCAGCACGAACTGCGCGCCGCCAAGGGCAAGGAAAAGATCGTCTTTGCTGCCCCGCAGCTCGATGAGGCGCTCTACGCCCAGGTCGAGAGTGAGTTCGGAGCGGCGATGACCGCGGCGGTCACGATCGCCGAGAAGCTCGAGCGCTACGGCAAGATTGACGACGTCAAGTCCGAGATCAAGGAGAAATTCGCTCCCGCCGTCGACGCCGACGACGAGGCCGCCGAGAGGCGCAGGGCCGACGTGTCCCGTGCGGCGGGCAAACTCGAAAAGGACATCACCCGCCACATGATCGCCGTCGACAAGAAGCGTCCCGACGGCCGCGCTAAGGACGAGGTTCGTCCGATCGAGTGTGAGGTCGGGATCATCCCGCGTACGCACGGCTCCGGCCTCTTCACCCGTGGCGAGACCCAGATTCTCTCGCTCGTCGCGCTCGGTACCACTCGCGAGGAGATGCGCCTCGACACGCTCGGTCTCGAGACCAGCAAGCGTTACTTCCACCACTACAACTTCCCGCCTTTCTCGGTCGGGGAGGCCGGTTTCATGCGCGGCCCGAAGCGTCGCGACATCGGCCACGGTGCGCTCGCCGAACGTGCTTTGGTGCCGGTGATCCCGAGCACCGACGACTTCCCGTACACGATTCGCGTCGTGTCCGAGACGCTCGAGTCCAACGGCTCGTCTTCGATGGGCTCGGTCTGCGGCTCGACGATGTCGTTGATGGACGCCGGCGTGCCGATCGCCAAGCCGGTTTCCGGTATTGCGATGGGGCTGATCAAGGAGGGCGACGACTACATCGTGCTCTCCGACATCGCCGGGGTCGAGGATCACCTCGGCGATATGGACTTCAAGGTCGCCGGTACGCCCGACGGCATCACGGCACTGCAGATGGACATCAAGATCACCGGTGTGACGATCGAGATTCTGCGTGACGCACTCGCCCAGGCCAAGGAGGGTCGCGCGTTCATTCTCGACAAGATGCGCGAAGCGATCACCGAGCCGCGCGCAGAGATGTCCGAACACGCGCCGCGGATCACGTCGATCAAGATCGACACTGACAAGATCGGCGTTGTGATCGGCAAGGGTGGCGAGACAATTCGGGCGTTGTGCGAGGAGTTCGACGCCGAGATCAACGTCGAGGATGACGGGACGATCCAGGTCTACTCGTCCAACGGCCTGATGGGTGAGCGTCTGGTCGACCGAATCCGCTCAATGACCAAGGAAGTCGAGATCGGCGACGAGTTCGAGGGCACGGTCGTCAAGACGACGACCTTCGGCGCCTTCGTCGAGCTGACCAAAGGCACCGACGGCCTGCTGCACATCAGCAACGTCAAGCCCGGAGAGCGCGTGGAGACCGTCGACGACGTCTTCGAACGCGGCGAGAAGTTGACGGTTCGCGTCGTCGAGGTCGACGCCGACCGCGGGCGCATCGGCCTCAGGCTGGCGTCAGATCCGGCGATCGCCGGAAAGAGTTCCGAAGAACTGCTCGTCATCGGGGCCGGCAATGGCGGTGGTGGCGGCGGCGGAGATCGCGGGCCGCGTCGCGACCGAGAGGGCGGTGGCCGCGGCGGCGAACGCGGTGGCCGTGGCGGCGGGGATCGCGGCGAGCGCCGCCCGCGCAACCGCCAGTAACCGAAGCCCTCGTAACGGGTTCAAAAGACCGCTCGGCGATCATGGCCGGGCGGTTTTTACTTTTGATGCGCGATCCGGATAAGCCAAAACCAGAGGAACTCGCCAGCTCAATTGGGCAATGGATTCCGCTCGGGATCGCGTTCGGTGTCGTCCTCGGGGTCATCTTCGATGGCCTGTTGATAGGAATCGCGATCGGGCTCGCGGCCGGCGTCGCGTTTGGCGCGGCGCGGGCGCGACGCTGACCGGCGAGGGGCGAGGGCCGGCGTTTTAGGGTCGATGCCCGCTACCGCCGGCCGCCGCGAGAACCACCTCCCCTAACCGGTGGACGAGCCGATCGAATCTGCGATGATCTCGCTCACTTTGAGCGACGTCACCCACCAGATCACCACTCTCGATAACGGCCTGCGAATCGTGACCGAGAACTTCCCGCGGGTGCGCTCGATCGCCCTCTCGGTGATGATCGGTGTCGGCTCCCGCAACGAGACCCACGAACAGGCCGGTCTCTCGCACTTTCTAGAACACCTGCTGTTTAAGGGAACTGAGCGCTTCAGCTCTCTGGATATCGACGAGCTGTTCGACGGGATCGGCGCCGAGATCAACGCCTCGACCGACAAGGAGGTTACGACCGTCTACGCGCGTTTTCTCGACAAGCACCTCGATAAGGCCTTTGATGTCATATCCGACATGGTGATGCGCTCGACCTTCCCCGACATCGACTCCGAGCGGGAGGTCGTGATCGAGGAGATCGCGATGTACGAAGACGAACCGTCCGACAAGGTCCACGACATTCTCGGCACGACCGTGTTCGGCGACACGCCGCTCGGCCGGCCGATCATCGGGCGTGCCGAGGTGATCGGCGGCGTGACGATCCCGGAGATCGCCGCCTACCGCGACGCTCAATATGTGCCCGAGAACATCGTGATCGCCGGCGCCGGCGCCACCGATCACGACCGGCTTGTGGCGCTCGCTCGCGAGGCCGGCTTCGACCGGCCGGGAACGGCGCCGGCCTACGAGCCGGCCGCGGCCGTGCCGCATCCGACCGTCGGGTTCTTTGAGAAGGACACCGAACAGATTCACGTTGCGCTCGGCGCGCCGGGGCTCACGCGCGGCGACGATCGCCGATTCGCGATGACCGTTCTCAACACGATCTTCGGCAGTTCCTCGAGTTCGCGGCTTTTTCAGGAGGTCCGCGAGAAACGCGGTCTCGCCTATTCCGTTTACAGCTACAGCGGTTACTATCGCGATACGGGGCAGGTTGGAATGTACGTCGGCACGCGCCCGGACCGCGTCGGCGAAGCGCTCGAGGTGTTCGGCAACGAACTTCACCGGCTCGTTGAGGATCCGGCATCCGCCGCCGAACTGGCACGCGCCAAGGAGAACGTCAAGGGCCGGACCGCTCTCTCGATGGAATCGCCGATGGGCCGGATGACGCAGATCGGCGCAAACACCCTGCTCGGCACGCCTATCTACTCGCTCGACGAGATTGAACGACGGGTCGACGCCGTGGAGATCGGCGATCTCCGAGCGCTCACCGAGGAGTTTTACGATCCCGCGCGGTTCAGCGTGGCGGCGGTCGGACCGAGCGAATCCGATTTTCGCCCGGCTTTGGCGCCGGTCAACGAGGCGCTGGTCGAAGCCGGCGTAGCGGTCTAGCCGCGCCCGTCCGGCCGATCAGTCGTATCGCGTGCGAGAATCCCGTCCATGACCGATTCGCCGATCAGGGTCGTAGTCTCCGGCGCGGCAGGAAGGATGGGCGCCACCGTATGTGACGCCGTTGACGCCGCCGCCGACATGGAGCTGACAGGCCGGGCCGACCCGGCGCTCGGGGTCGTGCTCGCCGATGTTCTCGGCACGGCCGATGTCGTGGTCGACTTCACTCGCCCGAAAACGGCGCTCGCCAATGCACGTCAGATAATCGAGGCCGGTGTCCATTGCGTGACGGGGACAACCGGAGTCGACTACGCCGAGCTCGAAGGCGCCGGGACTGGCAACCTGTTTTTCGCTCCGAATTTCGCGATTGGCGCCGTCATGATGATGGAACTCTCGAGAATCGCCGCGGCGCACATGCCCGAGTGCGAAATCGTCGAGCTGCACCACCCGGCGAAGCTCGACGCGCCCAGCGGCACGGCCATCCGCACCAGGCAGTTAATCGAGGATGCCGGCGGCAACGTCCACGAACCGATCCACTCCGTGCGCCTGCCGGGCGTGATCGCCAGCCAGGAGGTAACGTTCGGAGAAATCGGGCAAACGCTGAGCATCCGTCACGAGACGTACTCGCGCGAATCGTTCATGCCGGGCGTGATGCTGGCGGTGCGGCGGGTCGCGTCGCTGCCGGACCGCATTACCGTCGGGCTCGAAAAGCTGCTTTAGCTTCAGCAGGTCTGCATCTCGGGACTGACGGCTATCAGTGTCCGAAGCGCGTTCGTGCGCATGATGCGGTAGTAGGTCCGCTCCCAGTCGGCATCGGCTTGGTCCTGGCAACGCTGGGCGAATTGCGTCAAGGCGAGCGTTGTTTCGGGGCCGACCAGCGGTTTGTCCCAGTAAGCGAGTGCCCCGGAGACGGCCGATCGCGCGGTCTCGCGTGGATTGATCTTCGCGCGGGTCACGGGGTCGTGGGGGTTGAGGCTTTCGCGTTCGGCGACGGAACGTGCCGCCTCCCAGCGGCCATGAAAAGTGTGCGTGTTCAGCCACGCTGCGTCATCCCAGCCGGCGACGCTCGGCGGGTAAAACAAACTCTGCCCGGCATCTCGCATGACTTCGAGCAGACGGCTCGAATTGACGCTCGCCCCGCGGAGCCGCATCAGTCCGGCCAGAAACAAAATCGGCGACTTGACCATGCGCGGCCCGCTGAAAAGATCAGGGTGTTTCACGATCGCCCGAACGACCGGCAAGACCTGACGGCCGTTGCCGAGGTAGACCTCGGTCAACGAGCTCGCGGTGGAGTTCGACGGAGGAGTCGGCACGAAGTAGCTCCAGAGCTTGGTGACGAAAAAGCGTGGATGATCCGGGTGCTCGATGCATAGACGGCAGGCATCGGCCCAGTCGAGGCTGCCACGCTTGCGGAAGACTGTCTTAAGCCCGGTATCGTGTCGCGCCGGGTCGAACGCGGCGCCGTAGTAGCCGTCGGCGTCCCACAGGCTCCGCCAGCCGGTCAGTGCCCGGGACTGCTCGCGCACGTCGGACTCGGTGTAACGGGCGCCGGCGCCGAGCGTGAACAGTTCCATCATCTCGCGCGCGTAGTTCTCGTTCGGGCTCAGCCTCGTATTGCGGTTTCCCGAAAGCCAGACCAGCATCGCCGGATCGCGGGTCATCGCCAGCAGCAGATCGGGAAACGATCCGGTCGCCAGCCGACGGATCGTGCGATTCTGCTCCAGCATCACGCGTTGATCTCCGACGCCGGTGTTTGAGGTCGCGAACCAGTCGTGCCAGATCAGCGTCATCCGTTCACGAAACGGGTGGTTCACGCGGGTGATGCGGTCAAGCCACCACAGCTGCTCGTGGTTGCGCGTGCGCACCGGGTCGAGCGGTGTTCCGCCCTCGAGCACGGGTGCCCGGCCGTCTAGCACGGTCGGCCCGATCGGGTCGATCAGTGCCGCGACGGCCCGATCGAGCCCGAGGCCCGCGAACCGCGCGATCTCGCCGCGGCGCGGGCCGAAACCGAGGCGCCACAGCAGGCGCTCTGCTTGCGCGCGCCCGAATTTCCCCCTGTATCGCTCGACCGCCACCAACTGTCTCCGCCGACAGGCTACCGGCGCGATCGCCGAGCGAAGTTAAGATCTCGCGGACGGCTCGTGCCCACGGCTATCGGCGCTTCTTTCTGGCTGCCCGGACCTTAAGCACGGCGCGCATACCGCGCGCTTTGTGGTCGCTGATCGTGCACCACAGCACGTAACTGCCGCGCCGCAACCTCGCCTCGACTGTGCCGCGGTCCCCGGGCTTCACGATGCCGAGCTGAGCGATCGTCGTGCCGCCCTTGCGCGAGATCGCCAGGTCATGGTCGTCCTCGCCAAAGTTGACCATCTCGAACCTGACCGGACCCGGTCGTACGCTCGGCCTAGAGAGTCCGTAGTAGAACTCCCGGGCCGACGCCTGGACGTAACTCGTGCGGGCGGCGGAGCTCGCCGGCACGACTCCTGGCACACCTATCAGCACTGTCAGCGCGAGCGCGCAGGCGATATCGCGCCGCCGGGTCATCAGTTGAGAATCGAAGGGATTCCAAAGCCGCGAACGTTGGGCATCACCCGCGCCGCGTCGAAGTTGAACCACTGATCGAGGATCGCGCCGTGTAGCGCCCGGTAGTCAAGACTCGGCCGCATGTTGTCGTCCTCATCGAGCTGTGCGAGCCCGGTGAACTCGCCGAGCAGCTGTCGCCGGACCCGTGACCCGATCAACATCGCCATACCGGCGGCGCCGTGATCGGTCCCTGCGGATCCGTTCTCCTCGGGCCTCCGGCCGAATTCGCTCCAGACTTCAATCAGCACGCGATTATGAAGCCCACGGGCCTCGATGTCGCGCTGGAAGGCCAGCAGGCAGTCGGCGGCCATCTTGAGGTCGTCGGCGAACCCGCCTGCCTGGTCGTCGTGGGTGTCGTATCCGCCGGCGCCGCGAACGGCGACACAACGTAGCGGCAGGCCGATCCCGAGCATCGCGGCGAGGAACTGAAGCTGCTGGCCGAAGTTGGAGTTCTGCGGGTAGGCGACCGGCGAGGCGATCCCGGCCGGTTGGTTTTCTTCCTCGGTGGCGAAGGGGAGCAACTGGCGACGGAGCTTCATCGACTGCGCGGATGCATCGGCGGCCGCCTTGATGCCGGCGTCACGGCTGCGGAGATTCGCGGTGCCCATGCGCTCGAGCGATTCGACCATCGACTGCTCGACCTCGCCCCAGACGTTGCGGTGCGTGAATCTGTAGGCGCGCGGGTTGGCGAGGGCCGCGACCGGGACCTTGAGCGGGGCCAGCGAAGGCGCCAGGCTGTAGTCGATCGAAAGCCCCTGGAGTGGGTTGTCCGGTGAGCCGGTGAGATCGAGGTAGCGGCCGAGCCAGCCGGTGTTCAGTCGCGTGCTGGTGTCGCCGACCTCCCAGTAGTGGCGCGACGTGAAATGAGATTGGTCGGCGTCGGCGTACCCGATCGACGGAGCGACCGCGAGCTTGCCTTCCTCGTGGAGGACGCGGAAACCCTCGGCCGCGGGATTCCAGCGTAGGCGGCTGTCGTCGCCGAACACCAGGCCGCTGTCGGCCGGGAGCGCCAGTGTCGGGCGCAGCTTGCGATAGATCGGATCTTCGACCGGGGCGAGTACCGACAGCGAGTCGATTCCACCGTCGAGGAAAACCGAGACCAGCACGGGATCGGGCGGTCCGGTCGCGGCTTCGGCGATCGATTCGCTCAGGCGCATCGGATCGAAATGCATCGCGCCGTAGACGGTCAGCATGAAGGCTCCGCTCTTGATCAGAAACGAACGGCGCGAGAGTCCCGTGCCCGCGGGAGCCGGCATCCCGTATTCGATCTTCGGCAGCCCGGTGCCGGCTTGAGCCGCTGCCTGGCGAAACAAGTGGGCGCGATTGAACTCGTCGCAGGCGTGGTTGGTGAGGTTGCCGGTCATCGGTTCTCCGGTGGAACGCGGGCGGGGCCGGTCAGCTGCTCTGAAGGTCGGGGCTGGTGGCGATCAGCGTGCGCAAGGCATTCTGACGCATGATCCGGTACGGCGCCTTTTTCCAGTCGCTGTCGGCCTGCCGGTCGCAGCGGGCGGCGAAGTCGATCAGCACCTTTTTGGTCGGCCTGGTAAGGGTGGGGTTGTTCCAGAACCTGATCGCGGCTCCGACGGCTTCGGCAGGGGACTCTTCGCGCTGATAGCGCGCCACGGTCGCGTCGTCACCCGGGTCGAGGATGTTTGACTCCCAGGATTCGCGCGCGGCCACCCAGCGGCCGCGGAAGGTTCCCGTGTCCAGCCATTCCTGATCGTCCCAGCCGGCCACGCTCGGCGGAAAGAACAGTCGCTGGCCGGTCTGCTCGGACATCCACGCCCATCCGTCGGTCGTGATTCCCCGGTTGCGCATTCGCATCAGGCCGGCGGCGTGGACGATCGGAGGTTTGACCATTCTCGGGCCCTGGTAGAAGGCCGGATGCGAAAGAATCGCCGCGATCACCGGCCGCGTCTTGAAACCGCTGCCGACGTACAGCCGTTTCAACTGTTTGAGCGTTCGTCCGTGCAACGGCGTCGGAATGAAATAGCTCCACATCTTCTTCACGAAAAAGCCGGGGTGGTCAGGATGATTGAGGCAGAGCAGACAGGCGTCGGTCCAGTTCCAGCGACCGGTCTGCCTGAAAATCGTCTTGGCGCCGTTGTCGTGGCGCCCTTCCTCGAAACGAAATCGCTCGTAGCCCGACGGCCCCCAGCTGTTGGTGAACCCGGTCAGAGCGCGTGCCTGCTCGCGCACATCGTCCTCGGTGTAACGAGCGTCTGCGCCGAGCGTGAAAAGCTCCATCAGTTCCCGCGCGTAGTTCTCATTCGGCGAATCCTTGGTGTTCCTGTTGTTCGAAAGCCAGACCAGCATCGCCGGATCGCGCGTGACCTCGACCAACAGAGATTTGAAAGAGCCGGTCGCGAAGCGGCGGAACAACTCGTTCTGGTTGATCATCATTCCTTGGTTACCGACGCCGTCATTGGAGGTCGCGAACCAGTCGTGCCAGATCAGCGTCATGCGCTCCTGCAACGGGTACGTGGTGCGCACCATGCGGTCCAGCCACCAGAGATGATCGTGTCCCCACTGATCCGTTGGCGTTAGCGGCGCGCCCTCCTCAAGCGCCGGCGCGGGACCAACCAGGCGTGTCTTGCCGCGCGGTTTGAGCAGGTGTTTGACGGCACGCGACATCCCCATACGAGCCAGGCGTCTGGCCTCGCCGGGGCGGGGTCCGAAGCCGGCGCGCCACAGCAGCCGTTCGGCCTGTTCGACGCCGAACTTGCCGCGATAAACAGGAGGCGGAGACTTGCGGGACTTGCGACGCGACAATTGCTGACCTCTGCCCCTTGAGTTTCGATGCTGCCCGGGGATTGTTATCGGCGGACGGGGTGATCCCATTGAACCAACAGGTTCCCCCATACCGGCCGTCAACACCGATCGTTCGTCCAGAGTTGCGGTCGGGAGTGTGACACGCGACTCAGAGGCGAAGCTCGCGCGGAATCACGAAACGGATCGCCGATCGCCGATCGTCGATCGCGCAGACCTTGTTGTCGACCAGGCGGTGTGGTGGACCGAGCGGTATCAGCTCTTCCTGCATCACGTAGCGCGGATCTCCACGCTTCCACGTCACAAGCCAGATCGCCCCGTCACCGACGATTTGATCGCGGACGCGGCCGAGGAACTCGTCGGCCTCTGCGACCGACTTGACGACCCGAACGATCAGATCAAGCTCGCCGGAGCGCAACAGGCTGCCGCCGATCTCGAGCTTCGCGGCGCTTTTGAGCTCGGCACCGATATCGCCGGTCATGCGCACCCGCATGCCGGGCTTGAGGCCGAGCTTGTCGATCGCCGTGCGGTGGGAGTAGTCGCGTTCGCTCATCAACTGCTGAATACGATCTCGGCGTGCCGGTTCCTCTCCGCGGGCGCGTATGCTTGTGCGATGGCAGATCTGGGATCAATTCTGACGGCGATTGTCACGCCGTTTGACGCCGCCGGGCGCGTCGACGAGGACGCGTTCGTGCGGCTGATGCGCCATTTGGCCGAAAACGGCAGCGACGGAATCGTCGTCGCCGGCACAACGGGCGAGTCGCCGACGCTGGCCGACGACGAGCATCTCGCGCTGATCGGACTCGCCGTCGGCGAGGCGCCCGACGGCTTCACGATCGTGGCGGGCACTGGATCCAACGACACCCGGCACGCGGTGATGCTCACCGAGAAGGCAACCGAACTCGGCGCCGACGCGATGCTCTCGGTCACGCCGTACTACAACCGCCCTAACCGCCGCGGAATCATCGCCCATTTCGAACACGTCGCGCGTGCCACCGACAGGCCGATCATCCTCTACAACATCCCGTCGCGAACCGGAACCGACATGCCGAACGATTTGCTCGCCGAGCTGGCCCAGCTGCCTAATGTGGATGCGGTCAAGCAGGCCAATGCGGCCAACCTCGCCGCGGTCGACGGCCTGCGGCTTTATGCCGGCGACGATGACATTCTGCGCGACACGCTCGCACTGGGCGGCGCCGGTGCGATCGCGGTCGCCAGTCACATCGTCGGCCCGCAGATGCAGGAGATGTGCCGGCGGCCCGAGCGCCGTGACGAGATCCACGATCGGCTCACCGACGTGTTCGAGACTCTGGCGATCGCAGTCAACCCGATTCCGATCAAGACGGCGCTGAACATGCTCGGCTTTGGAGTCGGTGGATTCCGGCTGCCTATGATCGAGGCCGACGACGCCGAAACCGCCGCAATACGCGCGATGCTCGAACGCAACCATCTTCTCTCCCACGCAATCACTTGAGTAAGCAAAACGACGCAACGCTACGTGTCCTGCCGCTCGGCGGGCTCGGCGAAATCGGTAAGAACATGACCGTCGTCGAGTTTGACGGCAGCATCGTGATCGTCGATACCGGCCTGATGTTCCCGACCGCCGAGATGCTGGGGATCGATCTCGTGCTTCCGGACTTTGACTATTTGCGCGACCGGGCCGACGCCGTCGAGGCGATCATCATCACGCACGGCCACGAGGACCACATCGGAGCGCTCCCGTATGTCGTCCGCGAGCTCTTTCCCGACGATCCGCCGCCCGTGTTCGCGGCGCCGCTGACCGCAGCGATGGCACGGTCGAAGCTCGAAGAGCACAAACTCGACGACCTCGTCGAGATCGTTCCGACCGCCAACGGTGAGCCGTGGGACTGCGGTCCCTTCACGCTTGAGCTGCTGCACGTCTCGCACTCGATTCCCGACGCCTGCGCGGTCGCGATCTCGACCGACATCGGCACGATGCTTGTGACAGGCGACTACAAGTTCGATCAGACTCCGGTCGACGGCCAGCCGACCGACATGTCGCGCCTCGCCGAACTGGGTCAGGAAGGGCTGCTCCTGCTTTGCGGCGACTCGACCAACGCCGACCGGCCCGGAATCGCCCCGAGCGAGTCCTCGATCGGGCCGCACCTCGAGGAAGCCTTCGGCCGCTGCGACGGCCGTATTCTCGTGACGAGCTTTGCCAGCAACATCCATCGCATCCAGCAGGTGATCGACTCCGCGATCGTGTTCGACCGCAAGGTTTCGCTCGTCGGCCGTTCGATGCGCCGGAACTTCGCGATCGGCCGCAAGCTCGGCCACATCTACGCGCCCGACGGCCTGGTCATCAACCCCAAGGACATCGACGACTACGACGACGATCGCGTGGTCGTGATCTGCACCGGCAGCCAGGGCGAGCCACTGTCGGCTCTACGCAGAATGGCGCACGGCGATCACCCGCAGATCACGCTGCACGATGGCGACACGGTGATGTTCGCCGCGTCGCCGGTCCCGGGCAACGAGCGCGCCGTCAACGAAACGATTGACCGGCTGTTTCACATCGGGACGACCGTGATTACCGCGCAGGACGCGCCGATTCACGCATCGGGCCACGGCTACGCAGAGGAACTCAAGTTGATGATCAACCTGACCAAGCCGCGCTACGTGATGCCGATTCACGGTGACTACAAGCGGCTGCGGCTGCACTCGAGACTGGCGGAATCGGTCGGTATCGACCCCGACGACATTTTCCGGCTCGAAAACGGTGTTCCGCTCGAGATCACCGAGCGCGGCGCACGGGTGGGGGAGCGCGTCAAGAGCGGAATGATCTTCGTCGACGGACTCGAGGTCGGCGATGTCGAGGATGTCGCGTTGCGCGACCGGCGAATGCTTTCCAGCGACGGAATCTTCATCGTCGTGGCGACCGTCGGCGAGTCCGACGGCAAATCGATCTCTGCGCCCGAAGTGATGTTCCGTGGGGTGCCGTTTATGGACGAGGCCGACGACATGCTTGACGACATGCGCGTCGTGATCGACCGCTCCGTGCAGTCGTTCGCCGACAAGAATTCAAACGGTGGCGGCATCGAAGAGGCCGAGCTGCGCCAGAAGCTGCACGACGACGTCGCTCGCTTCGTCTACGAACGGACCAAGCGACGCCCGATGGTTCTGCCGGTCGTCGTCGAAGTCTGAGCGCCGCCGCGGCGCGCGCGATAACCGGCCGACGGCCGTCGCCGTCGCGGTGCAGGCATCCCCGGCGCCGCGTAGAACACGGATCAAGTACCGGCCTATGGCTAAAAGGACCAATAAGAAACGCGGCTCCGCCACGGCGAAGACTCGCGCCGCGACGAGGGCGACCGTCAGAAACGGCTCGCGCTCGCCGGCCCGATCTCGTAAATCCACTGCGGCCGGCCCGCTGACGAGTCAGCAGCGGCTGGATGCCGTAGGCCTCGGCCTGCTCGCGACGGCGGTGTTTTTTGCCTTTGTCCTTTACCTCGGGTGGCAGGGCGGGCGACTGGGCGACGGGATCGTGAGTGTGCTCACCACGCTCGTCGGCGAGGCCGCGTATCTGACGCCGGTGGCGCTGGCCGCCGGCGGCCTGGTCTCGATCCTGCGGCCGGTGCTGCCGCCGCTGGCTTTTCGCTGGCCCGGTGCGGTGATGCTCGCCTCCGGGGTGCTGCTCGGCCTATCGGCGGGAACGCTCGGGCTTGGCTCGCCGGATCCGGCGACACACGTCGTTTTTGACTCCGCCTACTACGAAGGCCACGGCGGGATCTTCGGCGAGGCCCAGTTCTGGGTGGTCGGCAAGCTGCTGGGGATCACGGGAGCCCACGTCGTCGCGATCGCGCTCGCGGTGATCGGTACGGTTCAGCTGACCGGCGTCGCATTGGTTTCGATGATCAGGGCCACCGGCGAGCTTTTCGAAGATCTGCGCGGCCGAAACGCCAATCCGCGCGCGCAGACTCGCGCCGGTCGCGCCGCCCCAGCGCCGCCGCCGCGCGCCGAGGCGATCCTTCCACCGGAGCCGGCCGGTGTCGAACCGATCGTTCGCGCGACTCACGTGGAGGCGCCGCCGAACGACGAACCGATTCCCGTCCGCGAGGACAAGCCCGATCGATCGGCCTTCGACGACAGCGAGGTCGAGTTGATCGAACCCAGTGTCGAACCCGTGCCCGTGGGACCGCTGCCCGAGACCGGCGACGACCTCTCGTCCGGCCATCCAAACGTCACGGCTGCCGACGACGAAGTCGTTTACCGCCTGCCCGGCGCGGGGCTGCTCGAGCGCTCGAAGGAATCGGTCAAGGACAAGGGCAGCGACACAATCGCGCTGGAGAAAACCGGCAGGCAGCTGACCGAGGCTCTCGGCCACTTCGGCGTCGAATCGAAGCTCGTCGGAACGGTCGCCGGACCGCACGTGACGCGCTTCGAACTGAAGCTCGCGCCCGGCACCAAGATGTCGAAGGTTTCACAGCTCAAAGATGACCTCGCCTACGCGCTGGCGAGCACCGACATCCGGATTCTCGCCCCGATTCCCGGTAAGCAGGCGGTCGGCGTGGAGGTGCCCAACCTGCGCAGGCGGATCGTGCGGCTGGGCGATGTGTATCAGCCGCTGCCGCGCGATTGGTCTCCGGTCAGCGTCTGGCTCGGCAAGGACATCGCCGGCAAGGCGATCGGCACGGACATCGCGAAGATGCCGCACATGCTCGTGGCCGGGACGACCGGCGCCGGAAAGTCCGGCTGCATCAATACGCTTTTGTGCTCGATCCTGCTCGGGGCCACACCAAACGAGGTGAAGCTCGTACTCGTCGACCCCAAACAGGTTGAGCTAAATCTTTACGAAGGAATCCCGCACCTGCTGACCCCGGTCGTCACCAGCCCGCGGATGGCCGCCAACGTTCTCAGCAACCTAATCCGCGAGATGGAGCAGCGCTACACCTTGATGAGCGCATACAAAGTGCGCAACATCGGCGAACTCAATGAGCGGCGCGGAAAGGAAGGTGAGGCGACCCTGCCCTACATGCTCTGCGTGATCGACGAACTCGCTGACCTGATGATGGTCGCGCCCGGCGAGGTCGAAGACTCGATTATCCGCCTGGCGCAGAAATCGCGTGCCGTCGGCATTCACCTGCTGCTCGCCACCCAGCGTCCCAGCGCCGACATCATCACCGGAATGATCAAGGCCAACGTGCCCTCGCGAATCGCCTTCGCCGTCAGCTCGCAGACCGACTCTCGAGTGATCCTCGACCAGAACGGCGCCGAGTCGCTGCTCGGCCAGGGCGACATGCTGTTCAGCCCGATCGGCAGTTCGCGGCTCCAGAGAATCCAGGGTGCTTACGTGACCGAGTCGGAGATCATCGAACTGACCGATTTCTGGCGCGCGCAGGGTGAGCCGGAGTTCCACACCGAACTGCTTGAGGCCACCGAGGAGGGGACGAAGGAAGACCGCGACGGGATGGACCCCGATCAGGACGATCTGCTGTCGGACGCGATCTCGACGGTGGTGCAGATGGGCACGGCCTCGACCTCGATGCTTCAGCGTCGCCTGCGCGTCGGTTACACGCGCGCCGGGCGCCTTATCGACATGATGGAACGTCGCGCGGTGATCAGCGGCTACGAGGGCTCTAAGGCCCGTCAGGTGCTGATCTCCGAGGCGGATCTACCGCGCGTTCTCGCGATGCTAAAGGACGGCGCGCCGGATGGTTCACCGCAGCCGGAACCGGTCTCTGTCGGCCTCGACACCACCCTCGAACACCCGGTCACCGAACCCGTCGAGCCCGGCTGAGTGCCGGGAACGAGCATCTCGACCCGGACCTGCGTTTAAATAGTCAATATGGGTGAGATCGGGGAAACACTTCGCGAACGGCGGATGGCGCTGAAAATCGACGTTCACGAGGTCGAGGAGGGGACCAAAATTCGCGCCAAGTATCTACGCGCGCTCGAGAACGAGGAATACGATCTGCTGCCCGGCTCGGCGTATGTCAAGAGTTTTCTGCGCACGTACGCCGAGTACCTCGGCGTCGACGCACGTCGCCTGGTCGATATTTACAAACAAGACATCGAGCCGCGCGACGACGATCAGCCGATTTTCGGCCGCGCCGACGCGGTTAAGGACAATTCCGGCCCCCGCCAACGTCGCTGGATCCTGCTGGCCGCGGCCGTCGCCGCGCTGCTGCTGATCTTGTTCCTGATCGGCACGATCGGCGGCGGATCGGCCGGTGGCCCCTAAGCTGCCGGCGATGGCTCAGGCGACCGTCGGCATAGTGATCACCGGCACCGAGGTGCTGACGGCGCGGATCACGGATCGCAACGGGCCGTGGCTTTCCGAGCGGCTGCGCGAGCTCGGCTTCGACCTCCAGCACATCACGATCTGCCGCGATCGCCCGCGAGACATTCGCGCTCAACTTGAATTCATGGCCTCCAGCGGCGTCGATCTGGTGTGCACGACCGGGGGACTCGGGCCGACCGCCGACGATCTGACGACCGCCGTGGTCGCGGAGTTCTGCGGACGGCAGCTGTTTCTGGACGAGCCTCTGCACGAAAAAATTCGCGAGATACAGCGGCCCTACGCCGAGCGCTTCGACTGGGACGTCGAGGCTCTCGACGCGGGGGCGCTCAAGCAGGCGTATGTGCCGACCGGCGCCGTCGTGCTCGGACCGGCGGGTACGGCGCCGGGGCTCGTCGTTCCTCCGGCGCCCGGCCTCGACCGGCCAACGGTGGTGGTTTTGCCGGGGCCGCCTCGCGAACTGCGGGAGATCTGGGCCGAAGCGATCGGGACCGGCCTATTCAAAGAGCTCGCCCGGCGGACGGTTGTTTTCGAGGAGCAGATGCTGCGGATGATCGGAGTTCCCGAGCCGGAAATCGCGAAATCGCTGCGCGCGTTCGACGAGGCCGAAGGTCTGGGATCGCTTGAGATCACGACCTGCCTGCGCGGCGGCGAAATGGAGATCCTGATCAGTCACGACCCGGCCGAACGCGCGCGCCGCGACAAGCTCGTGGCGGTCTTCAAAGCTCAATACGGTGAGGCGATCTTCTCCGAGGACGGCGAAACGATCGAACAACAGGTGATCCGGCTGCTTGCCGGCCGCCGGCTTGCGCTCGCCGAGTCTTGCACCGGCGGCCTGCTCGCCAAGAGGATGACCGACGCCGACGGCGCCTCGGCGTTCTTCACCGGCAGTGCGGTGACCTACTCAGATCAGGCCAAAGCCGAGGTACTCGGAGTGGACGGGTCGCTGATCGAGCGAGTCGGAGCGGTGTCCGAGGAAGTCGCGCGCGAGATGGCGGCCGGGGCGCTGCGTGTTTACGACGCGGAATTCGCCGTCTCGACGACCGGCATCGCCGGGCCAACCGGTGGGAGCGAGGAAAAACCGGTCGGAACCGTCTATATCAACGCGTCGGCCCGTGCCGGTCGGGAGCGCGCCGTTCACATCGTGCTCCCTGGAGGTCGCCAGGACGTGCGGGAGCGCACGACGACCGTCGCGCTGCATGCGCTGCGAGCGCTGCTGACCGAGTAGCCATGCGCACGAACTGATGTTCGTGTTTGTCCGTCCGGCGCACTCGGCAGTATCTGTTCCAGTGGGTCGAGGCATTCTCCGGTTCGTGGCAAGCTGCGTCGCGCGCGGGGTGAAACACCCGTAATTCGGTCAATCGTTTCTGCCTCGTCATCAAGATTTTGCAAACCCGAGGCCACATGTCACGACAGTTCCGGTTCAATCGGACCGACATGAATAACCGGCGTGAGAACAGGAGAACACCGTGGAGCGACTAGATCTCAACGACAAACAGAAGAGCACGGCGCTAGACGGCGCGCTCACTCAGATCGAGCGCCAGTTCGGCAAGGGCACGATCATGCGCATGGGCGACGAAGGCGCGCGGCAGAAAATGGCCGCGATCCCGACCGGTGTGCTTTCGCTGGACCTTGCGCTCGGGATCGGCGGCGTTCCCGCCGGCCGGATCGTCGAGATCTACGGTCCGGAGTCGTCAGGCAAAACCACCCTTGTCTACGAGATCATCGCCCAGGCCCAGAAGCTCGGCGGCACCTGTGCCTTTATCGACGCCGAGCACGCGATGGATCCGGAGTATGCGTCGCGCATCGGCGTGAACATCGATGAGTTGCTCGTCTCACAGCCCGATTACGGCGAGCAGGCGCTCGAGATCGCCGACATGCTCGTCCGCTCGGGCGCGATGTCAATCGTTGCGATCGACTCGGTCGCCGCCTTGACGCCGAAGTCCGAACTCGAGGGTGCGATGGGCGACCAGACCGTCGGTCTGCAGGCGCGCATGATGAGCCAGGCGATGCGCAAGATCGCCGGCAATCTCAACCGCTCACAGACCACATGCCTGTTCATCAACCAGATTCGTGAAAAGATCGGCGTGATGTTCGGCTCTCCCGAGACGCAGCCGGGCGGGCGTGCGCTCAAGTTCTTCAGCTCGCAGCGTCTGGACATCCGGCGTATCGAGTCGATTAAAGAGGGGACCGAGATCGTCGGTAACCGCGTCCGCGTCAAGGTCGTCAAGAACAAGTGCGCGCCGCCGTTCCGCCAGGCCGAGTTCGACATCGAGTTCGGCCAGGGCATCAGCAGCGAGGGTGCGCTGCTCGACCTCGGTATCGAGCACGGAGTGCTGTCCAAGTCCGGCTCGTTCTTCGCCTACGGAGACGAAAAGCTCGGTCAGGGCCGCAACAACGTCAAGCAGTTCTTCAGGGACAATCCCGACATCATGTTCGAGGTCGAGGAGAAGGTCTACGCAGCACTCGGAATCACGCGCGGCGGCGTGGCGATCCCCGTCGAACTCGACCCCGAAGATGCGCTGCCGGAGGGTGCCGAGCCGTCGATTGCGGTCGCCGACGCCGCATAGACCTTGAGCGCGGCCCGGATCGCCGAGGCGACCGTACCCGATCGCGTCTAACCTCGTCGGCATGCCCAAGTTTCACGTCACGACCTTTGGTTGTCAGATGAACGCGCACGACTCCGAGCGCATGAAGGGGATGCTCGTGTCGCTCGGATACGACGAGGCGGCCAGCCAGGAAGACGCCGACCTGATCCTTTTCAACACCTGCTCGATCCGTGAGTCGGCCGACAGCAAGTTCATCGGTAACCTCGGTCACGCCAAACGGCTTAAGGCCGAAAATCCGCAACGCGTGATCGGCGTCGGCGGGTGCTGGGCACAATCGGTCAAGGATGAGGTCTTCGAGCGTTTCCCGTTCGTCGATGTCGCGTTTGGTCCCGGCCAGGTGCACAAGCTCGCCGAGTTTCTCAACAGCGACAGCCTGACCGCGCAGGGGTATTTCGAGTTCGAAGGGTTTACCGGCGACCTACCGGCCTACCGCGAGCGCGAGTTTCAGGCCTGGGTTCAGATCTCGGTCGGCTGCAACTGCGTCTGCACATACTGCATCGTTCCGACTACCCGTGGGCGCGAGGTCAGCCGCAGCCCAGACGATTTGCTAATGGACATCGAGCGCATG
Source organism: Solirubrobacterales bacterium (assembly GCA_049276635.1). Taxonomy (GTDB): domain Bacteria; phylum Actinomycetota; class Thermoleophilia; order Solirubrobacterales; family JACPNS01; genus JACPNS01. Next base: position 15,471 of record JBASWU010000062.1, on the reverse strand, counting down.
GCCGGCGAGGGCGTACGCGAAGTGACCTTGCTCGGCCAGAACGTCAACTCCTACGGCCGGGAGCTGCCTCGACAACAGCGGATCACCTTCGCCGAATTACTGCGCGAAGTCGACGCGATCGACGGCATCGACCGCATTCGCTACACCAGCCCGCACCCCAAGGACATGAAAGAAGACGTTCTGCAAGCGCACGCCGAGCTCGCCGCGCTCTGCGAACACATTCATCTGCCGCTCCAGTCGGGCAGCAGCGCGATGCTCAAGGCGATGCGGCGAACGTACGATCGCGAGCGCTATCTCGACCGCGTCAAAATGATCCGCGAGTACGTACCCGACGCCTCCGTCTCGACCGACATCATCGTCGGCTTTCCGGGCGAGACCGAGGCCGACTTTCAAGCGACGCTCGAGGTCGTCGATCAAGTCGCCTTCGACTCGGCCTTCACATTCGTCTTCTCGCCCCGCCGAGGCACGGTCGCCGCCGGCCTCCCGGAGCAGATCGCCCATCCCGTCAAACGAGAACGCATGGGGCGGCTGGTCGAATCGGTGCAGCGACATGCGGCCGATCGCGCCCAGCGCTTTGTCGGTCGCGAGGTCGAGGTTCTCGTCGAAGGCGGTTCGCGCACGGACCGGTCGAAGCTCCGCGGCCGCACGCGGCACAACAAGGTCGTCAACTTCAGTGGTCTGGCGACGCCCGGGGAGTTGACGACGGTCTTGGTGACATCGGCCACCTCGCAGACCCTCGCCGGCGAAGAGTCGCTGATCGCTCGCGCGGTCGCGTGACCGAAGCTCATCTCGATCGGCATTGATCGTTGATGACCGTGCCCAGGCGCCCAGACGCTCCGGCGGTGGTCGCGATCTTCGGCCCGACCGGCATCGGCAAGACGTCGATCGCGATCGCGTTGGCCGACAGCTTGAGATCGCGGGGAGAGGATCCCGTCGCGGTGTCGGTCGACTCGATGCAGGTTTATCGCGAAATCCCAATCATCACCGGCGCACCCACGGCTCGCCAGCGGGCCGCGCTCGAACACCGGCTGACCGGAAGCGTTTCCGTGGCCGACCGCTACGACGTCGCCACCCACGCGGCCGCGGCGCACCGCGAGATCGATCAGTTGCGCTCCGAGCGACGCCGCCCGATCGTCGTCGGCGGCACCGGCCTGTATTTGCGCGCGGCGCTGACCGAATTGGATCTTCTTCCGCCGCCCGATCAAGCCACGAGGGAACGACTGCTCGCGGAGTTTGAGCAGGAAGGCCGCGAGGGTCTTCACGCGCGGCTCACCGAGCTGGACCCCGAGGTCGCCGTGACGATCAAGCCGGGCGACGCGCGTCGCACTCTGCGCGCGCTGGAGGCACTCGAAGCAGGCGAATCGGCACGTGGTCGCGAGGCCAACCGTTTGTGGACCGCCGAGACCCGGGTTCCGACGTGGCTTTTCGCGCTGACGATGAACCGTGATGAACTCTACGGACGGATCGATGCCCGCGTCGACGAGATGGTCGCCCTCGGCGCGCGCTCTGAAGTGATCGGAGCACGCTCGCTGGCCGGGCAGACGGCGCGGCAGGCGCTCGGCTTCGCTGAGCTGATCGACGGCGATGTCGCGAGGCTCAAGACCAATACCCGCCGCTATGCAAAGCGGCAGCTGACCTGGCTGCGCAAACTCGCCGGGGCGAGCGTGATTGACGTGACCGGGCGCTCGGCCGCGGACGTCGCCGCTGAGATCGCCGCGTCGGTCGCCGATCGCCCCACCAATTAGACTCGCGCGCCTATGAACTTTGAGAAATGGCAGGCCCTGGGCAACGACTATCTGATTATCGAGCGGAGCGAGCTGACGCTCGAACTGACGCCCGCGCGCATCGAGCGTATCTGCCATTACCACCTCGGCGTCGGCGCGGACGGCATCCTGTTGATTGAGCCGAGCGACGACCCCGCGCTCGTCGCGAACGTGCGGATTTTCAATCCCGACGGCTCCGAGGCGGAGCTCTCGGGCAACGGCGTCCGCGAGGCCGTGATGTACCTGCGACGCACCGGCCGCGCAGAACTCGACGAGTTCGCCGTCGGCACCGCGGCCGGCGTGATTCGCCCGGCGATCGTCTCCGAGACACAGTGCACCGTCGATATGGGCGTGGCGTCGGTCACCTCCAAGGACTTTCCCGGCGGTCCGGAGCACGGGCGCGCGACGGCCACCGTCGGCTTCACCGAACTCGAGTTTCAGCATGTCTCGATCGGCAATCCACAGTGCGCGATCGAGGTTCCCGGGGTGCGCGATGACCTGCTCGCGCTGAATCTGAGACGGATCGGACCCGGGCTCGAAGGCGACGAGCGCTTTCCCAATCGCACCAACGTCTCGTTTTGGCAGCGCAGCGGCGAGAACTCAATCGTCGCCCGTATTTACGAGCGCGGGGTCGGCGAGACGCTTTCGTCGGGCACCGGCGCGATCGGCGCCGCGGTTGCGGCGCACCTGCGCGGAATGGCCGCACCGGTCACCGTCGCGCTCGACGGTGGCGAACTGATCGTCGACATCGACGATCGGATGAATATCAAACTCACGGGCTGGGCCGTGCCGGTTTTCGCCGGCGAGCTGGCGGCCGAATTCGTCAGGGAACTGGAGACCATATAGATGCAGCCAAGCAAACGACTGTCATTGATCCCGCCGTATCTCTTCGCCGAGCTTGAGCGCAAGATCGCCGATAAGAAGGCCGCCGGCATCGACGTTATCTCGCTTGGAATCGGCGATCCGGACAGGCCGACGCCGCCTAACATCGTCGAGGCCGGCCGGCAGGCGTTAGCCGACGCCGGCACGCATCAGTACCCGTCCAACCGCGGACGCGCCGAGTTTCGCGCGGCGGTCGCGCAGTTTTACGCACGTCGTTTTGCGGTTACGCTCGACGCGGACGCCGAGGTTATGCCCGCGATCGGGGCCAAGGAATGCATCTTCAACCTCAACCTCGCGTTTCTCGATCCCGGCGACGTGGCTCTGGCCTCGGACCCCGGTTACCCCGTCTACACGGCCGGACCGCTGCTGGCCGGCGGCGAACCGGTTCGGCTCGCGTTGCTGCCCGAGCGCGGTTTCACACCGGATCTCACGGCGATCCCCGCCGACAAGCTGGCTAGCGCGAAGTTGATCTTTCTCAACTATCCGAACAACCCGACCGGCGCGATCGTTCCCGAGGGATTCTTCGCCGAGGTCGTCGAGTTCGCGAAGGCGAACGACATACTCGTTGTACACGACGCGTCCTACACCGAGACGGCCTACGACGGTTACAGGCCTCCCAGCTTCCTCGAGACCCCCGGCGCCAAGGATGTCGGCATCGAGGTCTTCTCGCTCAGCAAGGGCTACAACATGACCGGGTGGCGCGCCGCCGCAGTCGTCGGAAACGCCGAGGCGATCGCGGCCTACTGGCGGCTCAAGACGAATATCGATTCCGGCAACTTCGAAGCCGTCCAGCTCGCCGCCGCCGAGGCGCTGAGCGAAAATACCGACGCCGCGGTCGCCGAGATGAATGCGACCTACGCTCGGCGGCGCGATCTCGTCTGCGATGCCCTATCCGCGATCGGCGTCGAGGTCGAGCGGCCGCGGGCGACAATCTACATCTGGGCGCCGGTGCCGTCCGGTTTTGGCAGCGCGGCCGAGTACTGCGAACATGTGCTCGAGGAATCGGCGGTCGTGATCTCGCCGGGTGGAGCCTACGGACCCAGCGGCGAGGGGTTTTTCCGGATCTCGCTGACCACACCCGACGAGCGCCTCACCGAGGCCGTCGAGCGACTGCGCTCGACACTGGCCAAGTAAGTAGATAACCAAGCGACGAACCAAGGCCGAGGCTGCGATCCGGCGAGCGCGACGCCGTGCGGCGTTAGTCTGTAATCAGTGCGACGAGTCAACAACGGAGACCGGCGGCCCGAGAGTCGCTATGGGGAGGGGATCCGCAACCCGCGCGCAAAGCAGCGCGCCCTGTGCATCGCCTCCGGTCGCGACGACGTCGACCTCGCCGAACTGCGAGAACTGCTGCGCACGGCGGGCGTGGCCGTCGCGGGCGAGCTGATTCAACCGCGCGATCGGCCGGATCCCAACAGTTACTTCGGCCGCGGCAAGCTGGCCGAGCTCAAGGATGCGGTCAAGCGATGCGACGCAAACGTGATCGCTTGTGACGATGAGTTGCTGCCGCGCCAGGCGCGTAGCCTCGAAGAGGCCGTCGGTATCTCGGTCGTCGATCGCACCGAGATCATTCTCGACATCTTCGCCGGGCACGCGCGCAGCGCCGAAGGCAAACTTCAGGTCGAGCTCGCGCAGCTCGAATACAACCTTTCGCGTATGCGCGGACTGTGGACGCACCTCGAGCGTCTCGGCGCCGGGATCGGCACCCGTGGACCCGGCGAGTCTCAGATCGAGACTGACCGGCGGCTCGCGCGCGACCGGATCACCATCCTGCGCCGCCGTCTCGGCGAGGTCAAGTCCTCGCGGGCGACGCAGCGCCGCGAGCGCGAGCGCAAGAGCCTCGCGACCGTCGCCCTGGCCGGCTACACAAACGCCGGCAAGTCGAGTCTGCTCAATACCTTGACCGGCGCCGACGTCGCCGTTCGCGACCGGCTGTTCGAGACGCTTGACCCGACCACGCGAACACTGGAGATTGAAGGGCGCCAGGTGCTGGTCACCGACACCGTCGGATTCATCCGCAAGCTTCCACACCAGGTCGTCGACGCGTTCGCCTCGACGCTGGAGGAGGCACTCTCGGCCGACCTCGTGCTGCACGTTGTCGACGCGTCAATGCAAGAGAACGACCTCCTGGCGATGATCACGGCCGTCGACGACGTGCTGTCCGAAATCGGGGTCGTCGAACGTGATTCGCATCTGATTCTCAACAAGGTCGACCTAGTGGACGACCGCCGACGGCAGGAGCTTCGCTACCGCCACCCGAACGCGTCGTTCGTGTCGGCTCTGAGCGGCGATGGTCTCGACGCGCTGCGCTCGACGATCGCTACGAAACTCGCCGCCCGGCTGGTCCCGGTCGACCTGCTGATCCCATACTCGCGCGGCCGCGTAATCGACGCGTTGCACCGGCAGGCGGCCGAACTGGTTCGCGAAGACCGCGCCGACGGCGTGCTGATTTCGGCAAGACTGCCGAGGCCGGTCGCCGAGCGGTTCAGCGAGTTTGCCTTCGCCGGCCCGCGTGCCGTGCACCCGCCGGACGACGCGGCTCCCGTCGGCGTCGCGGCGCCGGTGTCGGCCGAAGCTGCCGCCTAACCGGCTCTTTGGCAAACACCGGGGGCCCCGGGAAGTCGACCGGGACCGAGACTAAACTCCGCGGCCTCTTGCAGCTCCGATACACGAGACTCTCCGCTGACGCGATCACCCCGTCGCGGGCGCACGCCGGCGACGCCGGCAGTGATCTTTACGCCGCCGACGGCGTCACGCTGCTCCCCGGGCATCGTGCGCGCGTTGGCACCGGTATCGCCGTCGCGATCCCCGGCGGCTACGCCGGGCTGGTGCTCCCACGGTCGGGGCTCGCGTACAAACACGGCATCTCGCTGGTCAACACGCCGGGGCTGATCGACTCCGGATATCGCGGTGAACTGCAAGTGCTACTGCTCAACACCGATCCCGAGCAATCCTACGAGATTCGGCAGGGGGATCGCATAGCCCAGTTGGTGGTGGTCCCGTTCGCCGCCGTGACCTGGAGCGAGGTGGCGACCTTCGAAGCCACCCATCGCGCCACGAACGGATTCGGCTCGTCGGGCAGTTAACGGACGGCAGCGCACCCGCCGAGACTGCGCCTAGCCGGCCGCGGGTTCGTTGTCGCCCCCCGGCGCCGGAGAGCTGTCTACCGCCGCGCGGATCAGGTACGGAGCGACCAGCGTTGTCAGGATCGACATCGCGACGACCGCGGCGAATAAATCGGATTCGATCACCCCTTGGGCGTAGCCGATCCCGGCGACGATCACACCGACCTCTCCGCGCGGGATCATCCCCGCGCTCACTATCCGCCGATCCACCCGGCCTAAATCTCGAGCGCCGAGCCAGGCGCCGACGTATTTTGTCACGACGGCCAGGGCCGTGACTCCCGCCAAAAGCAACAATGTCGCGGGATCGCCAAACTCCGAAAGGACGACCTTGGCGCCGATCGCGGCGAAGAAGAACGGCGCGAAAAACGCATACAGCGGCGCGACCTCGGACTCAATTGCGTTGTGGTCGCGCGTCTCGGCGATGATCATGCCGGCGAGAAAGGCGCCGATCACGGCGGCGAGCCCGATTTCGGCGGAGAGCACTGCAAGCCCGAGGCAGATGATCACCGAAGGCATCAACGGCGAGTCCGCGAACCGTGGGGCCTCCAACAGTTGCGGCCTGTTGCGCATCAAACGTGAGCCCCCGTAGGCGACGAATGCGAGAAAGGCGACCGACATCGCCAGTAGCAAGCCGATCTCGCCGAACTTGGGGCCGCCGTCTTGGGCGATGCCCGTGGCAACGGCGAGAACAATCAAGGCGAGTATGTCGTCGATTACAGCGGCGCCGAGAATGGTTCGCGCCGCACGGCCGGCGTGGAGCTTCAGCTCGATCAGCAGCGCCGAGGTGATCCCCACGCTGGTCGCGGCCAGCGCCGCGCCGAGAAACACGGCCGTCCCGCCGTCGGCGCCGAAGGCCAGGCCGAGCGCGATGCCGGCCCCGGTCGGAAACGCCACGCCGAGCACGCCGACCGCCACGGCCGATCTCCCGACACTGGCAATGTCGCTGAGTTTCGTCTCGAGTCCGACCCAGAACAACAGGAAGATCACGCCGAGTTCGGAGAATACGTCGACGACCTCGTTGAATTCGACGAGGCCGAGGACCGACGGACCGACCAATGCGCCGGCAAGTATCTCTCCCGCGACGACCGGCTGGTGAATGCGGCGGCAGAGCTCCTCGCCGGCCTTAGCGGCGAGCAGCAGGACAAAAAGCGCCAGCAGATTGTCGGCGATCGCCGATTCGGACGATGCCAGCGGCGAGACGATGCCGGCAAGCGCGGTCATTCGGCCGCGGGCGCGTTTCTCGGCCGCAGCCGACGGGCCAGCCTGCCGGCGAGCCCATGCGACCGGCCGGCGGCGCGAATCGCGCATTCGTGGGCCCGGGCTTCGAGGCGGTCGTCGAGTTCGGCCAGCTCGAACGGGCCGTCGCGCCCGAGCGCCAGCGCCGTGAGGTGGTCGGCAAACCAGGCGTTCTTCGGTAGCAGCGGCCCGTGCAGATAGGTGCCGAAGACGTTGTTCTTGCGAACTCCCTCAAAGCCGTCGCGCCCATTGTTGCCAAATCCCTCGATGACCCGCCCCAGCGGGCGCTCGCCGGGGCCGAGCAGCGTGCGACCGCCGTGATTTTCAAAGCCTGCCAGCAGGCGGGTCTCGCCAGCAATGTCGACGTCGATCACGACATTGCCGATCAGACGCGGGCCGGGTTCGCGGATGGTCTTGAGATCGACCAGCCCAAGGCCGGGAATCGTCCGATCATCAAGCTCGTATGACTCGCCGAGTAACTGATACCCGCCGCATACCGCGAGAATCACGCGACCGGCGTCGGCCGCTTCGGCCAGCGCATCGCGCTTGGTTTCGAGCATGTCATAGGCGATTTGTTCCTGGTCGCGGTCTTGGCCGCCACCGACATAGAACAGATCGAATCCGCCGGGGTCGATCCGGTCGCCGGCCTCGCAGGCGGTCAGCTCGAAGTCGATCCCGCGCGCCGCGCAGCGTCGCTGTAGCAGGATCAGGTTTCCGCGGTCGGCGTAAATATTCATTCGGCTTGGATACAACGCGCAGACGCGAAGCGGGGGAGTGAGGGCCATGTCTATGTCTGCCAGTACGCCGGGGCGTCGCCGCGCCGCGAGATCGCCGTTCTCAGCTCGAGCAGCGACGTGTAGGTGGGGAGGGCGAAGATCGGCGTCGCGGACGCCACCGCCCGCGAGACGGCGTCGTCGAAAGACCGCTCTATTTGCCCGTCCACTGTGATCTGATCCCGTTCGATCCCGGCGTAGGCGAGTCGCAGCGCCAGTTCTTCGGCACGGGTGCCGGAACAGGTCACCGAGTGGACCTTACCGGCGAGTCGTTCGAAGTCTGCGTCCCACACCCACGAGACGTCACGGCCGTCGGCGACGTTGTCGTTGAGTGCGATCCAGAGATCGAAGGGACTGGCTTCGGCGCCGATCGTACGGATCACCTCGTTGGCGCCGGTCGGGTTTTTGATCAGAAGGATCGCGACCGAGTGGCCGGCGATCTCGATGCGCTCGACACGACCGAATACGGCGCGCGCGGCCGCCAGGCCGGCGGCGATCGGACCCGGCGCAAACCCGAGCGCATACGCCGCGGCCGTGGCCGCCGCCGCGTTGTACACGTTGTAAAGGCCTGGGAGCGGCAGCTCGAGTCTGATGTCGCCGTCTGGTGTTTTGATCACGACGTCCGACCCGGCCATTCCGTGCATTTCGACGCGTGAAACAGAAATGTCTCGTCCGGGCCTGGCCAAGCCGCAGTTGTCACAGCGGTAGTCGCCGAGATGACCGAGTTGAACCGCCGAGTAGACCAGCGGCGCCGAGCAGCGGCGACAGAACTTGGAGTCGGCGGCGTGTTGAGTGGCGTCATCGGCGTAGCGGCGGTCATCGATGCCAAAATAGACCACGTCGTCTCGGTCTCCGGCGAGCTGTGCCAGCAGTGGGTCGTCGGCGTTGAGTACGACCCGCGTCTCGGCCGGCAGCTTGGCGATCATTCGCGCCCAGCCATCGGCAAGTGTTTCGAGTTCGCCGTAGCGGTCGAGCTGATCGCGAAACAGGTTTGCGAGCACGACGGCCTTCGGCCGTAATTGCTCGGCGATCGTTGCCGCCCAGGCCTCGTCGACCTCAAACAGTCCCAGACGACCGCCGGGCGTAGGCCGCGTGCCGGCCTCGAGCAGTGCCGTCGCGATCCCACCAGGCATGTTCGCACCGGCGCTGTTGTGCACCGTGGCGATCCCGGCGTGCCGCAAGATGCTCGCCAAAAGTGACGCGGTCGTGGTCTTTCCGTTGGTTGCCGAAATCACGATCGATCCGTGCGACAGACCCTCGGCCATGCGCGAGATCGCGTCGTCTTGCAGATAGAGCAATACCCGGCCCGGGAGCGAGGTGCCGCCGCCGCGTCCGGAGCCGCGGCTGAGCGCGCCGACGCCACGCGCGAGGCCGACTTTGAACGGAGAGATCGCTGTCATCAGGGTCTGATTATCGCCGCAGCGATACGGAGTACTCGCCAGGTCCGGCCGATCCGTGCGCGAGCACGGTCATGCCGCGGGGCCGAAAACCGCGCGTCAGCCGGCCGGCCGCGACACGCGGCCGGAGCGGATCAAGCGGGCGCGGCGCGCGCGTAAACAGGCGTATCGGCATATGCCGCAAGTATGCCGGCGACGGCCGTCGTTTCAGACCGGGACCGGCTCGCCGGCGGGCAAGCCACGTGCGATCGCCGGCACCGCGCCGTTTGAAGCAACAGACCGTTGCGCACGGCGGGCGGCCCACTGGCCACGGAGATCGCCACGCAGCGACGCGTCTGGCTCGAGCGGCTGAATTCGCGCGGTTTGAAGCAATACGTCACCGAGTAAACGCTCGGCACGGACATCTTCGGGGGATTCCGGGTCGAGTGTCAGCAAGACGTCCTGCTGGACCGTGTGCCACTGCTCACCGGTGAGCATCTCGCTCGCGACCATCGACATTCCCGGGCGCGTGGACCAGTAGAGCGTGAACAATCCCAGGCGGTAGGCGTAGAGCCTGATCCCATCGGTAAAGAGAAAATTAAGCCCCGAGAAGGTCGTTCCGGCGACGATCGCCGCGACCACGCCGCGCATCGACCGAACCGGGTCCGCGGGATTGAACTCGTTGATCAATCGCAGGAAGAAACACTCCGAATCGGTTTCGCCCTTGGGGCCGGGCATGCCGGGTCGGATCAGCGACCGGTAGTCGAGGATCGTGCCGTTGTGCGAAAACGAGTACGGCCCGAAGTCGAATGGATGTGTGTTGGCCGCCGATAGGCCGCCGAGCGTCGCGCGGCGCACGTGCGCGTTGAAGATCCGGCCGTTGATCGTCGTGGTGGCGTCGAATCGGCGATCCGAGTGGGCCGCCACCGAGAAACGCTCGATCAGCGGCGCGTCGGCGCCGACGTCCTCGTAGACGGCCATCCCCCAACCGGAGTCGTGATCCTCGGATAGCCGGATCATCGGATTGACGGCCTCGACCAGCTCGTAGCGAACCGAGATGGGCGCTGAAGCGACGGCTCCGAATACGCGACACATATGCAGACCAGCCTACAGGTAGAACACCGCCCACGCGGCTAGGCGCGCAGAAATCCCTTGGTTCGCAGCTGACCCAGGACCGCCTCCGGCTCGTCGGTGACGATGTAGGCGTCGATTACCGCGCCGTCGGCGTTGATCGTGATCGCCAATCCGGCCTGTGTGACTCGCGCCTTGGCCAGCGGCGCGTCGGCGCGCCCGCGTCCCATGCGCGGCTTGATCCGGCCGGTGGCGACGCTGTGAACGTGGTCCATCGCGGCGATCGACTCCAGCAGGCGGCGGTAACCCTTGCGAGACGAGTGTTTGTGGTGTGTCTGTCGCGGCATAAATGACATGATGACGAGCCGGCGTCGGTGCGCGGCTAGACTGCCCGGCCGGCAGCCGTCCACCGGGGAGGAAACGTGAGATCCAAGTCGTTCAAGCAGGTTGTGACCGTTGTGATCGCGCTCGCGGCGGCATTATTCGTTGTCGCCTGCGGTGACAACAGCGACTCCGATTCGAATGCCAACGTCAACTCTCAGGGGCTTGACGTCAACGGCTGTAAGCCCGCCAAGCGGCCGCCGGCCAAAACGGTGTCGCTCAAGAAACCAAAGAAGGCGCTCGACCCCGCCAAGGATTACTTCGTCGACTTCAAGACCAACTGCGGCGACTTCACCGTCAAGCTCGATGTCGAGAACAACCCCAAGACCGCGGCTTCATTTGCGCAACTGGCAACGGCCGGCGTGTACGACGACACCTGGTTCCACCGAATCGTCGCCGACTTCGTGATCCAGGGCGGTGATCCGGCCGGAACCGGCACCGGTGACGCCGGCTACAAGGTTGTCGAGCGACCGAGGGGTAAGTACAAGATCGGCACGGTGGCGATGGCGAAGGCCGGCAACGAGCCGCCCGGCAGCTCCGGCAGTCAGTTCTACGTTGTGACCGGCCAGCAGGGCGTCTCGCTTCCGCCTGAGTACGCGATCGCCGGCCGGGTCACCGACGGAGACGAAACCGTTCAGATCATCGCCGGATACGCCGGCGGCGCGACCGGCGAGGCCGGGAAGCCTTCTGGCGCCGCGGTCGTGAAGAAGGCCGTGCTGCGAACACGGTAGTACCGTAGTCTAGGTAGTCGTCCGTCGGTCGAGCAGGTTTCAGCGCGCCGGCCGCGAAACAGTCGCGAGCCCGCACCTCACTGGACCAGATCCGGCGAAGCTACGGCCGTACCGTGAGAGTAAGCTTCCAAAACGACCTGGATTGGCTAGTCCGTCAAACCGACGAGGCGCTGATGATCGCGCGCGCCGCCGTCGAGCAGACCGTCGAGGCGATCGTCGAGCGCGACGCCGAACTGGCCGATCGGATAATCGCCGGCGATGATCGGCTCGACGCCGTGTACCAGTCGATTCAGACTGAAATGCTGGGCATCATCGCCCGCCAGGCCCCGGTGGCCGGCGACCTTCGTCTACTGACCGGGCTTGGGTACATGGCGATCCACGTCGAGCGCATGGGCGATGGGTGCGTCAACGTCGCCAAGCTCGTGAAGCTCGCCGGTCCGTACGTGTATCCGACCGACCTGCCGGCGCGCCTTGCGACTATGGGCAAAGACCTGATCGCGATGATCGACCAGGCGTCACGCGCGTTTCACGATCGTGATGTCCCAAGCGCGCTTGATCTGGTCCGCATGGACGATGCGATCGACGAGGGCAACCGACGGGTTTTCAAGACCGCCGTCGGCCCGAATCTCCCACCGGAGATCCGCGAGTGGGCCGGGTACATGCTTCTGATCGGACGTGCGATCGAGCGAATCGGCGATCACGTCGTCGACCTCGGTGAGCAGATCGCCTTTATCGTCACCGGCGAGTTTCACGAGTTCACTGACGCCTCTCACGAGGACAGCCTCGAAAAACTCCAGGCGAGGTTCGGCGAGTCCGCCGACGCCGCCCGGCCGCGTTCGGCCTGACGGCGACCAGTCGACTGCCATCGGCGAGCGCCGGAGGGTCAGGCGCCCGAAGGTTTCGGCCTCGAACATTCGTCCACTAACACCTGCACCGCTCAAATCGGCCGTGAATCGGGCGATACCGAGTTTGTGTCAAGTTCCGATTCGAATCGCGACACATCGGCAATGTTATGAGTAGCGACTCACAAATCTCGACTCGCGGCCAGGGAGCCTTACTCGCTCGCCTGCGGCCGCGCAGAGACGTTGCCATGAGTTCGAGGTCCGCGGCGGTGTTCTGGTTCGCCGGCCTGCTGGTGCTGGGTCTGGTGCAGTTTGGGCCGATCGGCAGCAGGCTCGCATGGCACAGCTACTGGGTCGTCACAGTCTCGGCGGTGGTGGGCGGCTGGTTCTGCTGTTGCTGTCTTCCGCGGCTTTCGGGTCGCCGATATATGGTCGGCGAACACGGCATGCTGTTGGCCGGCTGGGTATTGATCGCATATTTGGTCGCCAGCAGCGGCCAGATGCAAAGTCCGTATCTCAGCCTCTACGCTTACGCGACGATTTACGCGACGTACTTTATGGCGCCGCGATCCGCCGTGCTGCACGTCACGTTCGGCGTGATTCTCTGCGGTGGCTCCGCGGTCGCCCTGACCGGCGACGGGTTCAGCGTCGCTGACTTGCAGATGCTTTCGGTTAACGTCCTGGTCTTCGGCGCCATGGGCGCGATGGTCATGTTGCGTCGCCGGGCGATGCTCAAAGCCGAGTACCGCGCACGGCTGCTGTTGCTCAGCGATTCACTGACCGGCGTCGCCAACCTCCGCGCCATCGAGGAGATCGGGGAGGAGCTGATCGAGGCAAACGCGGCGGCGGGAACGACCTTTGGCTTGGCCGTCGCCGACCTCGACGGCTTAAAGCGCGTCAACACCGCTTTCGGGCACTCCGGCGGCGATCAACTGCTGACTTCGTTCGCCGAGTGTCTGAAGGAGTCGGCGAGACCAATGGATCAGGTGGGGCGGACAGGGGGCGACGAGTTCGTTGTCCTATTTCCGGCGGTCGGCGAACCCGAACTCGATTCCTGGGCATCGCGATATTCGTCGGTGGTAAGCAAACACAATAAGGCGATCTCCGGTTCGCAGCCGTTGGTTTCGGCGAGCGTCGGAACGGCACTGTTCCCATCCGACGGCACGACGCTGGACGATCTGAGGCGCGTCGCCGACGACCGTATGTACGAGCAAAAGGTCCAGCGGAGCTACCACACCGTCGAGCTTCCGGCGAAAGAGACGGGTGGTGGCAGGGAACTGCACACCGCGGGCTCGTCGCACGAAACGGCCCAGCCAAACATGAAGGCGGCGCTCGCGGCCGGGGCGACGGGATGGCTGCTCGCCTGCCTGGTTCTGTTGCTGAGCACGGTGATCCCCGGTGCTCGGCTGGGGAATCCGGTGCCGATCTGGGCCTTCAGCGGCTTCTGCGGTCTGATCTCGCTGACCTCGATCGCCGGTCGATACGTCTTGACGAACGTGGCCGTCGAAATCGGCAATTGGGCGATGGTGCTGGCGATCGCGCCCGCGGCGCTGATTACCGGAGGTGACGACAGCCCGTTGGTTTCGGTCTTGATTTTCATCTTCGCCTATGCCGCATATTTCCTGTCGCCGGGCGCGGCCATCGTCCAGATGGCCGCGACACTAGCCGCGTTTTCGGCCGGTTATTGGACCGCCGGATCGGTCGACGACGCCGGGGAGACTCTCTACTTCAACGTCGTGGCCGCGTCGTTGATGGTTTCGGCCGTTCTGCTGTACAACTCACACAAGCTCGCCACGGCGAACGCCGCCGCCAACTTGACGGCCCTGCATGATCCACTGACCGGCATCGCCAATCGTCACGCCTTCGAATCGGACTTGCAGGCCGCCGCCGAGAGTGTCGACGGAACCTACATCGACCGCCTACGTCCATCGCTGATATTCATCGACCTCGACAACTTCAAACACGTCAACACGTCACTCGGCCACAGCGGCGGCGACCTGCTGTTGCGAACGGTCGCCGAGCGACTGCGTGACGCCGTCGCCGACGATGGCAAGGTTTTTCGTGTCGGCGGCGACGAGTTTGCCGTGCTCGCATCGGTACGACTCGTTCAAGATGCCGCCGCGATCGCGGAGCGCTGCCGTCTGGCGGTCAGTGGCGCCGGTCAGAACATCGCGATGCCCGTGACGGCGAGTCTGGGTTTCGCCGTGTGGCAGGAGTCCTACGATGCCCATCACCTGGCGATCGAAGCCGACACCGCGTTGTCCCAGAGCAAGACCCACGGCAAGGACACGGTCTCCGCGATGAGAATCTTACAGTCCGTCGATTCTGCCGAATACCAAAACGGCGGTCCGGGCCGGACGCCGGCCGGCCGGCGGTCGGCGTCCGGCGACGGTCGGTCGGACTTCTCGAGTCCGTCGGCGAACCCCTGGCACGGGCTGACTTGACGTACGCGGGCGAGCAGCCTCGCGACTTCACCCGACTGCCGTCCTTTCGGCCGCCGGCCTCCTCGGGGTGACGCCGTGATTTCGCCGCAGTTGTTTGACCCCCGAAATGTCCGAGGCCAAGGCTATGTTGCGGCGATGGACTTTGCTTTCGAGGGCCGGCCCGCGCCGCCGCCAAACGTAACGAAAACAGGCCTCGGCGCGCGGTTCCTGCCGATGATCGACGCCATCGAGCAGGTCTGCCGCAAGCATCGATGACACCGCCGCCGATCGACACGAACGGACAGGCTGCGTCGCTGATCTCTCGGCGATTGCCGCTTTTATACATGGGGGCCGCGCTCGCGGCGATCCCGTTTTTCTTCGCGGAGCTGATCGCGGGCAGACTCGTGCCGATGCGGCTGATCGGAGCAACGGTTTTGGGGGCGCTGGTTATGGCGCCGGCATTGTTGTTATTCGCGTACGTCAGTGTCCGCACGCGCATCAACCGGGTCGAGGCCGCACGCACCAGCCCGAGCGTCGCCGAGCGCCGCCGCGCGATCGAAAACGGCTTACGGATACCGATCTTCGGCTCCTGCGTGTACGCGATCGCGTGGAGCGTCGGTGTTCCGCTCGACCTGCTCCTAACCGGCCTGTTCACAACGGTGACGACCAGCGATTTTGTCGTCATGTACCTCGGCGTGCTCGCGGTCGCGCCGGTTCTGATGTCTGTCGCCGTCGTGATTCTCGAAGACCAAATGCGACCCCTCCTGCACACCATGCAGCAGGAACTCCCAGACTCCGAGCGCGGCCGTGAGTTCGGCGTCCGCCGCTTCTCGATGTCGATGCGCGTCTCGGCGGTGCTGGCGGCGAT
>JBASWU010000061.1:0-16517 GCA_049276635.1 Solirubrobacterales bacterium | reverse complement strand
GGCGCGTCCTCCGCCCCGCCGGCGCGCGCGCGGAGCGCGCGCGCGACGACATAGGCCATCGCCCCGAGATCGTGTAGCGGCTGGTGCGCGTTGATGCGCTCGCCGAGATCGCACTGCGCAAGGCCCGCCAGGCCGAAACGCCGGTAGAGGTCGATCAGCGTCTGGATTTCGCAGCCATACCCGGTGAAATACGGGATCGCCACCAGCGCCTGACGGCGAGCGGCGATCTCGCCGCCAAGCGGCTGCTGGATCGCCGCCAGCTCGGGAAAGAAGATGTTCAGCAACGGCCGCGCCGCAAGCTCGCTGACGCGACCGCCGCCGTCCGGCACGCAGGTTTCACCCTGGCTGAAGGGTCGCCTGTACGCGCCCTTGACCAGCTGTAGCCGCGGGTTCTCCAGCAGCGGCCCGGCGAGACCCCTGACGAACGAGCCGTCAAAGCCCGCGCTGTCTGAATCCACGTAAACCACGATCTCTGCACGGGCCACGGCAAGCGCGCGCCACATCGCGTCGCCTTTGCCGGACGCCGGGCCGAGTTCGGCGACGAGATCGGATTCCAGGTGGACGTCCGCTCCGGCGGCGCGCGCGATCTCGCCCGAGCCATCTGTCGACGCCGCGTCGACCACGATTACGTCGTCGATCGCGCCCGCATCGCGCAGCGCCACGCACTCGCCGGCCACCTCGCCGATCGTGGCGGCGACCTCACGCGACGGAATCACGACGGCGATCGTCGTCGCGCCCTTGAGTTCGAGGATGCGTTCCGCCGGATACTCGGCGGCCGATCGCGTACTGGTCGCCGCCCAGGAACGCGCCGACTCCAGCGCGGCGGCGTGATCCCTCCGGTGCGTGACGTCGCTCATCGCCGCGAGCGTACTATCAGCCGGATGGAGCGCTCCCGCTGGCAGTCACTGGTCGAGGGCGACCGGCAGGAGCGGCCGCCGCAGCTCGTGGCGCTGCGAACCGAGCCCGGCCAGAAACCGTTTCTCACCGATATGCCGAGTGAGCTGCACCCGGCCGTCGCCGGTGCGCTGGCGGCGATCGGTATCGAGCGGCTCTACGGCCATCAACTGCAGGCCTTCGACGAGGCGACCGCCACCGACGGCCGCGCCGGCAACGTGATCGTCACGACGGGAACGGCGTCGGGCAAGTCGCTGTGCTTCAACCTCCCGGTGCTGCAGACCCTCGCCCACGACCCGCGCGCCCGCGCGCTCTATCTGTATCCGACCAAGGCGCTGGCCCAGGATCAGGCTCGCAAGCTCGGGCAGATCGGCGCGCACCTCAAAGGGCCGGGCGCCGGGCGCGCCGGCACGCTGCGCCAGGCGATTTACGACGGCGACACGCCGTCGCCGGAGCGCCGCGCGATCCGCGAGCGGTCGAATGTGATCCTCAGCAACCCCGACATGCTCAGCCAGGGAATCATGCCCAATCACAAGCAGTGGGCCGACTTCTTCGCCAACCTCGCCTGGATCGTCGTCGACGAGTCGCATGTCTACCGCGGCGTCTTCGGATCGCACGTCGCGAACGTCCTGCGGCGGCTGCGGCGAATCGCGGCGGCCTATGGCACCAAGCCCCGCTTCATCTTGACCAGCGCGACGATCGCCAATCCACTGCAGCTCGCCGAACAGCTGACCGGGCTGGATTTCGCGCTCGTCGACCGCGACGGCGGCCCGCGCGCCGATCGCGAGGTCGTGATCTGGAACCCGCCGTTGCTCGACGAGAAGACCGGCCGGCGGGCGAGCGCGCTCGGCGAGGCCGCGTCGCTGCTGGTGTCGCTCGTTCGCGCCGACGTGCGCACGATCGTCTTCATGAAGTCGCGGCGGGGAGTCGAATTGATCCAGAAGTTCGCGAGCGACGCGCTCGCCGACCGCCCGGATCTCGCCGAGTCGATCATGCCCTACCGTGCCGGATACACCGCGCGGCAGCGGCGCGACATCGAGCATCGGCTTTCGTCGGGCGACCTGAGCGCCGTCGTCGCCACCAGCGCGCTCGAGCTGGGGATCGACATCGGCAAGCTCGACGCCGCGATCTGCACAACTTTCCCCGGCACGGTCGCATCGCTACGGCAGATGTGGGGGCGCGCCGGCCGTGACCGCGACGGGCTGGCCGTCTACATCGCCGGCGAGGACGCGCTCGACCAGTTCTTCTGCCGCCATCCCGACGAGTTTCTCGCCCGTCCCGTCGAGGCGGCGATCCTCGACCCGTTCAACGACGCGATCCACCTACGCCACCTGCACGCCGCTGCCTACGAGCTGCCGCTGCGCCGCGCCGACAGCGAGTTTTTCGGTGACCGGGTCGAGCGGTTCGCCGAGCGCCTGGTCGCCGCCGGCGCGCTGCGTGACGACGGCGGGCGCTGGCTGCTGCGCGGTGAGGACTTTCCGGCCGCGCGAATCGCCCTGCGCAGTGCCGGCAGCGACAACTTTCACGTCGTCGAGTCTGAAAACGGCGAGGTGCTCGGGACCGTCGAGGCCGAGCGCGCCTTCGTCAACGTTCACCCGGGAGCGGTTTATCTGCACATGGGCCGGTCCTACGAGATCGACGAACTCGACCTCGACTCACGCACCGTCGTCGCCAGGCCGTTTGCGGGCGAGTGGTACACGCAGCCGAAGATCGACACAGACACGTACGTCGAGGAGGTGCTCGAGACGCGCCGCGTCGGCAACGTCGATTTGTATTTCGGGAACGTCTCGGTGAGCGAGCAGGTGCTGGCCTTCCAGCGCCTCGCGGTCGCCGACCACGAAGTGCTTTCGCTGGAGGCGCTCGACCTGCCGGTGCAGAACTTTCCCACCCAGGCGATGTGGTTCACGCTCGGCGACGAGCCGGCCGCCGAAGCGCTGCCGCTCGATGTCCTGCAGGGATCGCTGCACGCCGCCGAGCACGCGCAGATCGCGGTGCTGCCGCTGATCGCGATGTGCGACCGCTGGGACATCGGCGGGCTCTCGACCGCGTTTCATGCCCAGACCGGGCAGCCGACGATCTTCATCTACGACGGGCACCCCGGCGGCGTCGGGATCACACGCCGCGGCTATGACCGTTTCGAACAGCTCTGCGGCGATGCCCTGCGGCTGATCGCCGAGTGCCCGTGCGAGAGCGGTTGCCCGAGTTGCGTGCAGTCGCCAAAATGCGGCAACCTCAACGACCCGCTGCACAAGGCCGGCGCGCGCAAGCTGTTGACGGCGCTGCAACGCCGGTCCCAGCCGGTTGACTAGCGCGACTTACGGCCGACAATCGAGTTGAGGTATCTGGGGGGCCAGGCTACACCAGCCCTGACCAAAATTAGACTCCATGCGCTCCTTCCACGACACTTCCGCACGTATCGCGACGATCGCGCTGGTCGCCGCCACGCTTGCGTTCGCGGTCACCGCAAACGCGTCGGCCGACGCCGGCGCGGCTGCGTCCGCGTCCGCGTCCGCGTCCGGGGGCAGCCGCTACTGGTCGAACTCGCAGACCGGCGGCATCCAGCCGGGCACGACCGCTCCGCGCAGGCCGGCGAGCAAGAGCCGCAAGAAGCGTGCCGCGCCGCCGCTGATCACCGGCTTCAAGCTCGTCTCGGCTTCGCTGTTCGACGAGGGGCGGCCGCTGAAGCTGCGGTTCCGGATCAAGGCACGCGCGCGGCGGGTGCGCGTTAAATTGCTCGTTCGCACGGCGGCCGGAAAATACGTCAGCTCGATCAAGCTCGGCGTTCGCAAGACCAAGTCATTGCAGACGGTCGAACTCAATCGCCGGCAGCTCGCGATCCCCGCGATCGGCCAATACAAGATCCGTCTGACCGCCGTCGACGGCAAGGGCAGACGCGCCGTGCGAGCGGCCAAGGTCGCGCCCTGGCTGGAATTCTCGTTCGCCGATCACCGCTTCCCCATAGCCGGCCGCTTTGACTTCGGCGGCGACGACGCCCGCTTCGGCGCGCCGCGGCCCGGCCACAGCCACCAAGGGCAGGACCTGACGGCGGCCGAAGGGACGCCGCTGGTGGCGCCCTACGGCGGACGCACCAGCTTCGCTCGGTTCCAGGCAAAAGGCGCCGGCTGGTACGTCGTGCTCGATGCCGGCGACGGCCGCGACTACGTGTTCATGCACCTGCAGGCCGGTTCGATCGAGGTCAAGGAGGGCGACGTCGTGCCAACCGGCAAACTGCTCGCGCGCGTCGGCAGCACCGGCGCCTCCAGCGGGCCGCACCTGCACTTCGAGGTCTGGACCGGCGGCAACTGGCAGTTCGGCGGCAGGCCGGTCGATCCGCGACCGCTGCTCGAGTCGTGGTTCGCGGCCGCGCCGGGCGGCGCGACCAACTCGAGCTCTCGGCTGAGCGCCGCCGCCAAGATCGACCGCCGTCGCCGTCGGCCGTCCATCGCGACGGACGATGGGCGGGCCGCGCTGGGTGATGGGCGGGCCGCGCTGGGTTTCGATGGCGCCCGCCACCCGCCGCCCTAAAAAATAGCCCGAGATCTGGGCGGCGCCGCCCAGATCGGCATTGTCACTAAGCTCGCCGCGATGGCGATCGTGCGACCCGAGCAGCCCGGCGACGCGGCCGAAATCGCGGCAATTTTGGTCGCCGCGTTCGACGATTCCGGCGAGGCCGACCTCGTCGCGCGCCTGCGCGGCTGCGAATCCTGGATCCCGGAGCTGTCGATCGTCGCGCAGCAGGAAAACCAGCTGGTCGCCCACGCCTTGCTGTCACGGGTGACGGCCGGTGAGTCCGAGGCCTTGGCGCTCGGGCCGGTCGGCGTGCTGCCGGCCCACCAGCGCGGCGGACTGGGAACGGCGATCGTTCGCATGGCGCTCGACCGCGCCCGCGGGATGAACTTCGAGTGCGTCGTCGCGGTCGGCCCGGGCCCGTTCCTCGCCGCCTGCGGTTTTCGCCCGGCCGCGCCACGCGGTCTGACCACGGAAATGGACATCCCCGCCGACGCCTTCCAAGTCGCGGAGCTCGCGCCGGCCGGCGTCACTCCGGGACCGGTCCTCTGGCCCGCCGAGTGGGCGATCTCCTGACCGGAAGCCACGTCCCGGCTTCGATCGCGGCCGCCGGAGCACAGCTGATTGACAACGGCGCGCGGCGGCGAACGTAGACTGGCGTGCATGAAGCGCATCGGCCACAAGGGAGCGCATCTGATCGAGGCGGGCAATACGCTCGCCAGCTTTGAGGTGGCGCGCGCGATCGGTGTCGACATGATCGAGTTCGATGTGCTGCGTCACGACGGCCGGCTCGTAATCGCCCACGACCCCCACGACGCGATCGAGCGCGATGGCGGATCGCTGATGACGCTCGAGGCCGGCCTCGACCATCTCGCGACCGCCGACTACGACGAGATCGGCCTCGACGTCGACATGAAACACCGAGGCTTCGAGCTGGAGCTGGCCGACGCACTCGCCCGGCGCGGTCTGATCGAGCGCACGACGATCACCACGATGCACGAGTCGAGCCTCGCGCTGATCCGCGCGCACGATCCCGAGGTGCGGATCGGCCTGACCATTCCGTTCGTCACGCGCGACTGGCTCAGTGCGCCCGCGATCGTCAGACCGCTGCTCGCCGGCGGCATCCTCTACCACCGCCTCCGCCAGCCGGCGCGTGTCGAGCGTATGTTGCTCGCCGGCGAGATCGACGCAGTGATGGCTTTTCACGCCGTCGTGACCAAACGGCTGGTCGACGTCGTCCATCGCGCCGGTGGCGAATTGTTCTCGTGGACCGTCGACGACGAACGCACGATCATGCGCCTCGCCGATCTCGGCGTCGACGGAATCGTCAGCAACGACCCGCGGCTGTTCGAATCGTTGCGCGAGGCCGTCGCCGCTACGGCCTGACCAATGCGAGGTACCGAGCGCGGTCGTCGAAGGTCTCGCGCATCTCGTCGGTCATCTCGCTGAGAAACTCCTCGCGATAAGTGCCGTCGGTCAGCACGGCGATCGAGTAGTAGAGACCGCTGAAGCCGGCGATCGCGGTCGCCACGCGCAGCTGTTCGGCGGTGATCGCCGCTCGCGCGCTCCAGACCTCGGTGTCGAGCAGATAGTCAGGGGCGTGTCCGACCCAGAGCCGCGTGACCGCGTCGCTGATCGCCAGCGAGCCGAAGAACACGTAGAACAAGTAGACCGCCAGCGCCACCAGCAGAGCCTGGAACATCTGCGAGACGAACAGCACGAGCCCGACGTTGAATCGCTGTCGTGAATCCAGCGGCGGTCCGGCGCCGACCTGCACCTCGAGTTCGCGAACCTCGCGCGGCAGGCGCACGACCAGAAAGAGCGTTCCGACGGCGACGAACAGCGCGATCACCGTCGCCAGCGTGCGGTCGTCCATCGCACCGAAGACCTGCCAGACCTCTGTGGTCATGAACAGCACCAGACTGAACAGCAGCAACAACGGGATCGCCCGGGCAAACAGCGTCAGCGACGTCGCCAGCTGCGCGAACAACCGCCGCGCGGTCCAGCCGACGATCGAGAAGAGTCCGTAAGCGATCACCGAGTAGAGCAGCGCCAGGAGCGCGAGATTCGTAAACGCCGTCGTCAGCGCGCTGACCGGCTGGCTGTTGAGAACCAGCGGCAGCAGCGCCGGGATCACCACGAAACCACCCAGTTCCCAGCTGCCGATGTCGTCGGGCCGCGCCCACGGCTTGCGTCCGCGAAGGTGGTTGGCGATCACCCACGCGCCGGCGAGGATCCCGATCCCGCCCGCCAGCGTCGCGACGTTGGTCCAGAAACTCACGTTCAGATTCAGCGCCCCGAGCAGTTCGATCCAGAAGACCGCGACCAGGATTGGCAGCGCGCGCGTCCAGACATCGGTCGCGGCGCTCCGCCCCTCGATCAGCAGCGGCAGCCCGGCGCGCCTGAAGCGCTCTTCGTAAGCGGTGCGGTCTTCCACGTGGGGCCAAGCTTCACCGCCGAGCCGGACGCCGCGGTTCTAGTCACAGCGCCCGGCGACCTGTACCATCACCGGGCGCGGCGAGATAGCTCAGTTGGTAGAGCACACGACTGAAAATCGTGGTGTCCCCGGTTCGAATCCGGGTCTCGCCATTGGCGAAGCCGTCGCCCGGGGAGCGCCGTCCGAGCCGCAACGATTCGATCCGGCGCCGAGATCGTCGACGAGACACCGGCCGCCGGGCGGCATCCGGTCAAGAACGGTCGCGCGTGACGCCCGATTCGCACCGCTGCCGCCGCGTCGCGCCGCCGCACGTCGGAGCGCCTCGTCCGCGAAACCGGTAGGATGTTTGTACAGCCAGCCAAACTGGTTGGTAGTAAGTATTGGTATTTCCTCCTAGGTCGAGCCGCGAGCAACATCCCACCCCGCATCACCCGCGCACGGATTCGCGTCTCCAGTCTCGATGCGAATCCGTGCGCACCCCAAGCAACAGGAAGCGCAACTGACACCGGGTGACCCCAAGTAGGCCTCGTCCGTTTTTCCGCCATGGCCGGCCGCCGAGACCGTCCACTGGCCCTACAGCGATCGCGAGGCCTACTGGGGGCCGGTACCGGCGACTCCCGGCGCGTGCCGATCCCGGCGGGCGGGCGATAAAACTGAAAGCACGCAATTTGCGTACTCGTCCGCGTCGCGCACACGACTCATCGAGCTAGCTCACCTATCCTGCGTGGCGAGTGGCCAAAGACACGGAAAAGCTCATTCGTCAGCTGTCGCTGATCTCGTTTTTGATGGCCAAGCGCCGTCCGGTCACCGCTCTCGAAATTAAGCGCGACGTCGAGGGCTACAGCGAGATGAACGACGACGCCTTCGCACGCCGGTTCTACGCCGACCGCGCCGAACTCGACGCACTCGGGATCGAGCTGCGCGTCGACCGCGCGACCGACGGCTTCTACGAGGCCGAGAATTACTCGCTGCCGCCGGAGAATTTCTACCTGCCGAGCGTCCAATTCACGGACAAGGAACTCGCCTCGCTGACGACCGCGCTGAAGATGCTCGACGGCCGGTTCGCCTACGCCGAGCCGCTGCGGCTGGCGCTGCAACAGCTCACCTGGGGCCGCCCGAGTCCGCTCTCGGCGCCGGACGAGGGCTCGATCCACGTCGCCGTCGGCCCCGATGTACAAGGACGCGAGCTTTCGCAGCGCCTCAGCAAGATCGAAAACGCGATCTTCCGTCGCAAGACGATCATCTTTGACTACTACACGATCGGGCGCGACGCCAACGAGAAGCGCAAGGTCGACCCGTACCACCTGCTGTTCCGCGGCGGTCAGTTCTACATGATCGGCCACGCACACGAGCGCGACGAGCAGCGCATGTTCAAGCTCGAGCGCATCCGCGGCAAGATCAGCTATGCCAGCAAAGCCGAGCATGATTTCCCGCCGCCCGAGGATTTCGACCCGCGCGACTACGCGACAAAAGCCGAGTGGCAGTTCGGGCAACAATTCGAGCGGGCCTCGGTCTGGGTCAGCGAGCGCATCGCCTGGCTGGTCGAGCGCCACTTCGCGCGCGCCGGCACGATTCGCAAGCCCAAGCGCGGTGAGGCCGTGCCCGGCAAGGGCGTGATCTTCGAGACCGACTACTCCGACGCCGGACCGCTGCTGGCCTGGGTGCTCGGCCTCGGTCCGCGCGCCCGCATTCTCCAGCCGGCCCCCCTGGCCGCCGAAGCAGTCGCCCGCGCGGCGCGCATCAGCCGCAACCACAGCGGCGAGTTCAAGGTCGCCCCGAAGGCCACCCGGCGCCGCTCGGCGGCGACCGGCGGTGGTGGCGACGGCGGCGAAGCATCGATCCGGCCCGAGCGATTCGCCCGTCTGGTCACGCTCGCGGGCATCCTGATCGGCTCGACCCACACCGGCGAGCCGGTGCCGATGCAGCGCCTGCTCACCGACCTCAACGTCACCCGTGAAGAACTCGCTGAAGACATCGAAGTGCTCAACGTCGTCAACTTCGGCGGGGGCAGCTACGTGCTGTTCGCCGAGATCGAGGACGAAGAGGTGACCGTCGACAGCGAGCCCTACAGCGACAACTTCGCCCGTCCGGCGCGCCTGCTGCCGCTCGAGGCGAAGGCGCTGATCGCCGCGATCGACCTGCTCGGCGAGTACTTCCCCGACAATTCGCTGATCTCCGCGCGCAAGAAGGTCGTGACCGCGCTCGGCGAGGATCCGGCCACCAGCGGCCTGCAGATCGCCGCCGGCAGAGCCGGCGACTCCGGAATCACCGCCGAGCTGACCCGCGCGATCGCCGCCAACAAGCTGGTCGAGATCGAGCACTACAAAGAGGACCAGGACACCTTCACCAATCGCACGATCGAGCCGTACTCGCTGATGAACGGCCGAGAGGGCTGGTACGTCCACACGTGGGACCGGTCGCGCGAAGCCCCGCGCGACTTTCGCCTCGACCGGATCAAGAGCGTCGCCGTGCTGACCGAGGAGTTCGCGCCGCGCGACGACATGATCCCCGACCTCGACGGCTGGCCGCGCACCGGCACGGTTTCGACGGCCACGGTGGCCCGCATCTGGATCGACCCGCGGGTCGCGCGCCGCGTGCGCGAAGAACACGAGCCGGTGCTCGAGCTCAAGGACGGCGCGATCCTGATCGAGCTGCCCTACGGCGGCATCAACTGGCTGGTCACCGAGATCTTCAAGTTCGGCGGCGACGCCGTCGTGCTCGAACCCGCCGACGCGCGTGGGGCCGTCCGCGACGCCGCCAAGGCGCTCAAGGCCGAGGTCGCCGCCTCCGGCGACAAGGCCGGCGACAAGGCCGGCGACAAGGCCAAAGCCAAATCACCGCGAAAGCGCGAGCCGGTCGGCGCCGCCTGACCGCACCGGCCGGCCGAGCCGCCGCCCGCCGACATGACCAACCGCCGCGATCAGATCAAGCTCACCGACGCCGAGGTCGCCGACTACCTCGCAGGCGCCAAGACCGTGATCGTCGGCACAAACGGCCCGCGCGGGCTGCCGCACATGATGCCGTTGTGGTTCGTGATGCGCGGCTCGGAGGTCTGGGGCTGGACCTTCGCCAAATCACAGAAGGCTAAGAATCTCGAACGCGACCCGCGTGCGACACTGCTGGTCGAGGACGGCGTGGTCTACGGCGAACTGCGCGGAGTGATGATCGAGTCCGCGGTCGAGCTCCTGCGTGACGAGACCGACATTCGCGGCATCGGCGTCGAACTGTTCACCCGGTACGGCGACGGCAATCCACCCGCCGAGCCGGTCCTGCGGATGATCGATGCCCAGGTGCCCAAGCGCGTCGGTCTGCGTTTCAAGCCCCAGCGCTACGTCAGCTGGGATCACCGCAAGCTCGGCGGCGGCGTCTACTAGCTCGAACACCGGCCGGCATTCGATCGCCGCCGGTTACTCGGTCGCGCCGTCCGCGTCCAACTCGGAGACGAGCAGGTCGACCCGCCGCGCGATGTCGTCGCGGATCGCGCGGACGGCGTCGATGCTCTGGCCCTTCGGGTCGGTCAGATCCCAGTCGATGTAGCGCTTCCCGGGAATGTACGGGCACTCGTCGCCGCAGCCCATCGTCACGACGACGTCGGCTCGGCGCGCGAGCTCGATCGTCAGCAACTGCGGCACGCGGTCGGCGAGATCGATGCCGAGTTCGCGCATCACTTCGAGGACCTCGGGGTGAACACGCTCACCGGGGGTGGTTCCCGCCGACTCCGCGCTGTGGCGGCCGGCCGCGGCCCGCTCGAACAGCGCACGGCTGATCTGCGAACGGCCGGCGTTGTGCAGGCAGACGAACAATGCGTGAGCCATGCTCAGGCCTCCCGCGGGAGTGTCGCGGCGGCCTCGCCGCGCACCAGCCGATAGGCGAACACGCCGAACAGCGCCCCGATCACCGGTCCCACGATGTAGATCCAGAAGTCGGTCCATTCGCCGGCGGCCAGCGCCGGCCCCAGCGACCGCGCCGGGTTCATCGAGGCGCCGGTGACCGGGCCGCCGAACAGCGCGTCGAGCGCGACCGTGCCGCCGATCGCGATCGCCGCGGCGGCGCCGACGGCGCGTGTGTCGGTCGCGACGGCCGTGATCACGAACATCAGAAACGCCGTGAGGATCAGTTCATAGACGAGTGCCGAGCCGACGGCGACGCCGGCCGCCGGAACGGTGGCGCCCAGGGCCGCGGGCTTGTCCGGCCAGACCGCCAGCAGCGCGAATGCAGCGGCCGCCGCGCCGGCGCACTGAGCGCCGATGTAGGCGACCGCGTCGCGGACCGGAAAGTGCCGCGCGCAGGTGAACGCAACGGTAACGGCCGGATTTATGTGCGCGCCCGACAGGTGCCCGGTCGCGTAGATCATCACCATGACCACGAGGCCGAAAACGGCCGCGATTCCGACCACGCCGAGCGCTCCGCCGAACCGCGCGTTGGTAACCGCCGCACCGCAACCGGCGAAGACGAGCGCAAAGGCGGCGATGCCCTCGGCGGCGGTGCGACGGGCTAGCCCGGGCGCCATCACGGCGATCGCGGCACGACGTCGGTCGTCCCGGCCTCGATTGCGGCGTTCAGGACAACCATGCGTCGAGCGCCTCTAGTTTCCCCGGTTTGACGTAGTAGTAGGACCACAGGCCGCGCTTCTCGGAATCGACGATCCCGGCCTCGCGCAACTTGCGCAGGTGATGACTGAGGGTCGGCTGCGAGACGTCGAACAGCGGCACCAACTCGCAGACGCAGACCTCGCCGGCGTGCGCGCGCAGGACATCGACGATCTGCAGGCGGATCGGGTCGCCTAGCGCCCGCGCCACGCCGGCCAGCTCGTCGGCACGCGCCGGACCGATGCTCGGCAGCACGACCGGCTCGCAACAGACCTCTCCGGCGGCACGCTTGTGCTTGGGCGCGAGTATTAGATCGACGCTCATCTATCTAAAGGCTAGCACCCGTATCGACGGATTCCGCGTGATACCCGCTCGCCTGCTACCCCATCGGCCTCCGCGAATGCCCGCGCTCTTCGAAGAAGGCCCACTCCGCTTTGCCGAGCGGCGTCGACGGCTTCTCGGCGAACCACCACTCGCGGCCGATGCGCGTCCAGTTGGCCGTCGCCTCAAGTTTGCCGAGTACCGCCAGCACGCCGGTCTCCATGCGCCGGCCCATCAATTCGTCGGCCGGCAGGCTCGCGGTGCGTACCAGCTCGAAGTACTCCGAGCGCGGGTCCGAGAGCGCGACGATCGCGCGCGCGACGAACTTCGAGTTGATCCGCGTCTTGCGGCCGTTGAGGTACCAGCCGCCGACCAGCTTGACGTGCTTGATCAACAGTTCGGTGTTGAAGTCATTGCGGTCGCGGATGAACCCGAGATCCTCCATCGCCCCGGCGAACGCCTCGGGATCGTCGTCGAGCACCGCCGTGACCGCCGCCACCTGAAGCTGGATCTGGCGCTCGCTCAACCGCTTGGTCATTCCGTAGTCCAAAAACGCGACGCGGCCGTCGTCCATCCACATGTAGTTGCCCGGATGCGCGTCGGCGTTGAGCTGGTTGAGGTGATAGATCGAGCCGAACGAGAAGCGGTAGACGATCTCGCCGAAACGGTCGCGGGCGGCCTGATCCATCGCCAGAACGTCGTCGAACCCGACTCCGTCGACCCACTCGCTGACCATCACGCGTTCACGCGACAACTCGCCGATCACCTCCGGCACGTGGATGAACGGATGGCCGCGGTAAGCCCGCGCGAAACGGCGCTGGTTGGCTGCCTCCAGCTCGTAGTCAAGCTCTTCCAGAACACGAGCCTTCAGCTCCTTGGCGACCGCTTTGGAGTCGAGGCCGGGCGCGATCATCCGGCCGAGCCGCAGGAACAAGGCCGCGTTCTGCACGTCGGCGCGCAGCGCGTCGGCGATGTCGGGGTACTGGATCTTGACCGCGACCTCGCGACCGTCCTTGAGCACGGCGCGGTGGACCTGCCCGATTGACGCGGCGGCGACCGCCTGTTGGTCGAAGTCCTTGAAGTACCGGCCGATCGGCCGCTCCCACTGGTCGTCGAGCACGGTCTTGACCTTCTTCCAGCTCATCGGCGGGGCCGAGGTGCGCAGCTTGCCGAGTTCGCGCTGGTAGATCTCGCGATATTCGTCGGGCAGCAGATCCATGTCGACGATTGACGCCAGCTGGGCGACCTTGATCGCCGCGCCGCGCAGGCCGCCGAGCGCCTTGACCATCTGTTCGGCGGAGTCGATGTGGCGCCGCTCCAGCGCGGCCTTTCCACCGTCGCGACCGCGCACCACGTTCGCCGAAGCGGTACCGGCAAGTTTGATGCCCTGCCCGCCGAGCGCGGCGCCCACGCGGGCAACACGGCCAAACCGCGATTTCGGAACGGAACGATCGTCCTTGGCCACAGAGCGCATCCTAGGACTCCGGCGGGCTAACGCGGGCGATAGCGATCCCCGGCCGGCGGACCGGCCTCGCTACCATCCTCACTTCATGTCCACCGACGGTCGAGCAACAATCGATGTACTTCCGCGCCAAGAACGCGGATCGCGCGAGTCCAGGCGCATGCGCCGCGGCGGCCGCCTGCCGGGCATTCTCTACGGCCGCGGCCGTGACCCGCAGGCCTTCAGCGTCAACGAGCTTGAGCTGCGCGCCGCGC
Organism: Solirubrobacterales bacterium; assembly: GCA_049276635.1. Lineage (GTDB taxonomy): Bacteria > Actinomycetota > Thermoleophilia > Solirubrobacterales > JACPNS01 > JACPNS01. The sequence continues at coordinate 3,053 of JBASWU010000061.1, read as the reverse complement.
TCAAAGCCGGCCACGCGCTGCTCGATGTCAGCATGGGCGACAGCACCGTGCCGGTGATTATCAAGGACCAGCAGCACCACCCGGTGCGCGGCGGCTTCACGCACATCGATTTTCTCGAGGTCGACCTCAAGCAGAAAATCCAGTCGACCGTCCCGATCGAGTTGTCCGGCATCGACATCGCCCCCGGCGTCGTGCTCGGCGGTGTGCTCGACCACGTCACCCGTGAGCTCAACATCGAAGCGCTGCCGACCGACATTCCCGACTCGGTCGTGATCGACGTCTCGGGTCTCGAGCTCAACACCACCTTCCTGCTCGCCGAGGCGCTGTCGCAGCTGCCCGGCACACTTGAGATTCTCGACGACGCCGACGAGACGGTGATCGCCACGATGAGCGCTCCCAGCCAGGCCGAGTCGCCCGACGACGAAGTCGAAGAAGAGACCGAACTCGTCGGCGAAGGCGAAGCCGCCGCCGAGTCCGAGGGCGGCGAGTCCGAGGGCGACGGCGGCGAGTAGCCCCGCCGGCGTCTGGCGCATGCGCCCGCAGCGCCTTCTTCTCGGTCTTTTGCTTCTGCCGGCGGCGATCTTCGGACGCCGTGGCCGCGCCGGCGCGCCGGTCGACTGGCTGATCGTCGGATTGGGCAATCCCGGCGCCAAGTACGCGCGCAGCCGTCACAACATCGGCTTCATGGTCGGCGAAGCGCTGATCGAGCGGCACAACCTCGGCAAGACGAAGTCGCGTTACCGCGGAGACTTCGTTGAGGGCCGCCTCGGACCGGGCGGCCCGCGAGTGGCCGTGCTGATGCCCCAGACCTTTATGAACGAGAGCGGAAAATCGGTCGGACCGGCACGCGGAGCACTGAAGGTCGAGCCCGGCCGGATCGTCGTCATACACGACGAGATCGACTTCGAGTTCGGGCGCATCGAGTCGCGAATCGGTGGCGGTCACGGTGGCCACAACGGGCTGCGCTCGCTCAAGCAGCAGCTTGGCACCGCCGATTTCCGGCGCGTGCGGGTGGGCGTCGGCCGCCCCGACAGCAGCGATCCCGAGATCGTCTCGCGCTGGGTGCTCGGCGCCTTCGACGAGCCGAAAGCCGAGGTCGAAGACCTGATCGACCGAGCGCTCGCCGAGACCGAGCGGGTCATCGAACCCGCCGACATCGCCTAGAGGGCTTGCCGAGCCGGGACCTTCCTTAGAACAGCGTGTCGCCGGCCGGCACGCTGGGGTCGGCGTGGCGAGCCGCCGCCTTGCGGTCCGTCGGATTTCGCGACGCCGCGCGATCCGCCGCGCGGCGCGCTCGAGCCGGTGACGTGCCGCCATATGGCCGCTTGTCGGTGGGCGTAGGCGCGGGCGATAGCTTGAGCCGTCGCTTGGCGGCCTCGGTGCGAATCGCGCTCTCCGAACGCCCAAGCTTGCGAGCGATGCGGTCGACCGACGTGCGGCGCTCGGCCATGACCACGAGGCGTGAGATGTCCGCGCCGCTCCAGGGCTTGCCGGCCCGGCGATTGCCGGCGGCCGCGCCGTACCCGTCCCGTCGGCCGGCCCGGCGTATTCCCGCGGTCGCTCCGCGCCCGCCCTCGGTCTGTGCCGTGATGTTGATCGTCTTGTTCATAAAGACAAATCTACGGCGGCGGCCGGACAGAACGTATGTTCGTATTTGGCCCTTTCGCCGTACCTGATGATTGTCCTGCCCGCCCCGGACGGCCGCCAAACCCGCTTGCGCCTAAAGTCCCGCGCGATGAGTCTTTCGATCCCCCTGCGCCAGACCGTCCACGACGACTTCTTCTCCGCGCTCTCGCCGAGCGCGGGTCGGCCGCGCACGGCCTTCGTCTCGCCGGCCTTCACCCCGTTCACCCTGGCCGTGGCCGCCGAACGCTTCGCGGCCGACACACCGGCGCTGATCGTCGCCGCCGATGACCAGGCCGCGCGCGACCTCGCGGCCGACCTCGCGGCCTTTCTGCCCGATCGCGACGTCCGCCATTACCCGGCTCGCGGCGTGCTCTACGAATCTCACCTCGCGCCGCCGCCGCACCTGGTCGGGCTGCGGATCGCGGCGATCGATTCACTGCTCGAGGACGACTCGCGCGCGGTCGTCGTCGCCAGCGCCGGTGCGATGGCCGAACGCGTGCCCGACCCCGCGCTGCGCCCGCACGGTTTCACGATCGAGCGCGGCGGCGTCGCCGATCTCGACGAGCTGGCCGCCGACCTGGCCGGTTGCGGTTACGAGCGGGTCGATCGGGTCGAGGACCGTGGCCAGTTCGCGATCCGCGGCGACATCCTCGACGTCTTTCCGGCGACCGGCGACCACGCCGTGCGCGTCGAGTTGTTCGACATCGAGATCGAGTCGATTCGCCGGTTCTCGACCTTCACACAGCGCTCGCTCGAAGCAATCGAAGAAATCGCCATCGAGCCCGCGGCCGAGCTCGCGGGCGAGTTCGTCGCCGAGGCCGAGGCCGCGCTGACCTCGCACGACGACGACCCACCGGCCGACATCGCCGAGCTGCTGCCGATCGACCGGTTTCGCGACGTCCTAGAGCTGGCCCCGAACGACACGTGGCTGGCGATCGCCGGCACTGAGGACGTCAGCGCGGCGCTCGGCGAGTTGTGGTCCGATGTCGAAGCGACCTACCACGACCCCGAAGCTCACGGTCTTTACGTCGCCCCGGACGACCTCAACGAGCAGCTGGCGGATCGCGCCGCGTTGGCGATCGCCAACGTCTCCGCGACAGGCGGCCGCGACCTGCCCGAGCTGCGCGCCGAGCGCCCGGCGAGCATGGCCCGCACGTTCGAGTCGGCCGAGGTCGAGCTGGAGAAGCTGCTGCGTAGCGGCTACCGCACGGTGGTCGCGTGGAACCGCCAGAGCGAACTTGAGCGCGCACAGTTCAACCTCGCGCGCATACGGCCGTCGCCGCTGGAACAGTCAGACGCGCTCGGCGAGTGGAAGGGCGTGTTCTTCACCCAGGCGACGCTGCGCGAGGGGTTCGTCTCGCCGGCGCTGAAGCTCGCCGTGATCCCCGACCACTTGTTGCTGCGCGCGCCCGGCCGCGCGGCCGCGG
>JBASWU010000060.1:0-6115 GCA_049276635.1 Solirubrobacterales bacterium | reverse complement strand
AGCCGGTAGAGCGCGGCGATCGCCGCCGCCGAATCAGGCCCGTAGCCGCGACGCGGTAGCGCCTCGACGCGCTCGGCAAGACCGGTCAGACCGGCGCGAGCGCGCATGCGGTCGCGCGGGACAAAGGCCTCGGTGTCTACGCCCGGCGGGCCGAGAAAGGTCCGCCGCGCAAGCCCGTCGATTTTGACGGTGTCCCATGCCCGTTCGGCGATATGTCGCGAACCGACCAGCAGCGTCGAGCATTGCGCGAGCCCTTCGACGGCGTAGGGCAGGAACCGGTCATCGCGACGAACCGTGTATTCCATCGCGCTGCCGTGGATCTTCACCGCGTACGGGATCTCACCGGCGAGCGCACGAGCGAGAATCGCCGGTCCCATCACCATGTGGTTGGCCAACGCGCAATCCGGCCGTGTCGCGCGAGCGACGTCGCGCACGGCACGAACATTGACGTCGATGTAATGCTGCAGCTCTTCGACGGTCAGCTCGGGGAAGGTTTTCGCCGTGAAGCCCTCGTAGCGGTCGGCGACGTAGACGGGCAGCAGACCGCCGATCGGCGGTCTGTAGACACTGCAGCCGCCCCATCCGGCCGGCCGGTCGCGCGGTAGCGCTTCGATCTCGAGGGTGTCGCCGGTCCACGCGCCGACGGCATCGACGAACTCCAGATCGCCGGGATTGAGGTCCTGGCAAAACAGATGCACGTCGTGGCCGGCGCGGGCAAGCGCGCGCGCCAACTCGGCGTTATAAACGTTGCTACCCGTTCCCCGCAATAGGTAGCCGTGAAAGATCAGAATCCGCATCTGCATCCCGAGCATAGGTTTTCGCACGGCGTCCGGCCACCGCCTCTGGACGAGTCATCGAGTCTGAGGACCGGGCTACCGTGACTTTTCGAGCCTCCGGCGGTGATATTCTGCCGCCTCGTGAGCAAGTCGAAGAAATTACACCTGCGCTCGGCCGGGTATGGTCGCGAGATCGTCGCCGAGATCGACGCCGAGACCGCGCTGATCGATCGCCAATCCGGCACCCCGTTCAAGATCGTCGGCGAGGTGCTGCCATTGGCGCCCTCGGGTTCAAACCTGCCGTGGTCCGAAGAGAACCTGCGGCTCTGCGGTTGTTCGCGCGAACAGCTGTTTCAGAAGGACATCAACGACTGTCCTTACTGCGACCGTCGAGTTCCCGCCGTCGGCTCCAGCGCGACCGTCACCACGGGCGATGCGGCCTGAGCCCGGGCGCAAGCCCGTCCGCCGCACAATTCGCCGCCCGTCGTCGATCGCGCCGCTGCTGCTGGTCTTGTTTGCGCTGACGGCCGCCGGTTGCGGAGACGACTCCGACAAGCCCGACGAGTCGCCGCCGCAGGCTCCGAAGTTGTCGATCCCCAACGGATCGGTCGAGTCCGACGCCCGCGACTCCGGCTCAACCGACTCGACTGGGTCGACCGGCTCCAGCGACACGGCCGGTACCGACACTTCCGCGGGAACCGACCCCGGTGGCGCCACCACCACGACGCCGCCACCGCAGAACACCGGTGGCCAGGGACCCGACGAGACTCAGCAGGACGGCGGCCAAAACACCGGTGGCGCCGCGCCGGGCAACTGACCGATCCGGCCGCGCCGGCGGTCGCTACTTCTTGGCCGAGGCCGTTGGCTTGGGCGACGGCACGACCGTAGCCCGATACAGCAGTCGAGCGGTCGTGTACTCGCACCCATAGACGCGGATCTGGCCGATCTTCTCGTGCGTCGACTTGTCGAGCTTCTTGCAGTCCTTGCTGGTGCGGCTGGCACGCCACGTGGTCTTGGCGTCGAGCTTAATCGCGAACGCCGGAACCCACGTCTCGACCGTCAGGGCGATGATGTCGTTCTTGCGCACCGCCAGCGAGGCGCGTAGCGGGAAGGTCGGCTCGCTGCCGAGGTAGTTGTCGACGGTCAGCGACTCGCTCTGCCCGGCCAGGGCGTAACGGTACTTGACCCCCCTGCGCACACGCGGGCGCAAGACCGAGATCTTGACCTTGGACGCCCCCTCGTAGTTCTCGGCGAAGAATTTCTTCTGAGCAGCGGTTAGCTCCGGCAGTTTGAGCGTCAGAGCGACGACGCGGCCGGACTGCTTGACGCGAAACGGATTCTTTTTGGCGCCGATTTGAATCTGATATCCGGTCACGCCGGTGACCGCGCGACAGGTGTCGTTGTTCGGGCAGGCCGGCTCGGGGAAGGCGTCGGTGCCGCCGACCTCGACGACCGCGGCCGCCGCAGGAATGGCGACCGCCAGGCACGCGCCGACGCTGATCGCGAGCGCGATGCGCCGCCACTTGTTCTGAAAAGTATTCCGGAGGCTGGTCATGTTTCGTTACAACACCGTTTTTCCAGGAAGTTGCGGTTCAGATACTACGCAACACCGCGGTTCGACACGATCGATTGCGGTCGCTGCCCGCGGGCGGGCGCTGCCGGGCGCATGTCGCCGCCAGCGGGCCGACGCGGCCGGCGTGGCACCGGCCCGTAGTCCGACATTGGCCGACATGCGTGTCCCTGCCGGTAGGCCGACGCGGCGGTCGCATTAAACTCACCCCCGTGTCCGCGGTTATCGAAGTCGAGTGCTTGGAACGATCGTTCAAGGGACCCGACGGCGCACCGCTGATGGCCGTCGCGGGTGTCGACCTCGCGGTGCGGCGCGGCGAGGTTTACGGATTCCTCGGCCCCAACGGCGCCGGGAAGACCACCTTGGTGCGAATGCTTGTGACGCTGCTGCGTCCGACCGGTGGAACGGCTCGGGTCGCCGGCCACGATGTCGTTCGCGAGGCGGCCGCCGTCCGCGCCGTGATCGGCGTCACCCTTCAGGAGGCGGCGCTCGATCCGCTGATGACCGGGTTCGAACTGCTTGCGCTCCAGGCAACGCTGCACGGGTTACGCAAGGGCGCGGCCGCCGACAAGGCCGACGAACTACTTGAGCGGGTCGATCTGGTGCGCGCCCGTGAGGCTCGTCTGGCCACCTACTCCGGGGGTATGCGCCGGCGGCTCGACCTGGCGATGTCGCTGATCCACGAGCCCGACGTGTTGTTTCTCGACGAACCGACGACCGGCCTCGACCCGATCAGCCGCAAGGTGTTGTGGAACGAGGTACGCCGGCTCAATCAGGCCGGCACGACAGTCTTTTTGACAACGCAGTACCTCGAGGAGGCCGACGCGCTCGCCGATCGCGTCGGGATCATCGCCGACGGCAGGCTGGTCGCCGAGGGCACCCCCGGCCAGCTGAAGTCCGATGTCGGCACATCGAGACTCGATCTGACGATTCACGACCCGGCCCAGCTGGAGACAGGCCGGCGACTGCTCGCCGAGCGCGGGCGGTTGATCGATCCGCGCCCCGGCGTAAGCCTTTGCCTCCAATTGGCCCCCGGCGAGACCGCGTTGGCGCCGTATGTCGTGGCGCTCGACCAAGCCGGAGTCACCGTCGATCGCATCGACCTGGTCGAACCGTCGCTCGACGACGTATTCCTGCTCAAGACCGGGCATCACTTCCCGTCGGACGGCGACGATCCTCAGTCCGGCGATCAACCGGCCGAGGTCGGCGGCGGCCCGCCGACGGCGCGCGCGTGAGCTACCTGCGGATCGTCTGGGCGATCGCGCGGCGTTCGATCGTTCGCACCGTGCGGCGCCCGCAGACGCTGATGCCGATGTTTCTGGTGCCGACGATGTTTCTCGCCGTCACCGCCGGCGGCGCCGCGCGAGCGATCGATCTGCCCGGCTTTCCGCCGGTCGACAGCTTTTTCCAGTTCGCGATCGCCGGAGCGATCGTGCAGTCGACGATGCTCGGCGGGCTGATGGTCGGAATCGCGCTCTCGATCGATGTCGACAACGGCTTCTTCGACCGGATGATCGTCGCTCCGGTGCCGCGCTCGGCATTGGTGCTCGGGCGCGTGCTCGGCGCCGCCGTGCCGGCGATCTTTCAAGCCTGCCTCTATCTCGCGATCGGCGTGACCTTCGGCGCGCCGATCGAGGGTGGGATCGGCGCGGTGCTGATCATCGTTGCGCTCGCGGCGCTGTGTGCGGCGTCGGTCGGGGGCCTGGCCGTCGCGCTCTCGTTGCGCGCCCAGGCGCAGTGGGTCCAAGGTGCGTTTCCGCTCGTGTTCGTCGTGATATTTCTCTCGTCGGCGTTCTTCCCGCGCGAGATGCTGACCGGCCCGGCCGCCGTGATCGCCGACTACAACCCGATCAGTTACCTCGCCGAGGGCATGCGCGGGCCGATTATCGACGGCCTCGACAGCAGCTCCGCCCTGCCTGCGTTCGCGGTCGGCGTCGTGATGGCGGCGATCACCGGCGCGATCGCCGTGTGGGCGCTGCGGGTGCGACTGGGAACCCAGCGGTGAGTACCGCCCGCCCCGAGGGACCGGCCGAAAGCCTTCGCCTGATCTGGGCGCTCGTGCGCCGCGGGCTCAATGAGATCCTGCGAGTTCCCGGCGCCTCGCTGCCCGGCATCCTCGCGCCGACGATTTTCATGCTCGGAACGTTTTCGATCTTCGGCGAGCTGCGGTTGCTGCCCGGCTTCGGCGCCGACGACTATCTCAACTGGATCCTACCGGTCGGATTCATTCAGTCCGCCGCCTTCACCGGCGCCGCGACCGGCGTCAACCTCGCCCGCGACATCGAGTCGGGCTGGTTCGATCGCATGCTGCTGGCGCCGGCGCCACGCTGGGTGCTGCTGGCGGGTCTGGTTTGCTCGGCGGCGATCCGCGTGCTGATGCCGTGCATGCTGCTGATCGTCGTCGGCGTGCTCGCCGGGATGCACTGGCCCGGGGTCCTGGGGATCGCCTTCTCCCTGGGCTTCGCCACCCTGCTCGCCGCCGTAATGGCCTGCTGGAGCTGCGGGCTGGCGATGAAGTTCAAATCCCAGGACGCCGCCCCACTGATGCAGTCCTCGGGTTTCATGCTGATGCAGCTGACGGCCGTCTACGCGCCGATCGCATTGCTGGCGCCATGGATGCGAACGATCGCGCACGCCAACCCGTTCACGTACGTGCTCGACGCCGTACGCCAGGGCTACATAGCCACGATCAACTGGAGCGACACGTGGCCCGGGATCGTGGCGGCCGCGGCCATGCTCGCCCTGAGCACCTGGTTCGCGATGTGGCGTATCCAGAAGATGGACGCGTAGCCGAATCGGCGCCGATCGGCGAGTCTCGCTACTTGTACCGGTAGGTAATGCGCCCGCGCGAAAGGTCGTACGGTGAAAGTTCGATCTTGATGCGGTCGCCGGGAAGGATCCGGATGTAGTGACGGCGCATCTTGCCCGAGATGTGACCAAGCACCTCGTGGTCGTTGTCAAGCTTGACCTTGAACATCGTGTTGGGAAGGGCCTCAAGGACCTCCCCCTCCATCTCGATTTTCTCTTCTTTGCTCAAAAAACTCCTGGATAGACGGTTTCTTGCGGCAAAGTTTACGCGGTCACGGGGTTGAAAACCGGTTTGTGCCGGCTAGCGCAGAAGCTCGGCGGTGTGCGCGAGGTCTTCCGACGACGCTGGCGCGGGGACCCACGGGAGTCTGAGCGGATCGTCTTCGTAGCGCGGAACCACGTGCAGGTGAAAGTGAGACACCGTCTGCCACGCCGCCGCGCCGCAGGAGTTGATCAGGTTGACGCCGGCGGCTCCGAGCGCGTCGGGCATGCGCGCCGCGATTCGCTGGGCCATCTCGGTAACGCGATGCAGGTCGTCGACCGGGATCGTGAGCAGATTCTCGGAGTGACTGCGCGGAATCACAAGCGTGTGACCGCGGGTCGCCGGGTTGATGTCGAGAAACGCGATTGTATGTGCGTCGGCGCCGACCACCTCGGCCGCGGCCGTGCGATCGGCGATCGCGCAGAAGATGCAGTTTTCGGCCATTTTTCAACTCCCGGTGGAGTAGGTCTGGAAAAACTCTACAGGCATCGACGGGCGCCCGGACCATCTCGGTCACCGGCCGTGCATTACCGACCGGACTCAAGCAGGGCGCGCGCGTACTCGATCGCCTCGCTCGCGGAGCCGATCTCACCCGCGTATCGCGCCTCGGATAACGCGTCGATCAATTCGCCCAGCCGCGGGCCGTGCTCAAGCCCGAGCTCGGCCGCCAGCAGGTCGCCGCGCACGAGCGGGTCGGGG
>JBASWU010000059.1:0-43879 GCA_049276635.1 Solirubrobacterales bacterium | reverse complement strand
CGCGACCGCCGGCGGGATCGCCGCCGGGGCCGCGACGGTCGTGCTCGCCAAGGCTGTGCGGACGATCGCCGGACCGGCGCCCGGACTGGCGCGCCGCCGACGCAAGGACGTGGTCGCTTCGCGATCGTTCCTCGTCGACGTGCACCTGCTCAAGCCCGGGCGCTAGAGCTACTCGGAGCTCGCCAGTCCGTCCCGGCGCCGCCCGACACGCGACCCGGAGACCGGCCCGGGCCGCGCCAAGCCCGGTCGTCCTATTCGCCCGCGGGATCCCCGGGTCCCTGTCCCGGCAGGTGGTCGTTGGTGTACGCAGCGGCTGCGTCCGGCGATTTCTTCAGCAGCCCCTGGTCGCGCATAAACGCGGCGAATCCGGTCCATACGGCCGGGTCCATGTAGCCGAACGGCCGGTCCTCGGCGGACTTCAGCACGGGCAGGGTCGCCTTGAGCGACAGATCCAGAAAATCGCGGTCCTTGCCGAGATCGTCGTAGTGCTTGACCAGCGCGCCGGCCGCCGCCTTCGGATCTTCGATCGCCGCGCTCGTGCCGCCCGAGAGGCCGGCCAGGAAGCGCCGGTAGGTTTCGGTGCGGCCGGTGTCCTTCAGGTTCTCCTCGGAGGCGATCACGACGAGTTCGTCGTACTTCGGCACGCCGCCGCGATCAACGGGGATGATGGTCGCCGGGCGTTTGCGCAGCTTCAGCTGAACGCCCTCGACGTTGTAGTACGCGCCGATGATCGCGTCGACCTTGCCGCCGACGAGAGCCGGCAGCAGGTCGTAACCGACGTTGATCTGCTTGACATCGCCCGCCTTGACTCCGGCGTTACGCAACATCACCGTGAGAAACGTCGAGCCGTAGGCGCCGGAGGTTCCGACCTTTTTGCCCTTGAGGTCCTTGATCGAGCCAATCTTCGATTTCTTCAGCCAGATCAGTGAGTTGAGCGGGGTGTTCACGACCGCGGCGATCGCCTTGATTTTCACGCCGGCGTCGCGCGCCTCCATCACTTCGTTCTGGTAGGAAATGCCCAGATCGGCGCGGCCGGCGGCGACCTGCTTGATCACGGCCGCCGGGTCCGACGGCACCTTGACGTCGAGCGAGATGCCCTGCCTTGTGAACGCGCCGTTCTCGATGCCGGTGTAGATCCCGGCGTGGTCGGCGTTGGGGAACCAGTCGAGCAGCAGCACGATGCGGTCCTTCTTGAGGTCCGCCGGCGCCGGAGCCTCGTCCTTCTCGCCGCAGCCGGCGGCGAACACGGCGGCCAACAGCGCGAAGGCCAACAGCGCGAGGACCAAGGGCCGGGGGGTCAATCGTCGGGTCAAACGGTTCGGCGAGGACAAGCGGGACTCCTTTGTATGTCAGTGGTTTGGTCGGGAAACGGGGTCGGGAAATCAGCGCGCGCCGCCGTGGCGCGCCCATGGGATCAGACGTCTTTCGGCCAGCGACACAAGCGCCCACAGGGCGAGCGAGGCCGCCGACAGGATCAAGATCGCGGCGTAGACGCGTTCGGTTTCGAACATCGGGGTGCCGCGCGCGATCAGGTAGCCGAGACCCTCGGTCGATCCGGCGTACTCGCTGAAGACCGCGCTGATAAACGCCCAGGTCGCGGCGATTCGCACGCCGCCGAGCAGCCGCGGCAGCGCGCCTGGGACCTCTGCCAGCCAGAGCACCCGCCATCGGCTCGCGCCGAGCGAGCGCAGCAGTTTGATCAAATCGGGGTCGCTCGATCGCAGTCCGTCGAAGGCGCCGACGGCGACCGGGAAGAAACACGCGATCGCCACGATCACGAGTTTGGCGGCGATCCCGTAACCGAAGGCGATCACCAGCAGCGGCGCGAGCACGACCAGCGGCACGGCTTGAGTTCCGATCAGGATCGGCAGGGTCGCGTCGCGCAGCAAGGGGGAGACGTGCAGCGCCAGCCCGGCCGACGCACCGATCGCGATCGCGCACAACAGCCCGAGTACGGCCTCGCGAGTGGTCACCGCGGTGTGCCGCGCCAGCAGCGAAGCTTCGTCGGCGAACGCCCGCGCCACGTCGTACGGACCGGACACCAGCAGCGAATCGACGATTCCGGATCGCGTGAAAACCTCCCAGAGACTCACCAGGAGGATTGCGGCGGCGACCGGCGCCAGACGCCGCCGCACGCTCGCCGTGCGCGCGCCGCCGTTCACGAGAGCGCCGCCAGGGCCTGGGACTTCAACGCCGAGAACTCCGGCGAGGTGATCCAGCTTTCGCGCGTGGCGCCGGCCGGTCGGCCGACGGCGATCTCGGCGGCGACGCGGCCCGGACGTGGGGTGATCACGACGACCCGGTCGGCGAGGGTCAGCGCCTCCTCGACGTCGTGGGTGACCAGCAGCACCGTTCGCGGTTCCGCCGCCAAGGCCTCCGCCAGCCACTCGTGCATCTCGCCGCGGGTGATCGCGTCGAGCGCCCCGAACGGCTCGTCGAGCGCGAGGACCGGACGTCCGGTCAAGATCGTGCGCAGGAACGCGACTCGCTGGCGCATCCCGCCCGACAGCTCCCAGCTGCGTGCGCCTTCAAAGCTCGCCAGCCCGAAGCGCTCGAACAATGGCTCGGCGCGGGCGATCGCTTCGCCGCGGGAGACCCCTTGCGCCTCCAGCGCCAGCGCGGCGTTGCGCAGTGCGCTGCGCCATGGGACCAGCAGGTCTCGCTGCGGCATCAAGGCGACGTCGTCGCCGACGACCAACTCGCCCGCCGTCGGGTCGAGCAGGCCGGCGACCAAGGCGAGCAGGGTCGATTTCCCGCATCCAGACGGGCCGACCAGCGCGACACGTTCGCCGGCGGCCACCGTCAGGTCGAATCCGTCGAGCGCACACACACTCTCGCCACCACGCCGGCGGTATTCCAGCGACACTGCGGTGGCGGACAAGACAGTGGCGGCGCCGGTGGTCCCGAGGCTGGCGGCGCCGGTGGCCGCGCGCGCGGCGGGGAACGAAACAGGCGCAACCGGCTGTCGCTCGGACGTCTCTGTCTGCGTCGGTGCGGGACCGTGCATTCTGGCTTCCTTCGCGGGCATTACCCCGACAGGTTCAAAGGGTCCGCGAAGGGTGGCTACGCCACGTCCGCGATCTCAGCCCGCTTTCCCGCGAGCTCCCCTGGTGGGTCTTACTCGCGCAAGTCTAGCCATGTCGTGAGCCCTCCGCGCTAACGGCCCCCCACCGCCGTCAACTGCCGTACGAAGCCTTCGAGCTGCTTGCTCGTCCAGCACTCGAAGACGCCGTCGCAGTGCTTTTCGTAGACGCCGATGACCGAGTCGCCGTAGTTCCAGTACAGATGCGGCTCGGGATTGAGCCAGAACGCGCGGCCGGCCTTGGCGGCGACCGCCGCGAAGAGATCGGCGCGCGGCTCGCGGCCGTTGGTGCGGGCATCGCCCAAGACGATCACCGTCGAGCGAGGATCGAGGTCGCCGGCGACCTGCTCGTGGAAATCGAGCCACACACGCCCGTAATCGGTGTATCCGGAGATGTCGGCGACGCCGGCGGTCTTGGAAATCTTTTCCGACGCGGTCGCGAACGAGCGCTCGCGCTCGAGCAGCTCGGTCACCTCGGCGACGCGCTCGATGAAGACGAACGACCGCAGCCGCTTGAACGAGTCGTGCAGCGCGTGCAGGATCGAGAGAAAGAAGACGCTGGCGCTGGTAACGCTGGTCGAAACGTCACAGAGCACATAGAGCTCGGGACGCCGCGGCCGACGTGGCCGGTAACGCAGGTTGATCGGCACGCCGCCGGTCTCCAGCGACGCGCGCATCGTGTGCCGGACGTCGACGACGCCGCTCCGGCGGTGGCCGCGCTGTTCGAGCCCCTGGGTCGCCATCGCTCGCTTGAGCATCTTCACGCTGCGATGGACCGCGGCGAGATCCTGGGCGGCTGCCGTCGGCAGCGCGCGATTGAGCTCGTTCAGCGGCCGGGTCGCGGGCAGTTTGCCGGTTTGGCCAATCAGGGCGGCCTCCAGCTCACGGCGTACGTGGCGCTCGAAGGCCTGGAGCCGGCGTCTGGCCTGCTCACCGTCCTCGCCGGGCGGCAGGTCCTGGGAGCGCAGCTGCAGCGCCCGCCGGACTCGCTGTACGTCGACGCCGAGCACCCCGCTGCTCGGATTGCCGCCGAGCATCATCACCGACAACCGCGCGAGGTCGCGCAGTGCCGCATCGTCGCCGCGCTCGATCGCGTCGAGAATCGCTTGGCGGAGCGCGTCGGCATCGAACTCGAGGTCCGCGCCCGCCACCGTCTCACCGGCGCCGCCGTGACCGCCCTCGCCGGGCGCCGGCGCGCCGTCGGGATGCTCGTCGCCCGTTTGGCTCGGCACGCCGGACTGTGCCAGCGCCTCGGCCTCGGCGGCACGAAAGAAGAACCGGTCGAAGACCAGCTCAAACAGGTGCCGGTCCTCCTGGGACTTGGCGACGGTCGTCGCCAGCGCCTCACGAAAGTTCTCGCGCCGCGACCAATCGACCTCGTTCAGCGCGGCGAAGGCGTCGAGCAATTCCGAGGTTCCGACGCGCAGTCCCTCGTCGCGTAGTTCGCGGCAGAAGTCCACGAGCGTCGGCGCGATTGCGCCGCGCGGTTGGCCTGCCGCCGCCAAGTCTCCCGTCGAACCCGGGCCGGCCATCGAGTTACGCCGGCCGCTCGACGCCTTCGCGATCGAGCTTCAGCCCGACCCGCTCGGCGACGATGTCGAGATCCGTCCGGTGTTTGACGATCACGCTCATCGTCTGTGTAAAGGTCTCGCGGTCGATCTGGTCGGCGCCCAGCAACAACAACGTACGCGCCCAGTCGATCGACTCGGCGATGCTCGGTGGCTTCTTGACGTCGAGTTCGCGCACCATCCGCACGATCTCCACCAGCCGGCGGGCGATCGCCGCGTCGAGCTCGGGCACGTGGAGCTGCACGATCTCCAACTCGCGCTCGCCGTCGGGGTAGTCCAGCCACAGGTACAGACAGCGGCGCTTGAGCGCCTCGGTCAGTTCGCGCGAGTCGTTGCTCGTCAACAGCACGATCGGATGGGTCGTCGCCTCGATCACGCCGAGCTCGGGAATCGAGACCTGAAAATCGGAGAGGATCTCCAGCAGCAGCGCCTCGAACTCGTGGTCGGTCTTGTCGATCTCGTCGATCAGCAGCACAACCGGCTCCGGCGACGCGATCGCCCGCAGCAGCGGGCGCTCAAGCAGAAACTGCTCGGAAAAAATGTTGTCCTGGACCGAACTCCAGCCGTCCTCGTCTGTGTCGGCCGCGCGGTCACCCGCGGCTCCGGTCTGAATCCTCAGCAGTTGCTTCTTGTAGTTCCATTCGTAAAGCGACTTGGCCTCGTCGAGACCCTCGTAACACTGCAGGCGGATCAGCTCGCGCCCGGTGTAGCGTGACAACGCCTTGGCCAGCTCGGTCTTGCCGACGCCGGCCGGGCCCTCGACGAGAACCGGCTTGCCCATACGCACCGCCAGGTAGGTAACCAGCGCGACCGTGTCGCTGGGGAGGTAGCCCACCGACTGGAGCCCCGCCCGCAGTTCGTCGGCCGAGGAAGGTTCGATCGGGGTCGCGCTCATGAATGGAGGGTAGTTGCGGCCACGCTACTCGAACCAGTAGTGCTCGTCGTAGGCGCGCAGACGTAGGCCCGACAACAGCAGGGCGACGCATCCGCCGAGGATGATCAGCGAGCTTCCCGGGTCGGCGCCGTCGAACGCGTTGATCGCGGCCACGGCCACGGCCCACAGGCCGGTGATAGCCAACAGCGTCCCGTCGTGAAAGGGCAGCGGAAACGGCGCATCCTCCAGCCCCCGGGCGATCACGCGCAGCGCGCTGACGGCAAGCAGCAACTGGGTGGCCTCGATCCAGCCGAAGTCCGGCACGCCGGCGACGGCCACGATGCCGATGGCGACCGCGCCGCCGAGCGCCACCCGGCGCGCGTTCCCAAGCGCTCGGAAGTGCGTGAACGGCAGTGCCACCGCTCGCGCGCCACGACCACTGAACGGGCGAGCGGCACGTGCCATCGCCGCGCTACCGCTTGATCGAGAGGCGGTAGATGTCCTCACCCGACGACATGTAGATTTTGCTGCCGCGCGCGATCATGTCGTACCCGCACTTGCCGCCGCCCTTGGCGAGCTTCGAGCGCCTGCGCGACGACTGGTCGTAGCGAATCAGATCGCCGGTCACGAACAGGCAGTAAAAGACATCGTCGCGCCAGCCGCCGGCCGCGCGCGAGGTCGGGATGGCGATGCCCGACGGCGTGCCGCTGACCTTCAGCACCGGGCGCCCGGTGCCGCTGCCCGAGCAGTCGGTGCGCGGCGGCTCCCAGCCGTAGTTGACACCGGCGGCGATGCGGTTGATCTCGTCGCAGCTGTCACCGGCCTCGGAGCCCCAAATGCGCTTGTTGACGTCGAAGGCGAACTGGTAGGTGTTGCGCAGTCCGCAGGCCCAGATCCGCTGGTCGGACGCGGCGCGCCGCGAGCTGTTGTCGACGTTGCCGCAGTTGCCCGGATTACCGTCGGCGCCCTTGTTGCGAGCGGCCGGGTCCAACCGCAGAAGCTTGCCGAACGGAACGCCGAGATCCTGCGCGCGCCCGGGGCCGTTGTCGGGATCGTCGTTCTCGCCGAGGTCGCCGAGCGACAGGTAGAGCGCGCCGTCGGGGCCGATGTGCAGGCCGCCGCCGACGTGGTTGGACGCGCTGCTGGGGTGATCGGAGCTGAAGACGAGTCCGTCGGCGCGCAGCCGGCCGCCGGAGGTAGTTCTAAACCGCCACACGCAGTGGCCGGCCAGTTCGCCGCCGCCGGACGCGCCGGTCGGGCCGGGACAGGTCGGCGAGTCGCCCGTGTAGTAGGCGTAAACGTTGTTCTTGGCGTCGACGGTCAGGCCCAGCAGGCCGGCTTCGCCGCCGCCGGACACGCCGAGCCGCGCGATTACGCGCTTCGTGCCCTTAGAGAAGCGAATGATCCGCCCGCTGTCCTTTTCGGCGTAGATCAGACGGCCCTTCGTGTCGAAGGCCAGGCCGACCGCCTGGGCGGCGCCGCGGACGTAGCGGCCGACGCTGTATCTGACGGCGGCTGCGGAGGCGCCGGGCGATGCCGTGGCCCCGCTCGGCGTGGAGCCGCCGGCGGCGGGTTTTCCGTCGGCGGCGCCGTCGGAGCAGGCCCACAGCGCGACCGCGGCGATGCCGGCTAGCGCGATCATGCCCGGGCGGCGCAGAATCTCAGTCAACTGGGATCTCCTCGATCTCGACTTCCTGATTAGAACGCTCGTCGATCCGATCGATCATCCAGTCGAGCGAATCACGGGCCGCGACCAGCAGATCACGCAGGATCTTCTCCAACTGGCGACGTGACTCGGGCGCGAGCGAGTCGCCGGCCAGTCCGGTCAGCGTCTCGATGATCCGCGAGATCGCCTCGAGTGTGCCTCGGTCGCCAAAATGACCCGCGTGCGAGCCACCGAACCCGCCTTCGCGCGAACCGCGGAACCGCCCACCGCCACCGGGTGAATCGCGGGCGAAACCCGGGTCCGAGCCGAGTCGAGCCTCATCCGAGTCGACGCCGAAGTCTTCGTCGCGGTCGCGGATCAGGTCGTCGAACTCGTCGCCGAAGTCGTGCGCACTGGAACCGCCGTTGCCCGCGGCGCTCATGCCACCGTCTCCTCGACCGCCGGTACGGCGCCGCCGCGCAGGAACTCGACCCGCAGCCGCCCGTCCTCGATCTTCGCCCCGGCCGGTTTGAACCCGGCCAGCGAGGACGGCAGGATCAGCGTGCGCTTCTGGTCGCCGACGCGGATCACGACCTCCAAGCCGATCTTGTTCAAGCCGATCTCTCCCTTTTTCACGAACGGCAGCGCCAGCATCAGCGTCGCCGTGTCGTGATCGATGGAAATGTCTTGTATCAGGGTGTCGAACAGAACGTCGTTCGCTTGGCCGGCGAGGCCGTCAAAGAGTTCGCCGCCGAGCCGTTCGAGCATGCGTTCGCCGATCACCTCTTCGTCGAAATACGGCGCCGTCAGAACCGGGACCGGTTCGAAGGCGCTGCCGACCAGCTTCAGGTGCTTCAACTGGGTGGTGCGCCAGCCGTCGAAGTATCCGCCCTCGAGCTCGGCCGGGAACAGCCGGTTGACGACGACCGCGTCGGTCAGATAGCCGTAGAGATTGAGATAGGTGAACGTGCGCATCGCCTCGTTGATCACCATACGGTCCGGCGTCATCACCAGTCGCACGCTGGTTTTCGCCCGGTCGCGCAGGATCTCGTTCATCGCCACGAGGTTGCCGACCAGCCGCTCGATGTCGTCATATACGGCCTTGCCGGGCAGCGGGATGTCGGTAAACGCCTTGGCGATCGGCCGCGCCGCCGCGATCAGCCGGCGCTCCCAGGGGAAGACCTTCTCGATCCACCACTTGGCGACATCGGGAAAGCTCAGCAGCCGCAACGTCTCGCCGGTCGGCGCGCAATCGACGACGACGACGTCGTACTCGCCGCCGTCGTGATGCTCCTTGATCTGCAGCAGCGCGAACAGTTCGTCAAAGCCGGGGGGGACCGTCAGCTCCTCGGCGCTGATCTGCTCGAGGCCACGGTCCGACAGCAGGTCGGTCATCCAGCTCTGCACCGACGACCAGTGGCGCTCCATTTCCTCGTTCGCTTGCACCTCCTGGGCGAACAGCAGCGGCGCCACCTCGCGCGGCGTCGAGCCGAGTTCCGTGTCGAGCGAATCGCTGAGGCTGTGCGCCGGATCGGTCGACATCACGACCGTTCGCAGGCCGCTCTTGGCGCAGGCAAGCGCCGTGGCCGTGGCAACACTGGTCTTGCCGACGCCACCCTTGCCCGTGTAAAGGATGGTGCGCGGAGTCACCTACAGGAGTATCTCATGTCGGCACGATGATCTCGCGGCGCACTCAAGCTCGCCGAGCGATCTTCGACTACATCGAGGTTTTCTACAACCGCAAGAGGCTCCACTCGACGCTTGGAAACATGTCGCCAGAGGAGTTTGAAATGATCAATCAACCAGAGTTCGTTTCTGGTTGAGAACTCGCAATCAAGGGTGTCATCGAAAGCGGATCAATTCCATCGCGACACTTTTCGAACCCTAGCTCCGAACCTGCGGTCGACGATCTCATAGACCTTCTACTCGAAAAGTCCGCGCCGACAAGCCCCGAGCGGGGGTGACAAGCGGTCCTCTCGGACTCAGCTGTTGGTTGCGGGCAAATCACGAAGAAGCTGCGCTACTCCAGACGCTGCACGACGCCAGCTAGCCATCGCATCGAGAATTCATACGGCGGCGACGCCCCTTAGCATTGCTCGGATGGACTTAGATTTGGAATGGGACGGCCCGCTTTGGCACAGGGTTGGCGCGGAGGATCGACTCTGCGGGATCAATGTGTTTCACGATTTTGCATGGCGTGAGGTCTTCCCGGACGAGCGAACGCAGTTTAAGAACGGAAAGAGTCTTGCCAAGTTTGTTCAGGACAAGTGTCCCCCTGGCAAGACTCCGGCACTGCTCCTAACGCTTCGCGACGTGCGACAAGGGCTGCGCGGGCAGCGGCACCGTGATCGCAGTTGCGCTGATCGCGATCTTCAAACTGCCGCCCCGCTACGTGGTCGGGACCGACGTGTTTCATGCCGCGCTGCTGCTCTGGGCGGCAGGGCTTGCGCACTGGGCCGGTGGCACGGTGGACTTCAGCCTTATGGGGACGCTGTTGATCGGCTCGATTCCGGGTGTGTGGTTCGGCAGTCAGCTCAGCGTCAAGGTCCCCGAGGCAACGCTGCGTACTGCACTCGGAACCGTGCTCGTGCTCTCTGCGTCGGCGACTCTGGCCAAAGCCGACATCGAGTTCATACCCGCAGTGCTGATCTGCGGGACGCTCGCGTTCTACGTGACGATCTCGATCTTTTGATCCTCACCAAGCGCCTGCCCAACCCGTGGAAGCAGGAGCTTCGCCTCCACAAGGCCGACGATGAATTCGCGATCGAGCCGACTTCGATGCCGGCGCCCAGCGTCAGGCCGTTTGAGCCTGACGCGTAGTGACGGCAGCGGCTAGAGCGCTGCTGATCCCGACCAGTCGATCCAGACGAGCGCGTGGTCGTCGGGGTCGTACTTGACCTTCAGCTTCTGCCCTGCGACGGCCACGCCTACGTGCTCCTCGACGACCGGCTGCACGATGTGCGCCGTGAACTCAGGGGCATCTTCAGGAAAGACGGTCAGCTTCACGTCAAAGGTGTCTTGCAGGTTGATTTCTTTCACGGCACGCCTGATCGAGTCGATCCGACCGCTGGCTGCGATTCCGCCCATGATCAGCGACGTTGAATCGACGATCCGGCCGTCGGCGCCGTCGGTCTGGACGATCGCGCGGTGATCTGCCATCAGGTCGCGCACCTGATCCAACCGCGCCTCACCGAGGTTCTGCGGATCGAGGTCGGTGTCTCCGGCGCCGCCTGCGGGTCCGGGATTGCCAAGCTTCTTGAAGAGGCCCATTCATGCACCCTAACGCTCGGCGCCCGGCAACACGAAGCCGGATTCGTACGCGGCGATGATCACCTGCACGCGGTCACGCACTTCGAGCTTCTCGAGAATGCGCGCGACATGGGTCTTTACCGTGGCGATGCCGATGATCAACTCCTCGGCGATCTCGGCGTTTGAGCGTCCGCGCGCGATCAACCGCATGACTTCAAGCTCTCGGTCGCTCATCAGTTCAGCACCCGGCGGAAGACCGCCGCTGGGTGGGCCGTTGAGGAATCGATCGAGTAGGCGCATCGTGATCTCGGGCGCGACGAGCGACTCCCCGGCGGCGACGGCGTTGATGCCATCCACAAGCTGATCGCCGCCGACGGTCTTGAGCAGAAATCCGCTGGCGCCTGCACGGAACGCATCGAATACGTACTCGTCGATATCGAATGTGGTGAGCACGAGGATCTTCGTGTCGGGAGACGCGGCGGCCGCGCGGCGAGTCGCTTCAAGACCGTCCATCTCGGGCATGCGGATGTCCATCAACGCCACATCCGGGCGCTTCTCACGAATCTGGTCGAGCGCCTCTTTGCCGTTGGCTGCTTCGCCGACCACCGAGATGCCCGACAGGTCGAGAAGAAGTCGGAACCCCTCTCGCACAAGCGCCTGGTCGTCGGCGATCACAACGCTGGTCACGCCGCCGCCCCCGATTTCTCCACCGGGAGTCGAGCACTGAGCATCCAACCGTCTGGCGTCGCTCGGGCATCGAGTGTTCCGCCGAAAAGGCCGACGCGTTCACGCAGTCCAATCAGACCCATCCCGCCCGATTCGCCGCGCTTGGAATCGCCGCCGCGGTCTTCGACGCACACAACCAGGGCGCCCGGCTCGAAGCGCTCGACCACTTCAACATCCGCGCCGCTGGCATGCTTGATCGCATTGGTCAGTCCTTCTTGGACCACTCGATAGGCGCAGTGACCGACCCCAGCTTCGACGTTGCGGCGCTCGCCGTCGCAACGCAGCTCGACATCGACCCCTGACCTGCTCACCTGCTCGATCAGCGCGGGAATTTCGTTGAGTCCTGGCGGTGGTGAGTGGGCTGCGGTTTCGCGATCGTCGCGCAGCACAACGAGCATCCGCTGCATCTCGGTGATTGCCTCACGGGCAGACTGCTGAATCGATTCGATCGGCGCGACTGCGCGATCGGGAGCAGTTTTGATTGCCGCGAGCGCGGCGTCGGTCTGGATCGCGATCACGCTTATGTTGTGGGCAACGGCATCGTGTAGGTCGCGTGCGATGCGCAGGCGCTCTTCGGCGACGGCCTGCGCCGTTCGCGCATCGACATCGGCCTTGAAAGCCGTGAACTCCGTGTGCCTGCGGTGCAGCACGCGCCCTGCGACGTAGGGCAGAAGCACGAAGACCAGCAGCGTCGGCGGGATGTTTGCGGCGTCGTCGGTCTGGTCGGTGAGGATCGACGCGCTCACTGCGATCGCGAGCAGGAGAACCGGCACGATCGCTTCGCGCGCCGCGTTGAAGGACGCAACTGAGTAGACAGCCACGACTATGGCGACGATCACTCCGATCAGATCGGTTGATTCCCAGATCACCGCCTGAAGAACAAGCGCCGCAGCGATCACGACAGCAACGATGCGTGAGTGGTCACGACGCCAACAGAGTGGGACGATGATCACCACCGCCGCGACCATGTCGGCCCAGCGCGGATTGGGGCCGTCCGAGGTGAGGATCTCAGCCGCCGCGCCGCCCAGGAGCAACGCGACGACGGCGATATCTATCGCCCAGTCAATCTGCGGAAAGCGCTTTCGAATCACGCGGCCAACCTATCCGAGAAAGAGCGTCAGATCGTCATCCTCGAGGCGGATCAACGATCCCGCCCGTGGCGGCTTCAATCCGTAATCGGGCCGATGTGCTGCGCAGGTTCGCGCCATAGCTTGGATTCAACTTCAACCAAGGAGAATCCAGATGTTCCGAAATTCGCTCACTGTCAGCTTGATTGCAATCGTCGCGATGTTCACTGCGGGCTGCGGAAGTGCCGACGAGCCGCCAGCACCGATTTCAATTGACCAGCGACCGATCACGAGTGCAGAGCTTGGGGGAATTGCGGTCGCCGACCAGCCAGAGCCTCAAACTGTCGCGCAGTTCGCGAAGGCACACAACAAGACTGTCGCCGAACTGAAGGCGACAGGAATGACCTCCGGCACCGCGCAGCAGTTCAAGCTCAATGGACCGGGCACAACCTTTTCCGTTGTCGCTGCGTACGAAACACCTGAGCAGGCGAAGACCGAGGCAGCCCGACTCTTCAAGTCCAACTCGACTCAGGATGAGGGAGTCAAGGTCAAGCCGCTCGAGATCTCCGGTGTTCCGGGGGCGCAGGCCATCGCGCTCAGCGGCGAGCAGGACGGGCAGGACTTCACGGGCTACGAGATCGTCTACAGCGACGGGAATCTCGTTTACGAGCTGTTCGCGATCGGATCAACCGAGGAAGTCAGCTCCAGCGCTGGCATGAAGGCTGTCCAGAGCCAGTACGACCGGGTACAGGGCCACCCACTCCCTGCCGCATGATCGGTACGTCTGGTGCGGTGCGTGGCGCGCTGCACCAGACGAATTCGATCAAAGATCTGGTGAACACGTTCGGCCCGTTGCTCAACTGACCGGCATCAACCCTCTCCCGGGTACTTGCACTTTCCGTTCAGTGGGATTGCGGTGACACTCGGAGACTTGCCAACCACCTGCTCGACCACGGTGACGCAGTCCGGGTCGGCATCCGAGACAATCGCCCCCGGGTAGCCGCGCCAAGTCGGCTTCTCATCGCCGCAGGGCAAGAACCGCACCCGCGTGGAGGTGTTCTCGTCGTTCGGATTCCCGCCCTGGGAGTACTGCAACCGCGAGCGCGCCTGGCCCTCGTAGTCGAGCACCGCCACCTCAATCGGCTCGGAGCCGATCTTCACCCAGGCAGGCGCCTTCGCCATCCAGAAACCAGACGATCGTGACTTCCGTGAGTTGGACGGCTCGATAGAAACGCTGCTCGACCCCCCATGCTCCGGCTCGAACCCCTTGCGCATTTCCTGACCGGGCCCGTACTCCTTACTCCCCATGCACCGAACTGATGTCACATCCGCCGATTTCAAGGCCGCTGCGATCCGCTCCCCGTCAGAGTTCGCCACAGGTGCCTCATCCGCTCCGCAACCCGTAATCGCGAGCGCCAGAACACACCCGCAAAGTGAACTCACTACACGCATGTCCCCACCCTAATCCCCCATCTCGGCGACGACATTAAAACCAAATTAGGCCGCCGAAGCGCAAGCGGACGGTATTAGAGCGAACTACTATGCCAGAGGAAAAGGCGACCCTAAGTGCGCAACATTGATTAAGGATTGGCAAGGCAACGCTGCCCTGAACGTGAATTAATGTTGATCTTGGAATACCAGTGCAGACGGGTCGCTCCGTGGCGCACGCGAATGATCTGGCGACCTTCGGCGGCAGGTGGACTGTGAGCGTTATTGTCTACATGATCGGAGGCGTCATTACGGGGCGTGTATCGCTGTTTGTTTGGCGACGTATCTTGCTCGTGCGATATCCGAGCCATCCGCAATTTACAACCGTCTCGTTGTGCATTCTTGCCGTCGTCGCGTTCCTTTGGGCGAACGTTGGGCCGATTCCTGATCAGCGAGCCCCCGTCGCGCTGGGTGTTCTCGGAACGATCTTTTTGTTCACCCTTGCTGGATGTCTCGAGATCAGTCGGCTGCAAAAGACCAGGCGTGAGGTGGGTCAGCGTCATGCGAGTGAGAATCCCGGGTTTTGACGGGGTCTGCTTAGGATTTCGGTTGGTAGTGGGAAGAGTGCCAAGAACCATCTCGACCTCTATGATCCGCTTCGTGACGGGATGATCAGCGGCTTCAAACCCTATGGATGACAGCAAAAGTCATCGGGTGACGAAAGGGTCGCCGACCAGGCGCTGAACATTCAAGCCTTGGAGGAAATTTCCAAGGGAAAATTCTAAGCCCGGCGGGCAGAAAGAGAGCGACCGTGCACATCCAGAAAGTGCTCGGCATCTCTGAACGTCGGGCATGCAGATACACAAACCAGCCACGGTCGACCCAGCGCTACGAGCCAACGCCGCGCGTCGACGAGGAAGAAATCGCAGCGCGCCTTCACCGGCTCGCGCAGGATCATCCTCGGCGCGGTTATCGCCACCGCGCCGACCTGATGGGCCGCGACGGACTTCACGTCAGCGACGGGCGCGCCTGGCGACTGAGCCGCCGCGAGGGCCTGCAGGTGCCGCAAAAGCAGAAGAAACGTCGACGGCGCGGCGCACGGGACGCCGCAAGCGACCGGCTCTTTGCAGAGCGCCCCGGGCATGTCTGGAGCTACGACTTCAAGTTCGACGCGACCGACGACACCAGGCAGCTGAAGATCTTCACTGTGATGGACGAGTTCACGCGGCGGGCGCTGATCACCAAGGTCGCTCGGTCCATCAAATCCGTTGACGTCGTCGAGCAGCTCCAGCGGCTCGCGAATGCCCATGGCGCGCCGCAGGTCATGCGGTCAGACAACGGCCCCGAGTTCATCGCCGGCAAGGTGACCGGCTGGCTCAAGGGTCAAGGCTCAACAACGGCGTTCATCGAACCCGGCTCGCCATGGCAAAACGCCTACATCGAATCCTTCCACTCAAGGCTCGAAGATGAGCTGCTCGGCGGCGAACTCTTTTGTTCGCTGACGGAGGCCCAGGTCGTGATCGGCGGCTGGGTCGACGACTACAACCAGAACCGGCCGCAGTGGTCGCTCGGCAAACTCACGCCCAACGAGTTCTACGAAAGCTGGCTTGCGAAACACCGTTCCGCTACGCGGCTACGCTGGCAAGAACTTCCCGAATCAAACACCCAAGGACTCACATAGAGGGTGGATCAGGAAATTGAGGCTGTCCATGCTTACCAGGCCGTTTCGAACCGTTCCAATCGTACCGAAGATCAGGATTGAGAGGATTTCGCGGTATGAACAACCCTGAAGTACAAATCGTGGCCCGTTCAGCTGGGAGGCACAAAATGCGGATTTACGGCGGGATACTCGCCGTCGCCGCCATGGGTCTCGTTGTACAAGGAATTGTCATGGTCAACAACGGTGTTAGTTTGCTCGCAGTAGTCATACCGGATGCAATCATTCTGATTTTCGGTCGTTTGGCATACGCAATGGGGAAATCGAGTCGTCCCCTGCTCGCTAGGGCCCCAGATTCGGAGTGAAACGCCTCACCTGACTCTCGTTCCGCACTTCTCGTGGCCGATATCCCCCCATCCGGTGAGCGGCTGAGTGGGCGGTCAGGGGTCAGTGGTCGCGCTGAGGTAGGCGTTCCTGGGGGACGCCGAGGAGGTCGAGCACTTGGCTCTGGAGCGGCATGAGATCGGGCTCGAAGACCTAGACGGTCTCGCCGCCGGCGGTGAGGTGGTTGCGGGTCGTGTCGTCGTAGAGGTCGAACACACGCGCCGCGGTCGGTGCTCTGGAGGTGCGGCCTTCGTGGTAGAGCGCCAGCTCGGGCACGCCGTCGCGGGTCATGGCGGCGCGTAGCTCGCGCTCGATCAGGCACTGGCACAGCAGCGCGGTGAACTCGCAGCAGGCGAGTCCCTCGATCCTCGAGGGGGACTTCAGCGCCACTGATGTTGCCATTGCGCATATGTAGTCATATGTAGTCCGGATGCGGTGGTATATGTGTGGGCATGTACCTTCGACGGACGCAGCGGGATCTGTCCGACCTCACACACTTGGTCGGACAGATCCGCTACTTGACTCGCACCGCAATCGTCGCCGAGTTCCGGTTCCCCGCCAGGTCGGTCGCGGCGACCTTTACCCGGTAGATCCCCTTCTTTGGCTTCTTAAAGCCGAACCGCCTTGAGCCGTAGCCGACCAGCGCCTTCGCCGACCCGACGTTCTTCGATGTTCCCCGCTTAATCGCCATCACGGCGACGTAGGACATTTTCGACAGTTTGAACGAGACCTTCACGCGCCGGCCGCGAACGCGCGCCGTGACCGCGGTGATCTGAGGGGGCTGCTTCGTGTACTGATCGAAGTTCGTCCGCGTCCTGCAGAAGATCTCCTCGCTCGTCTCGCCGCAGAGCTTGCTCAAGAACGTTGTGACCAGCTGGTGGTAATGCAAGCTCGACTCGGCTCCGCCGACGCTGTACAACGACCACGCGCCGGTGTCGCTGGCCGCGGTCTCACGGCGTGCGGCCTTCAAGCCCTCGCGGTAGAGGTTCCAGGCGTTCTGATCGTCGGTGATGGTCGAGTAGTCGTGCAGCCCGTCGAGCGACTGCAAAAACATGTTGAGAATCCGCAGCCGGCGGTTGCCGGAGTAACCGATGTAGTGATAACCCTCCTCGGCGCTCAGTCTCAGGCCGACGGGGGCCGGCACCTCGAACGACTGCGTCGCCTGCTTGGCCGCGGCGGTGATCACCGGGTCGCTCAACGCGTTGCCGGCCCGCGCCAGCGACTGCACTGCCGTGCCTTGTGAGATCGAGCTGACGAACGGCGCCCTGCTGCCCGAGAACGGAAAGTAGTACTCCCACGTCAGCGCGCCGCCGCGGTTGACCGCCCAGCCGAGTAGCTCGTGCGCGTACTTGCCCAGCGCCCGCCGCGCCGGCTTGGACTTGACGGTCCAGACGGCGTTGAGCTTGGCAAAGTTCGACAGCGGGTGAAACTCCCAGCCCTGCCCGGCGAAGTACTGAAAGATGATCCGGCTCCTGCCGAAGCGGCGATCGGTGCCGGCGGTGGCCGGCCCGTTGCTCGCAAACCAGTCGGCGTTGTTTTGCAGCGTGGTGAATACGGGCGTGACGCGGTCGGCCGTCAAGCGGTTACCGCGAGCCAGTCCCTCGGCGATCCGGATCTGAAAACTGATCGCGCGGCGACGGGAACCGCTGGTCTGCCGGCGGACGATGCGGGCGTCGATGTACGCCCTGCGCGCCGCCGCCGCCTTCGCGGCATCGATCGACCCGCTCTGTTCGAGCTGGCTGATCGATGAAGAGACGGATGCGCCGGAGGCGGCCGTTACCGGGAGAGCCGCAAACAAACCGACCACGACCGACAGGACGGCGAACGGGGCGGATCTCGACCGGACGGCCACCCCGGCGGCGCGTCGGCTGCTCGGAGTCAGGAAGTCCATGCTCTTAAGGTAAAACCCCTTGGCGCATGGAGTTGCGGTTGGAAACGGATCGTGCACGTCGTCCTTGAGTACCCGCCGAGCGGATGCCGCCAAACCCGGCCGCCGTGCGCCGGTCCGTTGCTACGGTGGCCGGTGTCGTGACCCGATTCGCACCATTCACGCCGTCTCGCCGCTTCGTGGCGTGGGCGATCGGCCCGCTCGCCGTATTCCTCGTCTTCGTCGGGTTGATTCTCTCGACCGGTACGCCGAGTTCGGCGGATTTGATGGAGCAGGCGACCAGCAGCTTCGCCGACGTCCAGAAGGGCGTCTTCGATTTTCAGATCAGCATCACGCCCGAGGGCGGGACTACGACGCAGCCGTCGACGATCAAGCTCTCCGGGCCGTTCGAGATTTTGCCCGGCAAAAAGCTCCCGCTGGCGAAGATCAGTTACACGATCGGCTCCGGGGGGCGCAGCCAGGTGATCGAACTGCTGACGACCGGCGACAAGGCCTTTACGATCGTTCAGGGCCAGGCCTACGAACTGCCGGCCAAGGCGACCCGCGACCTTGAGAAAGCGACCAAGGAACTGAGCGGCGCGAACGAGAAGTCCGGCGGCGGACTCTCCGGCCTGAAGCTCAATTTCTCCAAATGGCTCCGGAACCCGCGGGTCGCTGCCGGCGAAGAGATCGACGGCACGCCGACCTGGCGGACACGCGCCGGCGTCGACGTCGTGACCGCGCTCAAAGACTTGACCAGCTCCGCACAGGCGCTCGGCGGGGTCACCGGAACCGATGTTCCCAAGCTGACCGACGCCGATCTCAATGAGCTTCGGCGGGGCATCAAGAACGCCGAGATCGAGGTCTTTGTCGGCCGCTACGACCGCATCGTGCGCAAGATCGACCTCTCGATGGACTTTTCCACGCCGTCCGAGCTGACGGCCGCGGCCGGGGGTGTCACCGGCGGAAGGCTGAACTTGCTGATCGGTATCGCCAAGCCGAACAAGCCGGTCGGCGTCAAGCCGCCGGCCGATCCGCTCCCGTATAAGGCGCTCGAATCGCTGACCAAGAGTGCGTCTCAGCAGGGGACCGCTCTCGACGACGGCCTCGGCCGGTAACCTACGCGCGATGCGACCGACTCGTCCGCTCGTCCTGT
This sequence comes from Solirubrobacterales bacterium, assembly GCA_049276635.1. Classification (GTDB taxonomy): domain Bacteria; phylum Actinomycetota; class Thermoleophilia; order Solirubrobacterales; family JACPNS01; genus JACPNS01. Next base: position 25,176 of record JBASWU010000059.1, on the reverse strand, counting down.
TCGCCGCGCTCGCGATTTTCGCGCTGGTCGCCACCGGCTGCGGCTCCGACGCAGAAAAGAACTCTTCGGCCACCAAGCCTGCGGCGAGTGTCGACCCGGCCACCCGGATGAAAGCCGCTCTGGCCAACTCCGCCAAGCTCAAGAGCGGCGAGGTCAAGATCGACGCGGCGCTCTCGGGCGGCGGGTTTCCGGGTTCCCTGAAGATCACCGGTGCCGGTGTCTTCGACATGGAGGCCAAGCCCAAGCCGGCGGTGGACGTCAATTTCTCGATCGATTTTGGTTCGCAGAAGCTGCAGCTCGGTTTCGCGACCGTCGGCGGTAAGGGCTACGTCGAGTTCGGCGACCGCGCCTTCGAGCTAAACAAGAAACAGTCCCGGGCTGCCTCTGGTATGTCGATCGATCCGCGGCAGATTCAAGACCTCGTCAACTCGCTCGACGTCTACGTGAGCGACGTGAAAAAGGCCGGCACGCTCGAGGCCGGCGGCGAGACGCTCGATGTCTACACCGCCAAGCTCGATGTCAAGCGGCTTGTCAACGACCTGGCCAAGAAGAGCGGCAACAAGCTGCTCTCTGTTCCCGGCCTCGGCAACACCAAGGACCTTGCGAGTTCCGTTGGCGAGACGACCGTCCGCATCGGCATCGACGCCAATGACCTGCCGCGCAGTCTCGGAATCGACGCGACATTTGGCGGCGGCGCCACCGGTGGCGGCACCGGTGGCGGCGCGGCCGGCGGCATCAAGGCCACGCTTATTTTGACCAAGGTCAACGAGCCGGTGACGATCAAGAAACCGGCCAACGTGACCAAAGGCCAGGATGCGACACAGGCGCTCGGTGGCCTGCTCGGTGCCGCGGCCGGCGGGCAGTGACCTCGTCTAGACCGCCGCGATCTTGAACGCGGCAACGTCCAACGGCGAGCGCGGGTCCGGCGGCGGTCCGCTCAAGTTTCTCTTCTCGGCCGATGGCTGGCCCTACATCTTCGCGCTGGCGATCCCGCTCGCGATCGTTTTCGAATGGGCGGTGCATCCGTCGGCGACCGTGATATTCGCGACCGCGGCGATCGGACTGATTCCGGCGGCGGCGATCATGGGCCGCGCGACCGAGGAGCTGGCGGCGCGCAGCGGTCCCGGTATCGGTGGTCTGCTCAACGTCACGTTCGGCAACTTTCCCGAACTGGTCATCGCAGTGCTGGCACTCAACGCCGGGCTGCACGAGGTGGTCAAGGCATCGCTGGTCGGGTCGATCATCGGCAACGTGCTGCTGGTGCTGGGCGCCTCGATGTTCGTCGGCGGGCTCGGGCGTGAACGCCAACGGTTCAACGCGACCGCCGCATCGGCGCAGTCGACGATGCTGTTGCTCGCGCTGGCCGCGCTGATCATGCCGGCCGCCTACGAGTTGATCGCCGGGATCGGGCTGCCCTCCGCCGGCGCCGAACGCGTCGACTACGACCCGACGATCGAGAAGATCTCGGCGATCGTCGCCGTGATTCTGCTGCTCGGATACGGGGCCGGACTACTGTTTTCACTCGTCACCCACAGCGCGTTGTTCAACCCGGTCTCCGAAGACCACTCCGAGTTCGCCTGGCCTGTCAGGCGCTCGGTCGCCGTACTGGCTGGTGCGGCGGTCGTCGTCGGCGTGATGAGCGAGATCCTCGTCGGCTCGATCGAGGAGGCGTCGCAGGCGATCGGCCTCTCCGAGTTCTTCGTCGGAGTCTTCGTCGTCGCGATCGTCGGCAACGCCGCCGAGCATTGGGTCGCCGTGCTGGTCGCGCGCAAAGACAAGATGGATCTTGCCGTCAACATCGCGATCGGCTCGTCCGCGCAGATTGCGCTGACCGTGGCGCCGACGCTTGTGCTGCTGAGCTTTTTGATCGGACCGCACCCGATGCCACTGGTTTTCAACGGTTTCGAGCTGGCGGCGATGATCATCGCCGTGCTGACGGCCGGTCAGGTCACCCAAGACGGTGAATCGACCTGGTTCGAAGGCTTCCAGCTGCTGGCGCTGTACGCCGTTTTCGGCGTCGTGTTCTACTTCGCCTGACCTCCGCACGGTCGTTCGGACAGCGGCGTTGAACCGCTACACTTACGCCCGCCTGACGAGGTTTTGGTGCGTGCGAAGCTGGACCCGCCCCCAACCCTGAATTCCACTTAAGAACCGACTTAAACACGGCAAGGAGCACGAGAACGTGGTCAACTTTGAACTGTCCGACGAGCAGAAGATGCTGCAGGAGACTGCGCGCAGTTTCGCCGAGAACGAAATTCGCACGGTCGCCGAAGAGCACGACCGTGATTCCACGTTTCCGCGCGAAGTGATCAACAAGGCCTGGGAGCTCGGCCTGATGAACACCACGATTCCCGAGGAGTACGGCGGACCCGGTCTCGACTACCTCTCGGGCTGCATCATCGAGGAAGAGCTTTCATGGGGCTGCTCCGGCATCGCCACGTCGATTTTCGCCAACGGCCTCGCCTCGGCTCCGGTCGAACTCGGCGGTTCCGACGAGATCAAGCGCAAGTATCTCGCACCATTGCTCGAAGAACCCAAGCTCGCCGCGTTCTGCCTGACCGAGCCCGACGCCGGTTCCGATGTCTCGGGCATGAAGACCACGGCCGTCAAGCAGGGCGACAAGTACGTCATCAACGGCTCCAAGTGCTTCATCACCAACGGCTCACACGCCGACTGGTACACCGTCTATGCCAAGACCGACCCCGACGCCGGCCACCGTGGTATCTCCGCGTTCGTCGTCCCCCGTGACGCGGGCGTCGTCGTCGATAAGAAGGAAGACAAGATGGGTCAGCGCGCGTCGGACACCGCGCTGATCAGTTTCTCCGACGTCGAAATTCCGGCCGACCACCTGCTCGGCGAGGAGAACGCCGGTTTCAAGCTCGCGATGATGACGCTCGACCGCACGCGCCCGGGTGTGGCGGCGATGGCTACGGGCATCCAGCAGGCCGCGCTCGAGCACTCGGTCGCCTACGCCAACGAGCGCGTCCAGTTCGGCGTGCCGATCGCGATGCACCAGGCGATCCAGTTCATGATCGCCGACATGGCGACCAAGGTCGAGGCCTCGCGCCTGCTGACCCACAAGTCGGCATGGCTGCTCGACAACGGCAAGCGCAACTCGCTGGTCGCCTCACACGCCAAGCGCTTCGCCAGCGACTCGGCGATGGAGACCGCCGTCGACGCCGTCCAGGTCTTCGGTGGCTACGGCTTCATCAAGGATTACCCGGTCGAGAAGCTGATGCGCGACGCCAAGATCATGCAGCTCTACGAAGGCACGTCGCAGATTCAGCGCCTCGTGATCGCCAAGGAGACCTTGGCCCCGAGCCGCCAGGCCGCCGCCGTCTAGGTAGCTGGCCGACAGGCAGATTGAAACAGGGCGGTCCTTGCCGGGGGCCGCTCTTTTTTTGTCTCGTGCCGGACATGGCCGGACGCTCGGGGGCGAGAAGACCGGCCCCCGTCCGACTCGCCCCGGCGCGCCCCGTATCCTCACCGCGTGCCCGCCAAGCCGAAGAAGCCAGCAAGTAGGACAGCCGCCAAACAGGGGGCCAGCCGCGCGGGCGCCCCCGCCAAACAGAGCACCCAGGAGGCGGTCGCCGAGGCCGCCGGCGCCGCGGCCGGCCAATATCTGCGCGAACAGCGCGACGTGATTGGCGCGGTGGCGGACGTCGCCGGCGTCGCGACACCGGAGTCCGCCAAACGAGCCGCCTCCGATCCGCTCGTTGCCGAGCTGCGCCGCCAGCTGGTTCCGCTGCTGGTGCTGCACTTGATGAGCCTCGGCCCGACCTACGGCAATCAGTTGATCGACCGCATCACCGAGCTGACCGGCGGTGTGTTGACGGTCAATCCCAACACGATGTACCCGATGCTGCGCGGTTTTGAGGCCCGCGGACTGATCGATGGCCGCTGGGAGCACCCCGAGCGCCGCAGTCGCCGCTTCTACGCGCTCACCGCGGCGGGCGAGTCGGAACTCAAGCGGCTCAAGCCCGGCGCCCGCGACGCGCTCGACGAGCTCGGCAAGACACTCGCCGACATTCGCGACGAACTTTTCGACTGAGCGGGGCCGGGGCCGACGGCGTCAGCGACCCTCTATCGTTCCCGCCGATGAAGGTGACCAAGGCAGCAGTCGTCGGAGCCGGCACGATGGGCGGCGAGATCGCGTTCGTGATCGCCGGCGCCGGCATTCCCGTAGTGATCAAGGACGTCGACCGGAAGTTCGTCGACCACGGGCTCGAGCGGGCGGCTTCGCTGTGGGCACGGCAGGTCGGCAAAGGCAAGCTCGACCAAGCCGCCGCGGACGCCGCGCAGGCTCTGATCACCGGAACGCTCGACTACGACGCTTTCGGCGACGTCGACTTCGTGATCGAGGCGGTCCCCGAGCGGATGCCGGTCAAGCAGGCGGTCTTTGCCGAGCTCGATGCCGCTACGCCCGGGCATGCGATTCTCGCGAGTAACACCTCGGCGCTGTCGATCGACGAGATCGGCGCCGCCACGACGCGCCCCGACAAAGTCGTCGGATTTCACTTCTTTTACCCGGCCTCGACCGCCAAGCTGATCGAGGTGGTCGAGGGCGCCACGACATCTCCCGAGACCGCCCTGGCCGCCCACAACTTCGCCCAGACGATCAAGAAGGCCCCGATCACCTGCGGCGACTCGCCGGGCTTCGTCGTCAACCGCCTGCTCTGCGCGAGCATCGGCGAGATGTACAAGGTCGCAGACGAACACTCCCTCTCGCCGGCCCAGCTCGACGCCGCCGTCGTCTCGGCGGAGGCCGCGCCGGCCGGTCCGTGCGCGCTCGCCGACGTGCTCGGGCTCGACACCGTGCTCCACGTGCTCGAACACTTGAACGAGCACCTGGGCGAGGAGTTCTACGTCCCGCCGAGGATCAAGGAGCTGGTCGCCGCCGGCGACCTCGGCGCCAAGACCGGAAAGGGCTTTTATGAACACTGAGACCGCCCCCGCTACCGAAGAGGCGGCGGCCGTCGATCCGGCCGTCGCCGGCGAGATCGTCACGCGCTCCGGACTGCGGGTGATCGTCGAGGCCTGCAAGATCATCGAGGAAGGCGCCGGCAACGCCCGTGAAATAGACCTCGGCATGATGACCGGCGCGGGCGTCGTTCCCGGCCCGCTGACGCGCGCCGACGACACGGGGCTCGACAACGTGCTGGCAGGGCTCGAACACGGCGTTACGCGGTGGGGGCCGGGCTTCGAACCGCCGGTGCTGCTGCGCCGCCTCGTCGCGCAGGGCCGGCTCGGCAGGCAGAGCGGCCAGGGGTTCTTCGCATACCCTCGGCCCGACGCCGGCGATCAGCCCGAGACCGTGCGGCTCGAGACCCGCGGACCGGTCGCGATCGCGTGGCTCGCCGCCAAACCGGTCAATCCGATCTCTCCCGATCTCGTCCGCGATCTCAAGGCGATTCACGACCGTGTCGAGGCCGATGATTCGATCCGGGTGCTCGTGATCGCCAGTTCGACGCTCGCGATCTGGTCGGCCGGCGCCGATCTGAAGGCCTTCGCCGAGATGTCGATCGACGAGGTCGCCGGCCACGTCGACAACACCAACGCGCTGATGCGCGGCTTCGAGCGCGGTGGCACGGTCACGATCGCCTGCATAAACGGCGCCGCACTCGGTGGCGGCTGTGAACTGGCGATGAGCGCCGACATCCGCCTGGCCGGCGAGTCCGCAAGCTTTGCGCAGCCGGAGATCGCGCTCGGTATTCTGCCCGGCTTCGGCGGCACGCAGCGGCTGCCGCGACTGGTCGGCAAGGGCGCGGCCTTCGAGCTGATCGCAAGCGGCGACTCGATCGACGCCTGGCGCGCGGCCGAGCTGGGGCTCGTCAACGGCGTGCTGCCGGACCACGAACTCTTCGACGCGGCGATTGCGCTCGCCCAACGGCTCGCCGCGCAGGCGCCGCTGGCGATCGCGCAGATCAAGCGGACGCTCGACGATCCGGCGCTCGACGCCGGAATCGCAGGCGAGCGCGAGGCGTTCGTCGCGGCATTCGCGAGCGGCGACGGCAAAGAGGGCGTCGCGGCATTCCTGCAAAAGCGCGCGCCGAAGTTCACGGGCAAGTAGCCCGCGCCCGGCCATGTCCGCCATGACGGCGACCCAGCGATGACCGGCGCGACCTCGATTTCAGACGCCACCCGCGAGCTCGCCGCCGCGGTCGTGAACGCGCGCTCGGTCGTCGTGCTCACGGGAGCGGGAGTATCGGTGCCCAGCGGCATCCCTGACTTCCGCACTCCCGAGACCGGTATCTGGGCGAACGTCGATCCGATGGAGGTCGCTCACATCGACACCTTCCGCAACGACCCGGAACGCTTCTGGAGCTTCTACGGCGAACGCTTTGCGTCGCTCGGGGACAAACGGCCCAACGGCGCGCACGAGGCGCTGGCCGAGCTTGAGCGCCGCGGCCTGATCGACGCCGTCGTCACGCAGAACATCGACCGCCTGCATCACCTGGCCGGCAGCCGGAGACTGATCGAGGTCCACGGGTCGATCGAGACCTCCAGATGCCTCGACTGCGGCGAGACCTACGAACTCGAATGGGTGCGCGATCGGGCGCTGGCGCGGGGGATACCGCGCTGCACGGCCTGCGAGCTCGCGCCGCCGCTGAAACCCGACGTCGTGTTGTTCGGCGAGATGCTGCCCGAGGAGGCGATCCAGAGCGCGTTCGCGCTCGCCGCGGCCGCTGACGTGCTGATCGCCGTCGGCAGCTCGCTGGTCGTCCATCCGGTCGCCGGTCTGCCGGCGCTCACGCTGCGCGGTGGCGGCCGCGTCGCGATCGTCACCAGCGGCGCGACGCCGTACGACGACGACGCGTTTGTGAAGCTCGACGGCGATGTCGAACGCGAACTCCAGGCGCTGCTTGCGGCGATCGGCGAAGCGCCGGCCGTGCGACGGGACTAATGACGGAGGCGGCCGGAACCGCCGAGCTAGTCGCTGGCGCCGGGCCGCGTTCCGTTCTTCTTCTTGACCTTGATCGCGTACTTCGACGGCTGGGTCGGAACCTCGGGGTTCTCGATCTCGCCGAGCCGGTCAAAGACCTTGTACCAGTCGTTCTTGCGCAGGATCGAGCGCTTCGACGCGCTCGCCTTGCCACGCACACGGCCTCGCGCGTCGACGCCGGCGCCGGGGGTGAAGCCGACGTGGATGTGATCGGCGTGGTCGCCCATCGCCAGCGTCGAGCCGCCGATGGCAAACAGCGAGATGATCTGCGCGGGCTGGAGGACGCCCTGGAGGCTCATGATCTTGCGGACGCCCTCTTCCATCAGGCCTCCGGGCCGGTTGTTGGCGACCAGCGCCTGGCCGTTGAGCGCGCCGATGTCGACGCCCGTGCCGGTGGAGTGGTGTGAGACGTTGCCGGACTTCGTGTAGAAGCCGTGGCCGCAGGTCAGCGACGTGACCGTGGGGCGCAGACCCTCGGAGTCGAGAAACGCGAGCAGCGCGAGTACGCGGCGATCGATCGCGCCGGCACGGATGTCGTCACGGCCGCAGGGATAGATGTCGATCGTCTCGCGGTTGAGCACGTAGCTCTCGAGTTGCTCCTTGCTCATCAGCAGGATCTGGCCGATTGATTGGTTGGTCTTGGCCGGAACCAGCGGATTGACGCCGACGGCGCGGTAGATCGCGGTCGACTCGAGCAGCTTCCAGCCGTCGAGGATCGGCTTGGGGTCGACCACCGGGGCGCCGCGGCCGGCCGGGCGCACCTGGAAGTTGACGTAAGGCGTGCGACCGTTGTCGAGGTCCCCCATGCGACCGAGGATCGTGCCGCCGATCACTTTGGAGCCCTTACGCAGCGGTTTGAGTACGACGTCTTCCTTTTTGAGGCCGAACGGGCGCGAGAAGTAGTTGTCGAACGTCTCGTAGCCAGGCATCGAGACGCCGTTGCTGGCGAGCTGGGCGTAAGAGCCGCCGGCCTTGGCGCGGGTGCGGTCCGGGTTGGCGTAGAGCCGCTCTTGATCGCCCAGGCGCGGCTTGCCCTTGCCCTCGCCGATCTTCGCGGTCGGACCATCCTCGTCGCCGGCGCCCTCGTCGCGCTTGCCCCGCGGCACGGGGTAGACCTTCGAGAGCGATCCGAGGTTCGTGTAGCGGTAACGGTTGCCGTAGGTGTCCTCGATCGTGATGAAACGGCCGTCGACCTCACTCTCGCCGATCGCGCGGACCACGGAATCCTGAACGGCGACGATCGGAGCGCCACGCTTGGAGTAGATCTTGATGCCGGTCCGGCGGGCTTCAGCCTCAACTACACGTGCAGCGTTGGTGCCGGCCTTGGCCTTGGTGGTCCTTTTGCTGACGGCGCCCTTGTAGGTGGCGCGCGCGTAGACCGGGAAGTGGCCCTGGGTCAGCCCGGTCAGCGAGTCGACCAGGCCGTCGGGCACGCCCGAGATCAGGCGGGCGCGCAATATCACCTGGTCGACGTACCAGTCGGCGTGGTTGTAGGCGAAGATCGCGCGGCGGAGGTCGGCGTGCCCGCCGGCTGCCTTGAGGTACTTGGCCGCGGCGAAGATCGCGTCGACCGGGTTGAAGGGGTCCTTGGTGCCGTCGTTGTTTGCGTCGACTCCGTACATCTCCCAGGTGGCCGGCATGAACTGCATCCAGCCCAGCGCGCCCGCGCTGGAGACGTTGAGGTTGCGGCCGTAGTTGGTTTCGATCTCGTTGATCGAGGCGAGAACCTCCCAGCGGATTCCGTACTGAATGCCGGCGGCCTGGTAGATCGGAAGCAGGAAGGGTGGAATCTGGAACTGCTTGAGGAACATGTTCGGCACGCTGATCGGCCCGTCGCCGGGCAGTTCGGAGCCCGAGAGCGGATCATCGGCGGTCGCGTCGTCCGGGTCGTCGTCGCCGGAGTCTGGCGCGGAGTCGCCACCGGGCGTCGACCGCTCCTTGTCGTTTTTGGCCTTCTTCTTGGAGTCGCCATCGCCGTCGCCTCGGGGCTGTTTGGCCTTTGGCTTTGGCTTGGCGGGAACGGGTTCGTCGTCGGGGACGGTTGGGGCGACCGGACCGGTCGGCTCGGATCCGTCGGGGACCATTCCGGGACCCTCGGCGGTAGCGCCGCTTTGAGCGGTCACCTCGGCGGTGGCCGACAGCGCCGTGGCGAGCGCCGCGGACAACGCAATAACGACCGCCGCGATGGCGATCGCAATGCTTCTGGGAGCTTGTCCGCTCGCCCTCACGATTCCTTGATTCCCCTCACGATCCCTTTACTTCAGCTTGGACTCGGCCGCCACCTGAAAGTCTGTTTCGGCACAGGCGTCCCCTCCCGCACAGCGTGCAGTCGAGATAAAGATAGTCGCTAGGTGACGAGTATTCCGCCGGCCGGCGTTTACCTGCAACGCCGTGGGCGCGCGGTGATGAGTTGTTCGTGAGCGCAAACTTGTTCATTGTGAGTGGTGTGACGGAGGTCTGATGGATGCAGGTCGCTGTCATTCTCATTTGATCCTGAAATCCATCGCAAAGCGGTCCCGCGATCCAGTCGGCGATGTGCTGTGAGGATGCGGCGGACGCGCCCGGCACGACGGGTACGGGGCTGTCCGTATGCGTCATCGACATTTGCATCGACCACCTTAATCGCTGGTTTTTTGATTCCGTGTGAAGATCTCGGGAATGTTTGAGGCGAAACCGCGGCGAAGTCACTATCTAGACGTCAACTCTAGGGTTAGAGTATGGCCGTGCCAGAGGTATTCCGAACGATGCGGCCACAACTCACTCTCGAATGGCTGTATTCTGGATCGGCGATGGCGCGCGACGCGAAAACCGACAAGCCGAAGCGCTCGCGAGACGAGGGCGGGCGCGGCGACGGGATCGGCGGAATCGTCGACGAGATCGCCGGCAGCTGGATTCTCGGCGACGCGCTGACTCGGCTGGTCGACGCGGGCGAGCGTGTCGTAAACGCTCAGCAGTCGGCCTTTTCGGCGATCGGCCTGCCGTCGGGCTCGCAATTCGAAAGCCTGACGCTGCGCGTGCGAACGGTTTTCCACCGGCTCGAAGAGCTCGAAGACGAGCTCGACCGTCTTGAACGGCGGGTGGCGAGGCTCGAGTCGGTCAAGCCGGCGGGCAAGCCCAAGCCGGCGGCGCGGCGTAAGCCTGCCTCGGGCCAGTAACCTTTCGGCCTCGTGCGCGCGGGGTTTGACAGATGAGGGCCGGGCTATTTCCCGGGCAGGGCAGCCAGACGCCCGACATGCCGGTTGATACCGCCGGTCAGCAGCCCGCGGTCTTCAAGAAGTCCGTCGACAGCTTTGCCGCCGCCGCGGTCGACTGCGACGTTTTCGCCGGTCACTCGCTTGGTTCGTATGCGGCGCTGGTCGCGGCCGGGGCGATCGACGCGAAGATCGCCGAGCGGGTGGTCGCGTTACGCGGCCGGGTGATGGCCGACGCGGCGAGGCGGCATCCCGGCTCGATGATGGCGCTGCTCGGCACGAGTACCGAGGACGCGGCCGAGCTCGCCGGGCGCTTCGGTTTGACCGTGGCCAACGACAACGCGCCGGGTCAGATCGTCGTCAGCGGCGCCACCGACGGCATCGACGCGCTCGAGGCCGCCGAACCGACGGTGACCGACGCCGAGGGCAACGAACGCCGTCTGCGCTGCAAACGACTTCCCGTCAGCGGGGGGTTTCATTCTCCATTGATCGCCGCCGCCGCCGACCAGCTCACGGCAGCACTCGCCGATGTCGAGTTCGGTGACGCGTCGAAGGTCATCGCCAACGGAACCGCGCTGCCCTATGTCGACCCGCGCCGCGAACTGCCGCGGGAGATGCTCGCGCCGGTGCGATTTCGCGAGTCGCTCCTGTATATGTGGGAACTCGGTGTACGCGAGTTCGTTGAGTTCGAGCCGGGCGGCGTGCTCACCGGTTTGGTCAAGCGCACGCTGCCCGAGGCCAAGGCGATCAAGATCGCCGATCTCGCGGCGACCGGGGAGAGCGTCCCCCGATGAGCGTCGCGCAGCCGGAGTCCGTGGCATCGACGGCGCCGCGCCGTGAAACCCGGCCGGCCGGGATTCTCGGATTCGGCGGAGCCCAGCCGCCGACCGTCGTGTCCAGTGGCGAGATCGCCGAGCGACTGGGCCTGACCGAGGACTGGATCGTCGATCGCACCGGCGTGCGCGAACGCCGTGTGCTCGACAGCGAAAACGGCGAGAAACTGCTCGACCTGGTCGCCGCCGCCTCACGCGACGCGCTCGCCGGTGCCGGCCGAGACGCGGCCGAGATCGACACGGTGATCGTGGCGACGATCACGCCCGACAACATCTTTCCCGCCCAGGCGGTCTCGCTCGCCGACGCGATCGGCGTCCCGGGCCGCGCTGTGGTCTACGACCTCAGCGCCGCCTGCGCCGGATTCGTCACCGCCCTCGGCCAGGCCGCCGCGGCGGTCGAGGCCGGACGTTCGCAGCTGGCGCTCGTCGTCGGAGCCGACGCGCTCTCGCGGGTCACCCCGTGGGACGACCCCAAGAGCGCGCCGTTGTTCGGCGATGCCGCGGGCGCGGTCGTGGTCGGTCCGGTCGAGAACGCCGGCATCGGCCCGCTGGTCGGCGGCTTCGACCACCAGTACCGGATCCTCCACTGCGAGCGCGACGACGGTAACGTGATTCGCATGCGCGGGCGCGAGACCTATTCCAACGCGGTCGCGCGCATGAGCGAGGTCACCGTCGAGGCGCTGGCCGCCGTCGGCAAGACGCTCGATGACATGACGATGCTGATCGCCCACCAGGCGAATATCCGGATCGTCGAGGCGCTGGGCGAAAGGCTCGGCCTGCGTGCCGACCAGGTCTCCGTCCAGATCGCCGATGTCGGCAACACGTCCGCCGCGTCGATCCCGTTCGCGCTGCGCCGCGAGTTCGAGGCCGGCCGCTTCGCCGATGGCGGACTGATCGTGATGAGCGGTTTCGGCGGCGGCCTCGTCTTTTCGTCGATCACCTGCGAGCTCGAAGGACTCGCTCCGTGAGCGAATCCCGCGATGCCCGGCGGGTCGCACTGGTTACGGGCGCCTCACGCGGAATCGGACGCGCGATCGCGCGGCGCCTGGCGAGCGACGGGCACGACGTGGCGATCACCTACTCGGCCGACGCCGACGGTGCCGGCGAGACCGCGAAGCTCGTCGAAGCCGAGGGTGCGCGTTGTGTGATCCTGCAGGCCGACGTGCGCGATGTCGCCTCGATCGAGTCGGCGTTCGCCGAAATCGACGCCCGGTTAGGACCGGTGGCGGTGCTCGTGAACAACGCCGGCGTGCGGCGCGACGGCCTTGCTGTGCGTCTCACCGACGAGCAGTGGTCGGAAACGATCGACGCCAACCTGACCGGAGCGTTCAACTGTTCACGCGCTGCGCTGCGCCCGATGATCAGCGCTCGACACGGCCGCATCGTGATGATCTCGTCGGTCAGCGGGATCCACGGTAACCCGGGTCAGGCCGCCTATGGAGCGTCGAAGGCCGGGTTGATCGGCCTGGCGCGCACGCTTGCAAAGGAATATGCGCGCAAGAACATCACCGTCAACGTGGTGGCGCCAGGCCCGGTGGCGACGGCGATGACCGAGGGTTTGGTCGACAAGATCGTCGCGGCCGTACCGCTCGGGCGAGCGGGAACGCCCGAAGAGGTGGCCGCGGCGGTTAGCTTTCTGACTTCAGACGAAGCCGCCTACATCACCGGTACGGTGCTGCCGGTGGACGGTGGGATGACGGCCTGACCGGCGACGGGGCGCGTAGGCCCGGCGCAACCGCGAAACGAAAATCAAGAAAGAGGCAACAAATGGCAGTCACGCAGGAAGATGTTTTGAACAAGATCAAGGAGATCGTGCCCAAGTTCGGCGTCGAGCCCGACGCGGTCACCGCCGAGGCGACGCTTGAAGATCTCGACATGGACTCACTCGACGTCGTCGAGATCATGCAGGCGATCGAAGACGATCTCGGCATTCGCGTGCCCGACGAAGACCTCGAGGATCTCTCGACGATGGGCGACGCGGTCAACGCGGTCGTCAAGAACGGCTGAGCGGGAAATTCACCCGGCCTGTGTTGATCTGGACGCGACGATGAGAGAAGTCGTTATCACCGGCATCGGGGCGATCTCGCCCGGCGGCATCGGCGCCCAGGCGTTGTGGGACCGCGCCTGTCAGGGCGCGCCACTGCCGCCCGGCGATGTCGCGATCGGACCGGACCCCAGCGAGCAGCTGACGATCAAGGAGGCGCGCCGGCTGGACAAGTTCGCGCGCTACGGATTGGTCGCCGCCCGCGAGGCGGTCGCCGACGCCGGACTCGACTTCAGCGAACTAGACCGTGAGCGCTGCGGGGCGATCGTCGGAACCGGAATCGGCGGCTTTGAGACGATCGACGACGGCATGGAGATTCTGCGCACCAAGGGCGAGCGCATGGTGCCGGCGACGTCGGTCCCGATGATGATGCCCAACGCGGCGATCGCCGCCGTCACCAAGGACTTCGGGATCTGGGGCCCGGGCCACTGCGTGGTCAGCGCCTGTGCTTCCGGCAATCACGCGCTCGGCGAGGCCAAGCGCATGATCGAGCACGGTTACGCCGATCTCGTCGTCGCCGGCAGCACCGAGACCGCCAACCGCCCGCTGGCGACCTCGGCCTTCCGCGCGATGGGGGCGATGTCGTCGAAGGGGATGAGTTGTCCCTTCGACGCCCGCCGCGATGGTTTTGTGATGGGCGAGGGCGCCGGCATGCTGATTCTCGAGGCGGCCGAGCATGCCGCCGCCCGCGGTGCGGAGATCTACTGCAAGCTGGCTGGGTATGGGGCCTCCAACGACGCTTACCACCTTGTCCAGCCCGAGCCGACCGGCCGCGGCGCGATCTCGGCGATGACCAAGGCGATCGCCGAGGCCGGCGTCGAGCCGTCGGATATCGACTACATCAACGCGCACGGCACCAGCACGCCGTACAACGACCTCGCCGAGACCAAAGCGATCAAGCAGGTTTTCGACTCGCCGCCGCCGGCCTCGTCAACCAAGTCGCTGGTCGGCCACATGATGGGCGCGGCCGGATCGGTCGAGGCGGTCGTCTGTGTGATGTCGATCCGGGACAACAAAGCGCACCCGACGGTCAACCTCGAACAACCCGATCCCGAGTGCGATCTCGATTACATCGCCGGCGGCGTGCGCGAGTTCGAGATCAACACGGTGCTGTCGAACTCCTTCGGCTTCGGCGGGCACAACGCCTGCCTGGTCTTCAGCCGAAACTGATCATGAGCGGACTGCGCGACCGGCGATGAATCTGCTGCAGGGCAAACGGCTGCTGATCACCGGCGTGTTGACGCCGCAGAGCCTGGCCTTCCACGTCGCGGCGACCGCGCAGCGCGAGGGTGCCGAGGTCGTGCTGTCGAGCTTCGGGCGGATGACATCGCTGACCGAGCGCACCGCCGGCCGGCTGGACAAGCCGGTTGAGGTCGTCGAGCTAGACGTCAACGACGAGGATCACCTCGCGGCGCTCGCCGACGCGGTGAAGGACTCGCTCGGCGGGCTCGACGGCGTTTTGCACGCGATCGCCTTCGCTCCCGAGGACGCGCTGGGCGGCAAGTTCCTGACGGCGCCGCGCGAGAGCACGGAGGTGGCGTTCCGTACTAGCGCCTTCTCGTACAAAGCCGTCGCCGCGGCGCTGTTGCCGTTGATGGAGCGTGACCGCTCGGGTGACGACTCGCCGCCGCCCGAGTCGTCGATCGTCGGGCTCGACTTCGACGCGACGGTCGCCTGGCCGATCTACGACTGGATGGGGGTCGCCAAGGCCGCTTTGGAGTCGGTCAACCGCTATCTCGCCCGTGATCTCGGACCGCATGGCGTTCGCTCGAACCTGGTCTCGGCCGGTCCGCTGCGCACGATGGCCGCCAAGGGAATCCCCGGGTTCAAGGATCTGGCGGAGATGTGGCCGCTCCAGGCTCCGCTCGGCTGGAACGTCGAGGATCCGCAGCCGGTCGCCAACACCGTCTGTTTCCTGCTCTCCGATCTCGCTCGCGGCATCAGCGGCGAGATCATCCACGTCGACGGCGGCTTCCACGCCATCGGCGCGCCTTCGTAGCCGCGCCCGCCGTCCCAGCGACGCCCGGCGTGTCCGCCACGTCCGCCGTCCCCGCCACTCCCGCTGCTCCCGGCGCGCGCGGCAGGAATTGCGACTAGCCTGAAGAAAGGCTTTCTGATGCAGGATCAAGCGCACGAATACGGGTCGCCGGTGGTCGATGCGGTCGACGTCACGAAGGTCTATGACGACGGGACCGTCGGTCTCGAAGGCGCCAGCACACAGATCGGGCGCGGCGAGTTCGTATTCCTGGTCGGCCCGACCGGCTGTGGCAAGTCGACCTTTATCCGGCTCCTGATGAAGGAGTTCGACGCGACCAGCGGCTCGATCTACATCGCCGGTCGCGACATCACTCGTCTCAAGCCCGAGCGCGTTCCCTTCCTGCGCCGCAACATCGGAGCGGTCTTTCAGGACTTCAAGCTGCTGACCAACCGCACGGTTTATGACAATGTCGCCTACGCGTTGTTGGTCACCGGCGCGGCCCGCACCGAGATCCGCGAGAAGGTGCCGCACATTCTGCGACTCGTCGGCCTCAGCACCAAGCTGCACAACTACCCCGACCAGCTCTCCGGCGGCGAGCAGCAGCGCGTCTCGATCGCGCGCGCCTTCGTGAATCACCCACCGCTGCTGATCTGCGATGAGCCGACAGGCAATCTCGATCCCGACACATCGCTGGGCATCATGCAGCTGATCTACCGGATCAACCGCACCGGCACGACGGTGATCGTCGCGACCCACGATCAAAGCATGGTCGACCGCATGCGCCGCCGCGTGATCGAAATGCGTGACGGGCACATCGTCCGAGATCAGCTGGCCGCCGGCTACACCAGCGATTTCGAGGCGCTCGGACCCGGCGATCCGGCGCAGCTTGCCAGGCGATCGCGATGAACTTTCGATTCTTCATGAGCGAGGCGATCCGAACTCTGCGGCGCAACTCAGCGCCGAGCATCGCCGCCCTGATGACCGTGATGATCACGACGATCGTGCTCGGGGTTTTTATTCCGGTGACCGACGCCACGACCGGCGCCGCGAACGAGGTTCGCAGCCGGCTGCTTGTCGAGGTGTTCCTCAAGGACGTCGGGTCGCGGGCCGAGGTCGCCGAGCAGCGCAAGCAACTTGCGACTCAGGCCGAGATCGACGAGTTACGCAGGAAACTCGAAGCGAATCCGGATGTCAAGGCCGTGGCTTACGTATCTAAGGAGGCGGCTAAAAAGAGCCTCGCCGGCGCGCTCGCCGACGCCGCCGAGACGCTCGGCAAAGACAACCCGTTGCCGGCCTCTTTTCGCGTGACGCCGCGCGACCCCGATCAGGTCTCGGCGATCGTCGATGCCGTGCAGACGACCGACGGCAAACGGACGACCTACGTCAGCCCCGCGATCGACGGCGTGCAGAATCGCGTGGACGAGACCGACAAGATTCTCTCGATCACCGGCGGCGTCAAGTTCGCGATGTGGGGGCTGGCGATCTTGCTGGTCTTGACGTCGACCCTGTTGGTCGGCAATACGATCCGCCTGTCGATCTACGCACGTCGCCGTGAGGTCGAGGTGATGCGCATGGTCGGCGCCACCAGCTGGTTCATCCGCTGGCCGTTTGTGATCGAAGGCGTATTCGTCGGCGCCGCCGGAGGCTTGATCGCCGTGCTCTTGCTGCTGATCGCGAAACAGACGATCATCGACCCGCTGTCGGAGAGTTTCGCTCTCTTCGCCGCGCCCGAGACGATCGCCTTCCTACCGCTTGCGATCATCCTGCTGATCGCGGCGACGGCGATCTCGGCGATCGGGTCGGGACTGACCCTGCGCCGCTTCTTGCGGGTCTAAAGGACCGCGGCCGGCGGACGTCGCGCGTGAGCGGCCATCTAGCCTACGGATCGCATGGAGCCAACCTTTCAATCGCGGCGGCGCAGACCGAGGTCGCGGCGTCCTACGAGGGCCGTCCTTACCGGTCTGGCGTTGTTCACGGCGCTCGCCGCCGGCGTCTATATCGGCGCCAATCCCAACACGCCGGTCGTCGGCGGACTCAAAGACGTCATCGCGCCCGACAGAGCCGAGATCTCGACCGATCAGGTCGAGAGCCTGATCGCCAACGAGTTCTACCGTGATGTCGACAAGGACAAGCTGACCGACGGCTCGATCAAGGGCATGGTCGAGTCACTGAGGGACCCCTACTCGAACTACTTCGACCCACGTCAGAACAAGCAGTTCGCCCAAGCGCTCAGCGGCCGGTACAGCGGCATCGGGACCGCCGTTAGCCCGGACCCGCGCGGACTCGAGATTACGGTCGTATACCCGGATTCGCCGGCGGCCGACGCCGGCATTAAGGCAGACGATCTGGTCGTCGCCGTCAACGGCGAGTCGATCGCCGGGGAGTCCGCCGATGCCGCCGTAGCGAAGATCAAAGGCCCCGAAGGCACCAACGTAAAGTTGTCGGTCCGCTCGCCACTGGCCGAAAACGGCAAGAAGTTTGGAAAACCGCGTCAACTCACGGTTGTGCGCCGGGCGATCGACCTGCCGGTCGCGACCGGCAAGATCGTCAGGCGAGGCGGCCGTAAGGTCGGGGTGATCGAACTGGTCACCTTTACCGAGAACTCCGGCGCCGTCACCGGCGACCAGATCAAGAAGCTGGAAAAGCTCGGCGCCGACAGCTACGTGCTCGACCTGCGCGGAAACGGCGGCGGACGGCTCGATCAGGCCGTCGCGGTGGCTAGCTTGTTCGTGCCCGACGGCTTGATCGTCGCCACCGACGGGCGCGCTCGGCCGCGGCAGAAATACGATGCCGTGAAGGGCGCGATCGCGACCGCCGATCCACTGGTCGTGCTCGTCGACAAGAGCTCGGCGAGTGCGTCCGAGATCACGGCCGGTGCGCTCAAGTACCGCGACCGCGCGTTGGTCGTAGGTACACGTACCTTCGGCAAGGGCGTCTTTCAGGAGATCACCGAGCTCAAAAACGGCGGAGCGGTTTCGCTGACGGTAGGCCGTTACGTGCTGCCGGGCGAGCACCTGATCACCAAGGCCGGCCTCAAACCCGACCTCACGGTCAAAGACGACGATGACACGTCGTCCGACGAGGCGCTCGACGCCGCCTTGATCGCGCTCGCCGAGTTCAAGAAGTGAGGGGCCGATGAGCGCCGCGCCGCGCGGCGACGGACGATCCGGCAAGGGCCGCGCGCCCGGCAACGGCCGACAGCCGGGCCTCGGTTCGCCGGGCCTGCCGATCGGCCCGATCGCCGCGGTTCTTGTGCCCAAAGGCAGGGCGCTGGCGGCGCGCCCGTTGTTCGAACGCGGCGTCGCGCTACAACTCAAGCAGGACCGCAAGCGGAGCGACGGCCGTGAGCTGCGCCCGGGCGAGCTCGTGATCGTCGAGCCGGCAGGCATTACCCGCGGCAAACGCCACGGGCGTCTGATGACCGAGCCCGTGGTCCAGGTCATCCGGCGGATCGGCAGCGCCGCGGTCACGCGCGACGTGCTCGAGGCGCTGATGATCGAACGCGGCCTCGGCCGTCGCTTTGACGCGCGGGTCGACCGCTACGCCGCGCAGGCGGCCACGGCACCGGACCCGTTCGCCCGCAGGGATCTGACCGAGCTGCCGACGTTCACGATGGATCCCGAGGGGGCGAAGGATTTCGACGACGCGATTTCCGCGCGCGCCGAGGATGACGGCACGCGGATCTGGGTTCATATCGCCGACGTTTCGTCGTTCGTCCGGCCCGGCGACCCGGTCGACGAGGAGGCGTATCGGCGCTCGACAAGCGTTTACGTGCCCGGCGCAGTCGAGCCGATGCTGCCCGAGGCGCTCTCCAACGACGCCTGTTCACTGGTTCCCGGCGAGCCACGGCGGGCGGTCACCGCGGAACTGCTGTTCTCCGGCGACGAGATCACCGCCGCGGCGTTTTACCGATCGACGATCCGCTCCGATGCCCGGCTCGGCTACGGCGAGGTCGACGCGATCTTCGCCGGTCGCGCCGAGGCTCGGGAGCCGTGGGCCCAGTCGCTCGCACTCGCGCGCACGGTCAGCTCGCGGCTGGAGACGGCGCGCACCGCGCGCAAGGCGCTCGAAGTCCACTCGAGCGAACCGATCTTCGAGTTCGACAAGCGGGGCGATGCCGACAGCGTTCGCGTCGAAGAGCAGACCGAGTCGCACAAGGTGATCGAGCACCTGATGATCGCGGCCAACGAGCAGGTTGCGCGGTATCTCGACACCCATCACCACCCGTCGCTGTATCGCGTACACGAAAAGCCCGATCCCGAGTCGGTCGAGGCGCTGGTCGAGCAACTTGCCTCGCTCGGCGTCCCGACTCCGCCGATGCCCGATCACTTCACGCCCCGGCAGGCCGAGGAGCTCGTCGGTGAGATCAGCATTCGCGTCGCCGCCCACGTGCGCCGCGAGGGTGCCGGGTCGAGGGCGCTCAACGGCCTGGTCCTGCGCGCCCTCAAACAGGCCGTCTACTCGCCGCGCAATCTCGGGCATTCGGGGCTGCGCAGTTCCCACTACACGCACTTCACCTCGCCGATTCGTCGCTACCCGGACCTGATCGTCCACCGGGCGTTGCTCGCCGCTTTGGGCGTAGACGACGCCGGGCCGGAGGCCAAGGATCTCGGGGACGCCGCCGAGTGGACCAGCGGCCGCGAGCGCGACGCGATGAAGATCGAACGGGCGGCCGACGACATCTGCCGTGCCTTTCTGCTTGAGCGCCTGTTGCGCGAACAGGGGTGGTCGCCGCCGGAGGGTCCGCAACCGCAACGTCCCGGCGGGCCAAAACGCCCGGCCAATCGCCGTCCGCCGAAGCGTCCCGACCGAGCAGAGCTGCGCGCGGTGGCGGCCGGCGGACCGGTGTTCGGCGGCGAGGTCACCGGAATGATCGGCGGCGGGCTGTTCGTCGCCTTCGGCCCCGAGTTTGCCTTCGAGGGCTTCCTGCCGTTGCGCGAGATCAAGGAGCACCGTGGCGGTTACTGGAACGTCAACGGGCCGCAGACCGCGCTGGTCGACGAGGAGTCGGGCTACGCGATCAAGCTCGGCCAGTCGGTCGAGGTGGCGGTGATCGGCGTTGAGCCCGCCCGGGCCCGGGTCGACCTGCTACCGGTAAGGGTCTGATGGCCAAGCAGAAAGCCAAGAAAAAGGTCGACGCGGGCGACGTCGCGACCAATCGCGAGGCGCGCTTCCGGTATGCGCTCAGCGATCAGGTCGAGGCCGGTATCGCGCTGCTCGGCAGCGAGGTCAAGTCGATGCGCGACGGCGGCGTACAGATGAAAGATGCCTACGCGTCGATCGAAAACGGCGAGATCTGGCTGCGCAACCTGCACATCGCGCCGTACAAGCACGCCGGCAACGACAACCACGAACCCGAGCGCCCGCGCAAGCTGCTGCTGCACCGCCGCGAGATCGACCGTCTGGTCGGCAAGCTCAACGAAAAGGGCTTCTCGCTGATCCCGACGCGGATCTACTTCCGCAACGGCCGCGCCAAGATCGAGATCGCGCTCGGCCGCGGCAAAGACGTCGGCGACAAGCGCCAGACGATCAAGGAGCGCGAGATGAAACGCGAGATGGACCGCGCCGGCGCTGACTACCGCCGCGGCCGCTGATCGGACCCGAAGCCAGACGACGCCATAGCGGCCGGCGGCGCGGCAACGCTCAGCGGCCGCAGCGCTTGAACGAAGCGTTTCTCTTGGCGACCTGATTGTCCTTGTAGAAGGCACGAACCGTGATCTTGTGGCGGCCCGCCTTGTAGCGGCGCGCACTGACCTTGAAGCGGAACGGCGAGCGCTTGACCGTCTGCTTCTTACGGTGGTCGACATAGAGCCTGGCGAAACGGATTTCGCCGCGTTCGCGATACGCCGGCGACACCCGCAGTGTCCTGCCGACGCAGCGCCTGATCCGCTTGATACGTACGATGCCGGCGCAGGTGTCGAATTTGAGGGCTGCTTCGTGGCGCAGTGTCTGCCCCATGTAGCTGCGGAGGTCGAAGGTCATCGGGCCGTCGCCGGTTCGCTTGTTCCCGGCCGGGCACCCGAGAGTCTTGAGCAGACCGCCGGGCCCGCCGTCGATCTTCAGAGTGAACTTGCTGAACCCGGGCTGCGGAAGGTTGTCGAACGTCGTCTGCAGCTGATTGCGATTGACGTACCTGTTCGATCCGGTGACGTGGAAGTTGACGGCGCCGCGGATGACCAGCGAGAGATCCGGCAGCGCGCCCGGCGTCGCCGGCGACGTCAGAAACGCTTCGCCGGTCAGCCCGGCCCTGATCAACGGTGTCTCGGCGAAAACAGAGCCGACCCTGCTGAAGGGCGGGCAGGCGTCGGTGGTGAGCGCCGCGCGCGGGCAGAGACGGCCGATCTGCTGAACGTCGACGTTGATCGACGCGGGCAGCGTCGCGACGATGCTCTTGGGGACGGAGGGGCTGATTCCGGCGTTGTAAATGCCGGGAATCTCGATCGTCGTCAGCAGGTCCGGGCTCGCGTTGCGCTTTCCGCTCGAGACCCGCGCCGAAACGATGGTGTTGAACGGCGGCGCGTCACAGGTTGGCTGGATCGGCACCGGCTCGGATCGTTTGAACTCGTTGACGCCGGTCATCAGCGGATCGGCGTCGGCGTTGTCGTTGGAATCCCAGGCCTGCGCATATCCGTAGGAAATCCAGGGGTCGCAGCGCGTGGGGTTGGTGATGAACGTCGCCCCGGCCGCCGTGACGCCGAAGATCCGCTGTTCGTAACGGTCGATCCGGATCGGCAGGCCCCCGGTCTCACGGGGAAAGTCCGAGGTCACCGACCGGATACGGAAATCACCGTCGGGGCCGGCGGTCACCGGGTAAAAGGTCGCGTATGAGCGCACCGGATCGCCGATCGGCGATTCGACGTACCCGCCGACCAGCGTCGGGACCTCGGGGTCGGTCTGGATCAAGGAGATCGTCCCGGTCAAGTCCAGCGGAAGCGGGACCGTGTCGGCGGCCACCGCGTCGAGCGATACCACGCCGATCTGACTGGAGGCCGGGCAGACGGACGTCTCGAACTGTTGGCGAGTACAGCGCTCATCCCACGGGATCGCGTTCGGATTGCCGGCTCCGCCGGCCGGAAAGTCGATGACGACGCGCCGGACGTCCTCGCTGGCACTGTCGTAGGTGAAGTTCGCGCCGACGACGAGTTCCGCGTGACCGCCCGGGCGCAGGTCGGAGCCGGAGCCGTAGGGCGCCAGTTCCACCGAAGCACGTGCGCTATCCGGCGGCAGAGTCAGTGCCAGGGCGGCGCTCGAAAGCGCGATGGCGACACAGATACCGGCCAGCGAGGCGACACTGGTGCCGACGCAAGCCCGCGCCCGGTCGCCGCTTCCAAGCGCACGCGCGCAGACTACGGCAAACATTCGGATACCTCCTCGTTGAGCGGAGCGGTCCGCGACACCCCCATCTCGTTAACGCTCCGTGATTGGAGTACCCGAAATACGTTGCCGCCAAACGTTCCCGCCGCCGATCGTCATCCGGCCCAAACGAGAGCCGGGCCCGCTTGCGCGAGCCCGGCTCTCGTTCCAGGGTGTTACCGCTCTGCTGATTCGATCAGCACTTCTTGAAGCGCGAGTACTTCTGAAGCACCTTCGGCGACGGGTTGGCCGGCGTCGCCCTGTAGACGGCGCGGACCTTGTAGGCGTACGTGCCGTTCTTGTATTTCCGCGACGACAACGTGACGCCGAAGCGGAATGGCGACTTCTTGACCCGCTTGACCCGCTTGTACTTCTTGGTCTTCTTGTTCTTGATCCACAGCTCGGACTTCATCAGTCCGCTGCGCGACGAGTACGACGGCGAAACGCGCAGCCTGGACTTGACGCACTTTCTGAGCTTCTTCAGCTTGGCGACGCCAAAGCAGTCGGCGAGCGCCGGGACCGACGCCGCGGCGGCGGACTGCCCGCCCCAACTGGTCAGCGAGTAGCTGATCGGGCCATCTTCCGGCGACGTGGACCCGTCGGGACACTTGCTGATCGTCAGAAGCGTGTCGGTACCACCGGCGATCGTCAGCGTGAACTTGGACAATGGCACCTGCGGCAGATTGTCGAACGTCGTCTCGATCTGGTTGGCGCGAGCGCCGACGAATCTGGTCGTCCCCGTCAGGCGGAAGCTAACCGCACCGGTGACCATCACCAGCAGGTCCGGGATGGCATCCGAGCTCCGGGTGATGAAGACATCGCCAGACAGTCCGGCCCCGATCAGCGGGGTATCGATCTTGACCGTGCCGACCTTGGTGTTGGCGGGGCAGGTGCCGGCCGTGATGTTTGGCTCCTCGCAGAGGTTGCCAATCCCCTGAATGTCTGTCGTGATTGACGCCGGAAGCGTGTTCACGATTGTCTTCGGCAAGTCGACCCCCGGAGCACCGTTGCTGGTCACGACATCGAGCTGCGGGTTTGAGTCGCGAGCGGTCGTGCTGAGCGTCGTCGTGACAGTCGGCGCGAACGCGGGCTTCGTGGCGCAGTTCGGCGTAGCCGCGTCTGTGTTCGAGACCTTGTGCATGTTTGGAAACAGAGGATCGACGTTGGAGTCGGCGTTCGTGTTATCGGTCGACGACGTCGAGTACGAGTAGGTGTTCCACGCGTCACAGCGCGTCGGGTTGGTCAGAAACGGCGGATTGGCGGGGTTGTTGTCCGCGTACGCGAACAGGGTGTAACGGATTAGGTGAATGTGAGCCGGTGTCGGTCCCGCGGCGAATCCGCCACCGGTCGGTCCGGAAACAAACGGCGGAGTCGCGTCTGAGTTTTCCTCCGGAATGGCGCGGATGCGAAAATCTCCGGTGGTCAACGGTGACAGGTCGCTGATGCTACGCGAGTAGTAGGTGCATCCGGGCGAGCCGCAAACGAATCCCTGGGCGTCAGTCAGCGGAATGATCGACGCAAGCCGGACCGGGACTTCGGTGCTGTCCTGAACTAGATAGATCGTTCCCGGCTGCTCCGGAAGTGGCGTGCCGGCTGGGATTGTACCGCTCAGGGCATCGGTGGTCACGGCCACACCGGCGGCGCCGACGCGTGATGTTGCCGGGCACGCGTCGGGAAGCCCGGGATTTGAACCGAACTGAGCCGTCGTGCACCGGTCGGCGAACGGAATCGCGTTCGGGTTTCCGATCAGGCCGGCGGGGCCGTCGATCGCCCATTTCCGGAGATCCTCGCTGGTCGCGGGACCAGGGGTGTAGGTGAAGTCCAACTGCACTGAATAGTCGGCGTGGGCGCCCGGTACGTTGCTCCCGTAGGTGGCCGTCGTGGTTGGAGCGATCGATGCGCTCGCGAAGGCCGGAAACAACGCGGCAAACGCCGCGAACGCGACGACGATGACTGTCAACCGTGTTCGGTTGTTTGTGCTGGCGTGCGATGCTCTCATATTGAGAGCGGCCCCTGGATAAATCATTTGGTCTCCTCCAATCGACACCCGACGTATACCCCCCAGTACGTTCGCCGGATGTTTCGGTACGTGATTTCCACTATCGGCAGAATTCGTGGAAAGTTCACCTTCTCATGCAACTTAGCTGGACGATCCGACGGCTGATGGCACCGATTAGGCGCATCGGCGGCCGGTTCGTTGCTTTTTGCACATATCCATTCAGGTAACACGCCGGAGTGGCGCGAAGGTGCGGTCTGGACTGCCCCGAATCGCGAGGGTCGCGCCTACACTGGTCCGACAACCAAATAAGCACCCATCCAGGGGGACGACAGGTTTCGACGTGGTCGGTTTCGTGGGTGGAGTTGCGAGCCGAGGTCGCCGGGAGGCCTCGTAAAACACCCGGCAAAACCATAAATGCGGACTCTCACGAGTACGCGGTCATCTAAGTAATTAGGTGACCTATCGGCCCTCCCTCGGCCCGTGGGGCGGAGCACCGGTATCAGCTAACGGGCTTGCCCGGCGAGTGCGTCTCTGACTCGCCGGGGACATTTTCAGAGACTGGTCCCACGTGACCCGGCCGGCATGGCTATCGCGGGACGAGATTCAGAACGCCGGACACGCTCGTAGACGCTCTACTCCACGCGATCGCGGACGCGGGTTCAATTCCCGCCGTCTCCATTCCAGTCCATTTCATTTCACGCTAGCGCGGACCGCCCCTCGCATCCCGTTGGGCTAACGCGTCCGGCTGAGATGCGAGGCTCGGCCGATGCCGAGGATCAGCGCAACGGGGGTGAGGTGCCCTCGGCCTGAGCACAGAGGCTCGCGGGTCAAGCTG
>JBASWU010000058.1:0-1903 GCA_049276635.1 Solirubrobacterales bacterium | reverse complement strand
GCGCCGCGGCGCTCGCCCCCGCGAATTCGGCGCCGAGCAACTTCGCCGCCGGTAACGCCGCCATCGCCGCGCCGGCGCCGGCCAGAGCCTGGCGACGAGTGAGCCCCTTGGCGCGGTGTTCGGCGATCTCGCCGGGATCGAGCCGGCGCAGATCGACTCGCGTCTTCGGCTTGTCGCTCACGCGACACCCCCCTTCCGCACGACGCGCATGGCAGCGGCGAGGCCGTGGCCGATCACCTGAGGCTCGGGGACGTCGTCGAAATTGACGAACAGCGGCCCGCCGAACGGCTGCCGTTCGGCGACGGTGAAGCGGCGGCCCGGCGCGATGCCGTGGTCTGCCAAGTAACGCAGCATCTCGGGATCGGAGTCGGAGACCCGCACAAAGACGCCGTCGTCGCCGACCTCAAGTGCGCTCAGCGGCACGTGGTCGACGTCGGCGACCTCGCCGTCGCGCGTCGGGATCGGATCACCGTGTGGGTCGAAGCGCGGGTTCCCGAGCTTCTTGGAGATCAAGTCTTCGAGCCGCTCGGAGATGGCGTGTTCGAGAACCTCGGCTTCGTCGTGAACCTCGTCCCAGGGCATGTCGAACGTCTCGTGTAAGAACAGCTCGATCAGACGGTGGTGGCGAATCATCTCAAGCGCGATGCGATCACCCTCGGCGGTCAGCCCGACCCCGCGGTAGGGCTCGTGCGTCACAAGGTTCATCTCGGCCATGCGCTTGACCATCGCGGTCGCCGAGGCCGGCGAGACCTCGAGGCGATCCGCCAGAGCGGAGGTGGCGACGGGCCCGCCGGTGCGCTCCGCGATCACGTAGATCGCCTTGGCGTAGTCCTGAATCGCCGCCGAAGGCGGCAGTGCGTCGCTGCGCGCCGAATCGGCGTCGGCCGCGGTGCGGGTCGGCTGGCGCCGCGCCGGATCGGCGACCGGGCGCGTCGGCCGGCGCGCTGATTCCGGCTCGGCCGGCGCGTGGTGGTCTCCGGGCCGCAGTATCGGTTGAGTGGTCATGTCGTTAACGATCGGCAATCTCGTGGCAGTAGTTTAGCTATATCTAAACCATAAACATACACATAACGAAAACAAGGTATTCAGCGATAGCATCGCCGTGATGCCGACGATCACCCCCGTAGTCAGCGAACTCGAGTACGACGCACTGAAAAACCGCGCCGCGTATTTCCGTCCGCCCGCCCCGGGCGTGCTCGCGCTGACCGGCGACGACGCGGCCGAGTTTCTCCAAGGTCAAGTGACCAACGACGTCGCGGCACTGAAGGTCGGGGACGGCGTTTACGCGGCGCTGCTCTCGCCGAAGGGCAAGGTGCGCGCCGACATGCGGGTGCTGCGCAGCGGCGGCGAACGTCTGCTCGTGATCGCCGACGACGCGCTGTTGCCGTTGATCACAAAGACGATCAACACGTTCAAAGTCGGCTTTCGCTTCACAGTGACCGACAACGCCGGGCACGTTGCTCTGCTCTCGCTGATCGGACCGCACTCGGCCGATCTGCTCGCGGCCGTCGTCGATCGGGGGGCACCGCCCGCCGACGGCGAGAACGCGAGCGCGCCGATAGGTCGCGGCGATTTCAGCGCGCGCGCGATCAGGACGCTGCTCGGCATCGACCTCTTGGGCGAGACCGGCGATATTGAGCACTTCGCCGCGGCGCTCGACGCCGCCGGCGTCCCCGAGCTCTCCCCCGCCGCCGCCGCCGTTGCCCGGGTCGAACACGGCGTGCCGCGGTTCGGGCTCGACTTCGGCGAGCAGAATTTCCTCGACGAGGCAGGCCTCAACGAACGTGCCGTCAGCTTCACCAAAGGCTGTTACGTCGGCCAGGAGACGGTCGCCCGCATGCACTACAAGGGCAGGCCCAATCGGCACCTGCGGACGTTGTCAGCCGATCGCCCGCTGCGCACC
>JBASWU010000057.1:0-11807 GCA_049276635.1 Solirubrobacterales bacterium | reverse complement strand
CAGCAGACCTCGGCCAACACAGAGGAGGCGTCGGCGGCCACCGAAGAGATCTCGGCCTCGGTCAACGAGCTGGCCCGCGCGGCGAAACAGCTCGAAGAGCGCGTGCGGGTGTTTAAGGCGTGAGCGGCCACTGGGCCATCGAAGGCGCCGGGTAGCCGCCGAGCGCCGGCACGGTCACCTGGCGTGAGAGGGGGGGCCGTCTTCCGAGCCGGGCCTGCGCCGAGCGCCGGTCACCTGCGGGTGGGATCGAACGACACGGGACCGGCGAGCGGGCCTTCGTCGGCACTCTCGACCAGGGTCTCGATCGGCAGGGCGGTTTTTATCAGCATCTTGTCGTCGCGCCGAAAGGTCACGTCGACCCCGTCGTTGCGACGGTAGGTACCCATGATCCCGATGAACATCGTCAGCCAGCGCCAGAAGCCCAGTGGCGCTTCGCGTTTGAGCCCGGCCCGAAACAGCAGGTAGCGGCCTTCTACGCGATAGTCCACACCGTCGGCCTGCTCGATTCCGTTGACATAGACGCCGTACGGCGGCTGCACACCCTCGGGGAGACGGACCCGGGAGTGCGGTTCGAAGCGTTCGACATTCACCCCGAGATTGTCGCAACCTTGCGGCCGGCCGTCAACCGGCTTCCGAGTAGGCGGGTTCGTCGCTTGACCGGTCGACGTCTGGCGCCACGCGAGGAACGGGCTTGAGCACGGTCGCCGCCACGACCACGGCGAGCGCCAACAGGCCGGCACCAATCCAGAACGCGAGCTGAAAACCGTCCGTAAGCGCTGCCGCCGAAGGGATCGCACCGGTCGCGGTCAGGCTGTCGGTCCGGGTCGCCGACAGCGTCGCCAGCACAGCGAGCCCGAGCGCGCCGCCGACCTGCGCCGACGTGTTGATCAGTCCCGAGGCGAGGCCGGCGTCTTCGTTGGTCGAGGCCGACATCGCGAGCGTCATCAAGGACGGGAACGACGGTCCGATCCCGAATCCGAGGATGACCATCGCCGGTAGAACATCGGCCAAATATCCGCCATCGGGCGGGACTCGGGCAAACAGCATAAGCCCGGCGGCGATCAGGCAGAGGCTCGGCATCAGGGTGTTGCGCGGACCGAATCGCATGATCAGCGGCTCGGAGAAGCGCAGCGAGATGGTGCCCATGATGACCGTGGCCGGCAGGAACGCGAGACCGATCTCAAGCGGGTCGTATCTGAGTACCCGCTCGAGGTAGAGGGCACCGAGAAAGAACATTCCAAACATTCCGGCGACGAGCAAGGCCTGGATTACGTTCGCCCCCGAAACGTTTCGAGAGCGAAAGATCCTCAGCGGGATCAACGGCGGCCGAGCGCGGGCCTCGCGTACGACAAAGCCGGCGAGCAGGATCAGCGATACCGCGGCCAGCAGCAGCGTACGCCCGGAGGTCCATCCAAGCTCGGCCGCGGGCTTCACGATCGTGTAAACGCCGAGCATCAGCGAGCTGGTGATCAGCACCGCTCCGGGAATGTCGGCTCCTTTGCGAAGGCCGATCCCGCGGTCGGATTCGAGCAGGCGGGCGGCGAGCACGGCGACGACGAGTCCGATCGGGATATTGATGAAAAAGATCCAGTGCCAGTTGATCGACTCGGTGAGGATGCCGCCGAGGATCAACCCGATCGACCCGCCGGACGAGGCGACGAAACCGAATACGCCGATCGCCTTGGCCATGTCGCTCGGGCTCGGAAACATCGTGAAGATCATCCCGAGGATCACGGCCGAGGCCATCGCGCCACCGATGCCTTGCACCAGCCGCGCGGCGACCAGCAGCCCCTGGGTCTGGGCCAGTCCGCAGAGCAAGGATGCGATGGTGAATACCGTGAGGCCCAGCATGAACATGGTTTTGCGGCCGATCAGGTCTCCGAGGCGGCCGCTGAGCAGTAGGAGCCCGCCGAACGTGATCATGTAAGCGTTGACGACCCAGGCGAGGCTGGACTGCGAGAAGCCGAGGTCATCCTGAATCGAGGGGAGGGCGACGTTGACGACCGTGGCGTCGAGCACGATCATCAGCATTCCGGCGCAAAGCACGTAGAGCGCGATCCAGCGGGTCGTTCCGGCATCGTCGCGACTCCCTTCACCACCGGTTTCGATCTCGTTTTGCGCCATCGCCGCCTCTGTGAGCTCTTTCGCTTCGCCGGCACCGGCCGCCGCGGGCGACCGTGCTGCCGTAAGGCACCGATAGTAGAGACCGGCGATCGAGGCGTGCCGATCGGCTGCCCGCGCGTATCGGCCGATCCGGTGATCGTCGCCCGGACACGTCATACTCACGCATGATGAGTCAACCGATACGCCGCTTGCCCGCGAAACGGCAGCCACCGCCGAAGGCGATTTCGCGGATCGTCTTCGCGATCATCGCCGTCGCGATCGTTTTTTGGGTCCGGCCGCTGCTTTACCCGTTCGTCTTCGGCTTCTACGCGGCGCCACTGGTCTGGCTGCTGCCGTTGTTGATCTTCGCCGTCGGCGCGGTGGTCACGCTGCGAAGCTTCCGCCGGCCGTCGCGGCCGGAGGTCATCGATGACCCGCGCAGGTCGCTGTTGGAACTGATGGCCGAGGGCCGGGACTGGAGCAGCGCTCAGCAAGCCCGGGCGCGTTCGCTCGCGCCGCTGGTGATCTCGGCGGCGCTTGCATTCGGAGTTTTCGTGGCGATGGGGATCCTCAACGGCCCGCTCGTGGCCAAACAGCTCTACTCGCACACCACCTACGCGCCGATCGACGCGCTGCCGCCAAGTGGCGCGGTGCGGATCGTCCCCAAAGAGGTCGCCCAGCGCGTCGCGGCCTCGGGCTTCAACTCGCCGACCGAACATCTCTCGGATTTCCATTTGATCCGCCGCGACGGCCGCCTCGCGTGGACGGCGCTGCGCACTCCCGACGGCGCCTATCGCGCGCTCACCCAGCAAACGGCCGGCTCGCTCGAGCTCAACGCCTCGTCGACTTCGCGGCAGACGCGACTCGTCGACGGGACATTCAAGACCGCGCCCGGGATGTTTTTGACCGACAACCTCACGTGGCGCCTGAGAAAACAGCGCTTCTTCGCCGAACTTGACGACCCGATCGCGATTACCGACGCCGCCGGCAAGCCGCTGATCGCCGTTTCGTACGTCAAGTACAAGGGTTGGTTCATCCGCCGGCCGGTCTTCGGCGGCGTGTTCATCGTGCATCCCGACGGCAAGATCGAAGATCTCTCCCCGGCCGAGGCGGTGCGCCGCAAAGAGCTCGTGGACGCCGGCCGGATCTTTCCGGAGCGGCTCGCGCGGCGCCTGCAGGAGGCCTTCGCCTACCAGAAAGGCCTCTTTAACAAGTGGTTCTCGCACGAGGATCAGACGCAGATCTCGCGCACCGAAAACAACCCTCAGCCGTATCTGCTGGACTTCGGGAAGCGGGGGCTGAAGTACGTCAGCGCCGCCGAGCCATTCGGCCGCGCGTTCGCCGTCAACGCGGTATTCCTGACCGATGCCGTCAGCGGCAAGACAGAAATCTGGCGCCCGCCGCGCGATGCCGATCTGACCGGCAACCGGCGCGTGCTCGAGACCGTGCGGTCACTGTCGATCCCCGGAATCGTGTTCGCCGAAGGGACGTCGAACGCACCCAGCGATCGCGGCGGGTTTCGCGTGGTCGAGCCGCGGCCGATCGTCGTGCGCGGCCGCCTGCTGTTTATGACCTCGATCGTTCCCGACAACGCCAACAACGTCTCGAAAACGGTCTTCGTCGACGCCCGCAGCAACCGCGTGGCCGCGGTCTTTGACAACGATTCCGATGATCGGGCAGACGCCAAAATCGTCGAGTTTCTTAAGAGTGGGGCGGCACCGGGCGCCGGATCGCTCACCGAGGGCGGCGATCGAGCGACGGGAGCCACGGGCGCAACCGGCTCGACCGGACCAACCGCTCAAGACATCCCCGACGCCCGCGAACGCGTCGAAGACCTGCTTAGACGCCAGCGCGAACTCGTGGAGGAACTCGAGAAGCTGCGGGATCAGCTGCCGCGGTAACGATCGGCCGTCAACGGCGCGCGGTCGCGGCCTGGGAACTGAACGAGCAGGTCGGGCCGCCGGTCAAGCGTGGTCAGGCGATTCGCACGACCGACGGGTATTCGTCAAACCCACGATCGAATGTCATTATCCGCTCGACTCCGTGCCGCCGCATCACCGCAACGTGGATCGCGTCGCGCGCCGATAGCGACGGATACCGAAGCAAGATGTCTTTCGCCGCATTTGCCTCGGCGACTTCCAACGGAAGCACCTGATCGACGATTCCCAGCATTGCGTCAAAGGCCGGCTGAATCGCTTCACGGCGACCGATCGCGACGTATCGATGACAGATCTCCTGCAATACCTCGGCGCCGGTGACCAGTGCCTCACCACCAGAGAGCGCTGCTTCGATTAGGCGCTGAGCGTCGACCTTGTGCGGGTGCGGTTTGCCGATCAGGTACATCGGAATGTTCGAGTCGACGAAGATCACTTGGGCGGATAAGCGCCGTAACCGCGCTCGATCTCTTCGAGCATCTGATCGATGTCGGCGACCGGGAACTCGTGTCTTACAGCGGTTCGCACCGCTTTCAATTTGCCTTCAACCGAGCCGTGCGGGCCGTTGCGGCGGGCTGTACGAAGCGTGCGCCGAACCCACTCTGATACCGGCAACCCCTCGCGTTTCGCCGCCTCGCGCAGCTCTCGCAGCTCGGCTTCATCAAATAGAACCTGGAGACGCTTACTCATACCATGAGTATTGTAGCCATGCTACATGAGTGACGCGGCTGTCGGCCGTCACGAGGTCGAGAATGCCCGCACGTCACGAAGTTGAGAATGAAACGTCATCAAAGTGAGAATGTTTCAAGTTCAGCTACAAAAGAGTGGCGCTCAACCTTCAAAGTCTTCGGACGCCAGAACATCAGGCGTACCGGGCTCAGAAACCCGGTATATCCAAATGAACTCGACGATCCATCTTCTTCGATCCGAAAGTGTTCGACGGAAATCACGCTCGATCCGCTGAGCACCGTTCGAGTTTCAATATCACCGCAAAGTGCTTCGGCGATGCAGTCGACCATCTGCGTGGTCCAGCGACGGTCACCTCCAGATTCATCCGCTGAGAAGTGTTCGTGTGCCGGGCCTATCGAGACGATCCCATTTGACTCACTCATCGTCGCGCCGACGCACCAATCAACGTTTTCGGAGTGCCACCATCCGCACCTCGAGTGCCCGTTTCGAAAACTCGATGGCGCTTTTCGTTTCCGAAACCTTGCTTGGACGAGTTTGGTCGAGCATTTGCCGGAGTTCCGTGTAGAACGCAAGGATGTTGGGTCTGGCGTCGGGCGGCGGCTCTGGGAGATTGAACATGCTCACTTATCGAAAGAGCCGAATTGGCGCTTGAGTCGAGGCTGTCCAGGGGCAATCCAGCTCCCGGGGTTGCTGCCGTCTTCATCATTCGCTGGACGCGACATTCGCCTCGTGCGACTCGTGGCCCAGAACAACGATTTCGCAGTTTCGTGAACATTCCTGACTGCAGTTTCGCGGAATGCCAGTCTCAATGCGGCGAATCCCGACAGCGTGTCCGACATCACCTAGATGCGACCGCTGAAAGTCATGCAAATGCGACAGAAAGTTCACCTTTGTGCGACATGAGCTGAAGGCTGCGTGAGAGATTGCGAACTGAGCTATCGCCGAATGACCGCAGCAAGCTTGCCGGCAATTTCCTCCAGTCAACAGTCCGACAGGACGATTTCTACGGTTTTCCCAAAAGTCGCTGTGGCTAGCCGTCGCCACACAGGCACTGAAAATTCTGTATGTTGCGGTTTCTATTGCCAACCTCGACTCCCGAATGGGGAACCTCCTTTTGGCAGAGACACTCCAGCATCCAGTCCCGTTCAAGATCAGCGACGGCGTGCTGGCGACCGACCCGACGCAACCCGATCGCTTCGTCTACGCGCCAACCCTGGCGATGTACGACCCGAACGTCGGTCTCGAGGTAGCGGTAATTCCGTTCTACCAACTCGATCGCGCGGCGTTCATGAACACCTACCTGACTACGGATCCGCTCAAGACCAAGGACATCAAGCGATACAAGGGCCTCGATAAGGAGATTGAGCGCTACGTCAAGCACCAGGCGCAGATGGAGAAGACGATCAAGGCGGCCGAGAAGGAGGCCGCCAAGCAAGCCGAGGAAGCGTTTGTCCAGCTCCACGGCAAAGGCAGCAAGCAGACCAGTGGAAAGGGAGTCCAGGTGCTCGGTGGGGGCGCCGCCAAACCGGGAATTCACGTGGTCGGCGAGGCCGCGGGGGCAGGCGAAATGGTAAGCCAGAGCTTCGCCATGACGGCGGGGGGCTACACGCTCGCGGAGCTCAACGCCATGTACAACGCCGCGATGGCGCGCGGCGACTTCTTTGAGGCCGCTCGGCTCGCCGGAATCATCGCCATCCGGACGATCGAAGAAGCGGTCAACAATCCGATGGGTAGCGCCGACGCGACGATCACCACAGGCGGCGGCAGCACGTCGAGCGGCGGCGGCAACGTGCACGGGGCAGTCCCCGTGACGTCTACGCCCGCCCCGACGAGTACGACCGGGCCACCGCCACCGCCCGGTGGCACAACTGTCGGCGTGCCACCGCCACCGCCGTCCTCGAACCAACCGCCGGCGCAGCCAGTCCAGGAGGTACTTGCGTCGGAGCTGGCGATCCTCTTTCTCGATCGCACGCGCATCCGGCCAAAAGGCCTCGCGCTCGGCGAGCACGTCTATTCGCTCAGCCTCGCTCCCGGCGAGCACGTGACGCTCGAAGAAAAGACCTACTCGAAGAAGGAAGAGAGCTTCGAGGAGTCGTCCGAGCAGGAGAAGACGTTCGACACGGAGATGTCCTCGACGCTTACGACCGAGCTGAACGAGGGCATGACGTCGGAGCGCTCTCACAATTCGACCGACGCGGACTCGATGGGCCTCAACGTCGGCGGTGACATCTTCGGCATCACCTTCAACGTCGGCCCGACCTGGTCGTCGAGCTTGCAGGACGCCGATCGCGCGACCGCCAACAACTCGGTTAAGTCGTCGCAGGTCGGATCGAGCAAGATCGCGGCGCGCAACCGCGCGCAGCACAAGACGGTCTTCAAGGTCTCGACCGAGTCACGCTTCGAGTCGACGTCGCAGCGCACGATCCAGAACCCCAATCCGAACACACCGATCGACGTGCAGTACTTCAAGGTGATGCAGCGCCTTGAGCTCTCGCACGAGCGCTACGGCGCGCGGCTCTGCTGGGCGCCGGCGGTTCCGGAGCCCGGTCTTCACCTCTTCGCGCAGCTCGAAGCCGCCAAGCGCGCGGTCTACGCCAAAGCCGATCAGGCGAGCGCGGGGGCGCGACCGCAGCAGCCGCAGCCGCCCACAAGCGGCGGCGTCGGCGCACCGAGAGTGCTCACGGCAAGCGAGGTGGCCAACAACTTCGACCCGGTATGGGGCGGCCAGCGTTACGACTACATCGTCAACATCGACGCGCCGACCGGTTACGAGTGGTTCCCCGACCGCGACATCGTCAGAAACAGCCTGAAGTTCTCGTTCAGCGGCCGCCGACCGGCGGGTGCCGAGGTGACGAGCGTGCTACCGACACCGACGGGTGTGAAGATCGTCGTCCACGTCGGCGTCGAGGACAACGCCAACCCGTTCAAGTCGTCGTATTGGGAGGCGCGCGGCACGGCCTCATTCGTCGTTTCGGCGAGGTTCGTGGCCGAGTCGTCGGCCGCGGCCGGCGCCAACGACCAGTACCGCAAGGACATGGAGGCTTGGCGTGCGGCCAACGTGCAGTGGGAGGCGACCGACAAAGACATCAAGGAGGCAGCGCTCAAGGAGGCGGACGCGGAGTGGGAAGTGAAGCGCAAAGAGATTCTCGCCAGCGTCAACGTCATGCACGAGACGATCGGCGCGATTGTCAACGCCACGTTCCTGCCCAAGAACGGGCTCGTGAACGTGCGCGACATCGACTTTTGGCAAGACCTCTTCGACTGGAAAAACGCCGCGATGCGGCTTTACCCGGCTTGGTGGGCGCACCGCGAGTCACGCGACCCGGATGGTCCGCCGGACAGCTTCGTCAACGCCAGCTGGGCGCGGCTTTATCTGCCGATCAAGGTTGGCTTCGAAGACGTCGCCTTGCGCTGGATCTATGACCGTGTGATGTTCGGCAAGGCGTCGGCGAGCACAGAGCAGCTGATTTCGCGGGTGACAAATGACCTCGACGGCTACCGCAAGCAGAACTTCGGCAGCCGCGACGAGATCGTCCTTGGCTCACCGAACAACGGTAACTGTGCAACGGCAAGCGAGAAGTTCACCTGCCTCGGCAAGTGGGAAGAGACGATCCCAACCGATGGCACGCACGCCGAGGTGATGCAGGCCACTAGCTCGGCGGCCGACGACTACGCACGCGACCAGCTGTCCGACGCCGACGCCGAGCGCGCGGAGCGGCTCGAACGCACGCGTCGCGAGAACCAACTGATCGAAGCCGCCGGCAAGGAAGGCGTCGAGAACCTCGACACGGAGATCGACATCAACCTCAACCTCGGAGACGGATCATCGCCGTAGTACCCGCCGTCGAGTGGGACGAGAAGACGCATAGTTGCGTCGTCGTCCCGTCTGGCACACCGCCGAAGCTGCGCGAGTTCGGCGAGTGGCAGCCGCCGCCGGAAACTCCGATCACGCCGATCGCGAAGGCCAGCGAGAACGTGCGCAAAGCGATCGCCCAGGTCGATGCCACCCCGGCCGGCGCGACGTTCACGAAGTTGATGCTGAACCCCGACTACAGGTCGATCTTCGAACGCGGCTACGAAGAAGGACTACCCGCTGGTCGCGACACGGCTCTGCAGGTGTGGGCTGACGACTACGTGGCAGTGCTCGTGCCATTGGTCAACGGGCTCCTCGAGATCGCAGCGGCGCTGCCGGAGATGATCGGACAGACGATCGTCAGCATGGTGAAGGCCAACTTCATCAACCCCAAGGGCAGCCCCGTGCCGCTGCCGGAGAGCCCCGAGTTCAGGAAGATCCTCGCCGTGCTGCGCAAGGACACGAAGACGCCAGAGCTGCCACCGGAGCTGATCGACAGCGATGAAGACACCGAGTCGACGCCCGAAGAGGACGCCGCCGACATGCTCGAAGCCGCCGCCTACGCGGACGGGATGCAGCGCGTGCCGCGCGTGATCGCCGGATCGTTGTTCTGGGGCAAGCTCGAGCTCGCCTACGCGGACTGGGTCCAGCAGTTCGGCGCCGAGCAGGTGGGGATGCGCCAAGAGGTCGTCGCGCTCAACTGTGACCCACTGCAGCAAGGCCAGCTGACCGGCGCGTGGCTCGGCGTTGCGCAGGTCAACACGGTGCGGGCGGCGGTCGAAAAGGTGCTCGAGGTCCTCGGTAAGCATCCCGAGATGGCGATCCCGATGCTCGACGCAGTCGACGCACTTTTCCTGCTCGATCAACTCGATGATGTCGTCAACGAGGATCTGGACGAAGACTGATGGCAGTCCCGAAAGGCGTCTGGGAGGTGATCAGGAGGGAAGGGCGGGTGATTCTCGTCGGTGAAGAGGTGGGCTCGAAGGTCGCGCATGAGTCGGTCACCATGTCGAAGAAATTGCCCAAGAAGCCGCCGCGTCTGAAGCAGTCGATGGCCAAGTCGATGACGGCGTCGCGCGCCAAGCTGCTGAGTAAGCCATCGACGCTGCACATCCTCATCGACGCGGACGACCTGGCGAAGATGATCCTCACCGGCAAAGCCGTGAGCCGCGAAAAGAAGCTGGCAGACCAGATCGCGCGCATGACCGCGTCGAACTGGTCAGAGATGCTGCTGAAGGTCAAGAGCCGGTTCAAGGAGAAACTGCGTAAACGGATTAGCGCGGTCAAGGGCTTGTTCTTCGAGCTGTGGGTGCGATTCCTACCAGAGTTCGAGCAGCTGATCGCACGTTCGGAACGGCGCATCAAACTGGCCGCGGAGGCGGGCGAGAAGTGGCATGGCAAGCCGTTCGTCGTGCGCAACGCCAAGTCGATCGGGGGCAACAAGGAGCTGGCCGACTACTTGATCGTGACGTTCGACAACGTCGACAACCCGAAGAAGATGTGGGTGATGGCGGTCGTCGAGTCGAAGTCCGAACACAACGCGATTGCGATCATCCACCATCGCGAATTCCGCGGCATCGAAGGCAAGCTCGAGCCGCGCTTGGGCGAGTCACTCGGTCAACCGGAATCGGTCGTCGAGCGATCCAAAGTCTTCGGCATCAACCTCAGCGAGGCGAGCATCGAAGGTTGGCCACGCAATCGCAAGCGGCCCACACAGTTCGGGCCCGACAACAAGTCACTGAAGATCTTGCATGAGACGAAGAAGCCGCTTGGCGAGCAGACGACCGAGCTGGTCGGCGTCATCCCGAGCGACACAGAGGCCGAGACACTCAAGTTGATCGAGAAAACGGCGAACAAGCGCAAGGTGCAGATCTGGAAGCACGCTGTCAAGGGCAGGTCAACTGAGGCGCTCGCCAAGGACACGGTCGAGGCCTTCGAAGGCGCGCGAGCTTGGCAGAACCCCAAGAAGTAGACGGGGTCAACCCGTTCGTCTGGTTGTCCGACGTCAACTGAACGAGAAATGAAAACGTCAGCTAAATGAGGCTCGCGTCCCAGTGCCGAAGATGTCCGAAGTAGACCAAGATTTGTCGACAGGTGCGCTTGTCTACGTGCAGGTCTGACTTCACGTCGGAGCATTCATCGATGTCGCCGGTCTCGACAGGCGTCTCCAGGCCAATCGGCTACTTATTGCCCTTGGCCCGATTGTGGGTTCTGCAGAGCATCGTCAGGTTCTCCAGGTCAGTGCCGCCACCCCGCGACCAAGCGGTCACGTGGTCGGCGTCCATCTCGTCTTGCTTGTAAATCCGAGCCTTGTTGCTGTCGCCGCCCAGCGCACATAGCGGGCAATTCGATTCGCCGGACGCTTTGGCCGCCTGCGTTTGCTTCTCATACCCGGCACGCTTGGTCCTGTCGTCAAACAGGCGAATATCAAGCAGTTGCGGCGAAGTCTCGCCACCGAGTAGATACTCGTAGATGCCTTTTGCGCTCCTAACGGCCTCGTCGGCACGGAGGCGATCGACGGCCATATCGATTTCAGAGGCGTTGTAGGCGTTCGCGTGGTAGGCCTCGTACAGCCTGCCCCATTCCATGCCGCACATCTCTTTGTCAGGGGGACGGATGAATGTCCCTCCGATCCAATCAATCACTGAAGTGAAGTAGGTTTGAAGGCCATCGATACCGGTGTCGTGTCGATGCCGCGCGAGGTAGGCATCGATGCTGTCGCCCTGGGACGAGGCAACCCACCTCAATGCCTCTTCGAGGATCTCCTGTCTCTTCGGATCGCCTTTGATGTAGGCCCGCCATTTCTGCATGTTGGCGTTATTTGAGTTCGAATACTCCGCCTTCGCCGCTGTGACGAACGGGCCCGAGTAGATGGCATTGAGAAGCTCCTGCTTATTAAGGGGGACCCCAGCGATGTTGATCGTCTGGAACCATTCTTTGATTTCAGACTCGGCGCCCGAGCATTCGTAGACCAGCAGCTCACTGTCAAGGATGTTTTGCTGATCGCTCTTAGGGAGTGACGAGAAGACCTGCTCCTTTCCTCCGACCTTGACGGCGAACTTGCCTGTAACAAACCGTCCGACACTCGTGATGCGCTGTTGGAGATTGTCCCGAACCCCGTGGAATTTGCCCGCCGGTTCTCCCGGCCTCGTCCGCTCCTTTTGGGAGCGTGACGAGGCCAGTTTCGACCAAAAAACAAAGGAGAACCGAACATGCAGAACTTACCC
>JBASWU010000056.1:0-5021 GCA_049276635.1 Solirubrobacterales bacterium | reverse complement strand
GTGCCGCTCCCTCGGCACCGGCCGGCCCGGCGCCTGCAGCTCCGGCGGCGACGCCGGCCGAAAAGGTAAAGACCGATGCTTAGCCCCAAACGCACCAAGTTTCGCAAGCACCACCGTGGTCGCATGGCGGGCAACTCGCGCGGTGGAACCCGTGTCGAGTTCGGCGAGTACGGACTCAAGACGACCGAACGCGGCTGGATCACCAACCGCCAGATCGAGGCCGCGCGTATCGCGATGACTCGTCACATCAAACGTGGCGGCAAGGTCTGGATCACGATTTTCCCCGACAAACCGACGACCAAGAAGCCGGCCGAGACCCGCATGGGTTCAGGTAAGGGCTCGCCCGAGGGCTGGGTCGCCGTGGTCAAGCCCGGCCGGGTAATGTTCGAGATGGCCGGCGTCAGTGAGGAGCTCGCCCGCGAGGCGATGCAGCTGGCGGGTGCCAAGCTCCCGGTCAAGACAAAGTTTGTTATTCGCGAAGGCCAGGAGTTCTAAATGGCCGCCAAGATCGCGAACAAAGATATCCAGGACATGAAGGATGACCAGCTCATCCACTACATCCAGGATGCACGCGAGGAGTTGTTCAACCTGCGCTTCCGGCAGGCAACCGGCGAACTCGAGAACACCTCATCGCTTGCAGACGCAAAGAAGGCGCTGGCCCGCGGACTGACCGCGGCGCGCAGCCGGAACCTAGACGTAAACAGAGAGTTGCAACGTGGCTGACCAAGAAAAGAACGACCAGGTAGAAGACACCTCCGTCGAGGAAACCCCGGCAGCGGATGCGCCGGCCGAGCCAGTGGCCGACGCCGCCGTCGAGGAGACCGCGAGCGACGCCGGCGACGCCGGCGCGAGCGCCGACGCCCCCGCGGAGCCGTCCGAGCCCGTAGAGCAGCTGTCTCCAACCGAGCGCCGCAGGCGTAAAAAGTCGGCGCGCAACCGGCGCCCGAAGTTCAGCGGCACGCCGGCCGAGCGTCATGCTCAGCGCGTCGAACTGCGCAAGAAGAAGGCCGTCAAACGCCGTGCCCAGCGACTCAAGTCCCGCGAGGCACACAAGGCGGCGGGTCCGCGCGAGGGCACTCCCGCGACCGTTGCGCAGCCCGGAAACAAGAAGTTTCAGCAGGGCACGGTCGTTTCGAACAAGAACGACCAGACGATCGTCGTCGCGATCGAAGTGATGGAGGCTCACCGGATCTACAAAAAGGTCGTCCGCCACACCAAGAAGCTCGTCGCCCACGACGCGACCAACGACGCCAACGAAGGCGACGTAGTGCGTGTTATCGAGAGTCGCCCGATGTCGCGGTCCAAGCGCTGGCGCCTGGTCGAGGTAGTGGAGCGTGCCAAGTGATCCAGAATGAGACACGACTCAAGGTCGCCGACAACACCGGCGCCCGCGAAATCCTCTGCATTCGCGTTCGCGGCGGCAGCCAGCGTCGCTACGCACATATCGGCGACACGATCGTCGCCACCGTCAAGTCCGCGGCCCCCAACGGCGCCGTCAAGAAGGGCGAGGTTGTTCGCGCCGTCGTCGTGCGCACCAAGAAACAACTCGGCCGCGAGGACGGCACTTACATCGCTTTCGACGAGAACGCCGCCGTGATCGTCGACCAGCAGAACAACCCGCGCGGCACCCGCATCTTCGGACCGGTCGCTCGCGAACTGCGCGAAGCCAATTTCATGAAGATCATCAGTCTCGCGCCGGAGGTGCTCTAGCGATGGCACGTGGCCGAAAGAACACCCGTAAGGCCAAGGCGACTCCGCGCATCCGTCGCGGCGATCGCGTGCGCGTACTCGCCGGCAAGGACAAGGGCCACATCGGTAGTGTCCTGCGCGTCGACCTCGAGAAGTCGAAGGTCTACGTCGAGGGCGCGATGATCCAGAAGGTCAGCTCGAAGATGCAGCAGATTCGCGAGTCCAACAAGGGCAATCAAACGGGCGGTATCATCGAACGCGAGGGTCCGATCCACGTTTCGAACGTCGCGCTGATCGACCCCAAGGACAACAAGCCCACGCGCATCACCATTGTCCGCGAAGACGGCGGCCGCTCGCGACGTTCGGCTCGCACCGGCTCAAAGCTCGACTAACTCCGACTTTCTACTGCAAGAACTCAATCAATCATGCACGCAGATAAAACCGACAGGAACCAAGCGACCGAGGACAAGGCCACGCCATCGAAGCCTGCGCCGCCGGCTCGCCTCAAGGCCGAGTACTTTGAGAAGATCCGCCCGGCGCTCATGGAGCGGCTCGGCCTCGACAACATCATGCAGGTCCCGCGGATCGAGAAGATCACGCTCAACATGGGAGTCGGTGACGCAAAACAAGACAAAAAGCTGCTCGAACAGGCGCTCGGTCAGCTTGCCCTGATCGCCGGTCAACAGCCCAGCGTTCGCCGCGCCCGCAAGTCGATCGCGACCTACAAACTACGCGACGGCATGCCCGTCGGCGTCGCCGTCACCCTGCGTGACGCGCGCATGTACGAGTTCCTCGACCGCCTGATTGCGATCGCGATTCCACGCGTTCGCGACTTCCGCGGGCTCAACCCGAAGTCGTTCGACGGCCGCGGCAATTACTCGCTTGGCGTCCGCGAGCAGATCATCTTTCCCGAGATCGACTACGACACGATCGATCAGACCCGCGGCCTGGACGTCGTGATCACGACATCCGCCGCCAACGACGAGCAGGCCCGAGCACTGCTCGACGCCTTTGGATTCCCATTCAAGCGTCAGCAGGCTCAGGAACAACAGGCCGAGGCGGCCTAGGTTCGGCCCCGAAAGGCAGATAGGCAGACACACTATGGCTAAGACTTCACTCAAGGTAAAGCAGTCCAGACCGGCAAAGTATTCGTCCCGCGAGTACACACGCTGTCGCAAATGCGGCCGCCCGCGTTCGGTTTACCGCAAGTTCGGCATCTGCCGGATCTGCCTGCGCGAACTTGCGCACCAGGGATACATCCCCGGCATGACCAAGTCCAGCTGGTAACAGCGGACCATCACCGACATCAAAAAGAGTTTCTTCACTTCATGAGCTACACAAACGACCCGATCGCTGACTTTCTCACCCGTATCCGCAACGCGCTGGCCGTCGGCCACGACCAGATCACGCTGCCCTGCTCGAAGGTGAAGGTCGAGGTCGCCCGCGTG
This sequence comes from Solirubrobacterales bacterium, assembly GCA_049276635.1. Classification (GTDB taxonomy): domain Bacteria; phylum Actinomycetota; class Thermoleophilia; order Solirubrobacterales; family JACPNS01; genus JACPNS01. The sequence continues at coordinate 1,884 of JBASWU010000056.1, read as the reverse complement.
CTCAAGGAGCAGGGCTACATCGACGAATACTCCGTCGCGCCGTCGACCGACACCCCGGGCGACCTACTGAACGTGCGTCTGCGTTACGACGACGATCGCCGTCCGGTGCTGACCGGTCTCAAGCGCGTCTCCAAACCCGGCCGCCGCGTGTTTGTCGCCAAGGATGACATCCCGCGCGTGCTCGGCGGGATGGGCACCTCGATCGTCTCGACCAGCGGTGGGATCATGACCGGCCATGAGGCCAAGAAAAAGAATCTCGGCGGCGAGATCTGGGCCGAGGTCTGGTAACCGCGAAAGCGATTTTCTCATGAGTCGAATCGGCAATCAACCAATCACCGTTCCCGGAAGCGTCACCGTCACGATCGAGCCTGGACTGGTCTCGGTCAAGGGTCCCAAGGGCGAGCTCTCGCAGACCCACACGACAGACATCACGATCGCGCGGCAGGAAGACCAGCTCGTGATCACGCGCCCGTCCGACACCAAGCAGCACAAGTCGCAGCACGGTCTCGTGCGTGCGCTGGTTGCCAACATGGTCAACAACTGCGCCAACGGCTATCAGAAGGAGTTGCAGATCCAGGGTGTCGGTTACCGCGCCGCGCTCAAGGGCAAGTCGATCGAGCTTTCGGTCGGCTACTCGCACACCGTCTTGATCGATCCGCCCGATGGCGTCACGATCGAAGTGCCTCAGCCCACGCAGGTGATCGTCAGCGGCGCGGACAAGCAGGCCGTCGGTGAGATCGCGGCCCGCATTCGCAAGACGCGCCCGCCGGAGCCATACAAGGGCAAGGGCATCCGCTACAAGGACGAGTACGTCCAGAGGAAGGTCGGTAAGAGGGCATGAGCGCAGCCGCACTCAAACAGGCGCGCCGTGTGCGCCGCAAGCGCCGCGTACGCGCAAAGATTTCCGGCACCGCCGAGCGTCCGCGTATCTCGGTGGTCCGTTCCAATCGCGGCGTTTCCGCCCAACTGATCGACGACCTCGCTGGTCACACCATCGCCGCGGTCAACTGGACCGAGGCCGACCTGCGCAAGCTGACCGGCTCCGACCAGGCGAAGAAGGCCGGCGAAGTTCTCGCCGAGCGCGCCAAAGCGGCGGGCGTCGAAGCCGCGGTTTTCGACCGCAACGGTTTTCTTTATCACGGCCGCGTCCAGGCATTCGCCGAGGGCGTGCGCGAGGGCGGCATCGCCGTCTAACAACTGCAAGCAAGGGTCTCCAGGCAACTCAATGTCAGTAAAACACCGCATCACAATGGTCTCACCCGACGGTCTCGATCTCCAAGAGCGCGTCGTCGACATCAACCGCGTGGCGAAGGTCGTCAAGGGCGGTCGTCGCTTCTCGTTCACGGCGCTCGTCGTCGTCGGCGACGAGAATTCCGTGGTCGGAATCGGTTACGGCAAGGCCAACGAGGTCCCGATCGCCATCCAGAAAGGCGTCGAGCAGGCCAAGAAGAACCTCTTCAAGGTGCCCAAGTACAAAAGCACCATCACCCACAAGACGCTCGGCCGCTTCGGCGCCGGCCAGGTGATGCTCAAGCCCGCCTCGGCCGGTACCGGGGTGATCGCCGGCGGTGGCGTCCGCGCGGTCCTCGAACTCGCCGGGGTCCACGACATCCTCGCCAAGAGCCTCGGCAGTCAGAACCCGATCAACCTGGTCAAGGCGACCGTCGACGCCCTCCAGTCGCTGCGCCGCCCCGAAGACGTCGCCAAGGCCCGCGGCTTGACTGTTTACGACGTTCTGGGCATCGACAAACCGGCTCCGAAAAACATCGAGGACGCGACTGCCGCCGACGCATCCACCGTCGAAGCAGCTGCCGCCGGCGCCGCCACCCCGGTTGCGGCCGCTCCGGCCGCCGCCACGCAGCCGTCGGCTCCGGCGCCTGACAC
>JBASWU010000055.1:0-1801 GCA_049276635.1 Solirubrobacterales bacterium | reverse complement strand
CGACCATCGGCGGCCGGGCGCCGACCAGGGTCGCGCCGGCGGTCGGATGAGGGTCGTCCGGGCCGAAGTCGGGCCTATGCTCGCCGGCGGCGATCCGGCCGGCGAGGCCCTCGACCCCTCCGGCACGCAGCTCGGCGCGTTCACGCCCCTCTGCGAGTTCACCGTAAAGGAACACCGGGACCGAGGCGCGATCGGCGATCAGATGCGCGGTCAGCAGCGCCTCCGCGCAGGCCGCACCGCGATCGGCAGCGCGCAGATACACGACCGGCACGACGTCGATCGCGCCGATGTGCGGGTGAATTCCGGCGTGCTCGCTGATGTCGATCAACGCGGCGGCCGTCGCCGCCCCGTCGGCCAAGGCGCCGGCCAAGCGGCCCTGCTCGGAGACGAGCGAGAAGACCGAGCGCCCGTGATCGGGATCGCGATGAACGTCGAGCAACCGAGCCGGCGCAAACGCGCGCCCGATCCGCTCGATCACCTCGCGATCGGCGCCTTCAGAGACGTTTGGCACCGACATAAGCATTGGTAGGCTTGAAATTCCTTGGCGGAGTAGCTCAGCTGGTTAGAGCAGCGGAATCATAATCCGCGTGTCGGGGGTTCGAGTCCCTCCTCCGCTACTTCGTTACGTCCCGGGACATCGGAGTCAGATGTCGCCGATCGCCACGACTCGGCGAACGCGCGGCCGATTTTCAGCACCCGAAGTCCCGCCACGGTCCCGCGACTCGCCGAGGCCCACGCGGAATCGACGGGCTCGTGCGCGGCGACAGGCGGCGCCAAGCGGCGCGGCATTGCCAATACTATACCTTTTGAAGTGACTAATTTCTGGCGACTGCTGGGCTTTCTCCGACCATACCGGCACGGTGTTTTCTGGTCGGTTTTGCTGGCCGCCACCGCGATGGGGACGGGGTCGATCATCCCGCTGCTGGTCGGCGCGGCGGTCAACGCGATCGAGGCCGCCGACCGGGCCGCGCTCTCATGGCTGGCGCTCGCGATCATCGGCGCCGGCATCTTCCGCGCCGTGCTCTCGGTCGGACGGCGGGTGGTCACCGGGCGCGTGTCGCTGGGTGTCGAGCACGACCTTCGCTCGCGCCTTTACCGGCATTTTCAGGACCTCGAGATCGGCTTTTTTCACGATCACCAGACCGGGCAGCTGATGTCGCGCGCGACCGTCGACCTGCAGGTAGTGCGCTTCTTTCTCGGTTACGGCCTGACCTTCCTGCTGCAGAGCGTGTTCACGATCGTGATCTCGGCGGCGATCATGCTCTGGCTACAGCCGGACCTGGCGCTGTTGATTCTCTCAACGATGCCGTTCATCGTCTTCTCGGCGGCGGTCTACGGCAAGAAGGCGCGGCCGGCCGTCCAGGAGGTTCAACAGCGGCTCGCCGAACTCTCGGCGAACGTCGAGGAAAACGTCAGCGGCATCCGCGTGATCAAGGCGTTCGCACGCGAGCCCGAGCGCCTCGCCCAGTTCAAGAACACGACCCAGCGCGTGTTCGACCAGCAGATCTTCTCGACCCGCCTGAGCGGGTTTTACAACCCCCTGCTCGGCTTCATCCCGTCGATGGGACTGGCGATCGTGATGCTCTACGGCGGCAACCAGGTGATCGACGGCAACCTCGATCTCGGCGATTTCACCGCCTTCTACTTCTACATGGGCATGCTGATCGGGCCGATGCGCACGCTCGGCGCCACGCTTGGCTCGGCGCAGCGCGCGACGGCCGCCGGCGCCCGCATCTTCGAGGTGCTCGACCGCGAGCCGCGCATCGAGTCCGGACCGGACGCCGCGCCGCTGCCGCCCGGC
>JBASWU010000054.1:0-5392 GCA_049276635.1 Solirubrobacterales bacterium | reverse complement strand
GCCACGGACCGGTGTCCAACGCCGCGCGTGCGGCGGCCACGGCGCGGTCGACGTCGGCCGCCGACGCCGCTGCGACCTGGCAGATCACTTCGCCGGTCGACGGGTCCACCGTGTCGAAGGCCGCTCCGCCGCCGGTCCACTGGTTGTCGATCAACAGACCGTGCGGGGCGTCGGCGATGAACTTGCGGGCGGCCGGCGAAAGCCTTTCGATCTGGCCGGATGTGGTGGCCGTGGTCATGTCCACCACGATAGCGGCGCCAAGGGCGTGCGTGTGAGCGCGGAACCGCTGGCGACCGGTGAAAATGCGCCGGTCGCCCGCCCGGGCGGCGGGAGGTGACGATTCCGCCTTGGCTAGTACCTGTAGAAACCGTGGCCGGATGCGCGGCCGTTGCTGCCTTCGGCCGCCATCCGGCGCAGCCAGGGCGCCGCGCGGTAGCGGTCGCCGCCGATCTCGTGCTGTAGGGCATCGATCGTCGCCACAACCTGGTTGATGCCGATCATGTCGGCCCAGGAGAGCAGGCCGCGTGGAAAGTTGAGGCCGCGCTGGACGCCCTTGTCGATGTCGGCCGGCGAGCCGACCCCCTCCTGGACGGCGAAGGCGGCCTCGTTGATCAGTTGGCAGACGATGCGGCCGAGAACCAGACCCGGCGCGTCGGCCACCCAGGTCACGTGTCGCCCGATCGCGTGGAAGAAGTGCGCCGTGGCCGCCGCGGTGATCTCGCTGGTGCCGATTCCGCGGGTCAGTTCGACCATGTGCGACTCGCCCAGCGGCGGGAGGCAGTGAAAGCCGGCGAAGTCGCGACCGCGCGCGGCCGTGGCGAGACTTCTGCCGGCGCAGAGCACCGCGGTCGGCCCGGCGGCCGGATCGAGCTGGTCGCCCGCTCCGTAGATGCGCGCGTCGACGGTGATCGCGAATCCGCCGTTGGGTGTCGGCGTGTCGCCGCCGGCGAGCTCATAGCCCGCGGCGGCGGCAAGCCTGCGGATCTGCCCGGCAAGCTCGCTGTCGCCGATGATCCGCGCCATCCCCGAGGCCGTCTCGGCCATCTGCGGCGGCGGGTCGGGCGACCTGTATTCGCCGTTCTCGGGGTAGGTGTAATAGCCGTGTCGGGTCTTGCGGCCGAGCCGTCCGGCCGCGACCATCTGCTTGGCGATGTTGCTCGGCTGCCAGCGCGGTTCGTTGTGCCCGAGGGCGTAGAACGAGCGCGCGATGTCGTAGCCGACATCGACGCCGACGAGATCCGAGAGTTCGAACGGACCCATGCGAAATCCTCCGCCGAGACGCACGATGCGGTCGATCGTCTCGTGGTCGGCGACGCGTTCCTGCAGCAGCCGCTGGGCTTCGAGCAGGAATGGGCGGCTGCAACGGTTGACGAGAAATCCCGGGCCGTCGTTGGCGTCGATCGGCTCGCGGCCCATGCGCCGGGCGACCTCGCGCGTCGTCGCGAGGGCGATCTCGCCGCTATTGACGCCGGCGATCACCTCGACGAGTTTCATCAGCGGCACGGGATTGAAGAAGTGCATCCCGACGACGCGCGCCGGACGATCGATCCCCGATGCGATCGACGTCACCGGGATCGAAGACGTGTTGGTCGCGAGCACCGTGTCGCTCCCGCAGATGATCGTCAGGCGCTCGAATAGCTCTCGCTTGAGTTGAAGGTCCTCGGGCACGGCCTCGATCACGATGAAGCAGTCGCCGAGATCGTCGAGCGAACCGCAGGGTTCGATCCGGGTCAGCGCGGCCTGGGCGGGCTCGGGCTGCATGCGTCCGCGCTGGACGGCGCGCTGGAGGAAATCGCCGATCCGCATGACTGCCTTCTGAGCGGCGCCTTCGGCCGGGTCGAACAGCTTGACCTCGAAGCCCCCGGTGGCCGCCACATGGGCGATCCCGCCGCCCATCGTTCCGGCTCCGACGATGCCGATCGGCGCGTCGGGCAGGTCGATCGGCGCGCTGCGCGGCGAGCCCTCCAAGTCAGTGGCCCTCAAACCTGGGCGGGCGTTTCTCGATGAACGCCGTCATGCCTTCAACTCGGTCGTCGGTCGACATCGCGATTTCGAAGAGCCGGCGCTCGTAGGCCAACCCGGCGGTGAGCGGCATCTCCTCGGCGGCGACTACCGCCTGCTTGCCCATGCGCACGGCGATCGGCGGCCGGCGGGCGATCACCAGAGCGAGATCGAGGGCTTTTTCGAGCCACGGCTCGCTTTTCGGGACGACCTCGTTGACGAGGCCGAGATCGCGGGCCTCGAAGGCGCTGATGCGCCTGCCGGTGAGCACCAGCTCCATCGCCTTTTGCTTGCCGATCACGCGCGCGAGCCGCTGGGTTCCGCCGCCGCCGGGGATGATGCCCAGAGTCACCTCAGGTGTGCCGAATTGCGCGGTTTCGGAGGCGATCACGATGTCGCAGGCGAGCACCAGCTCGAAACCGCCGCCGAGTGCGTAGCCGGAGACGGCAGCGATCACCGGCTTGGTGCACGACCCGACCGTCTGCCAGAGGTTGCGCCCTCGTGCGCTGTCGAGCGTGCCGACGAGATCGCGATCTCGTAGCGCGTGGATGTCGGCGCCGGCGGCGAAGTAATCGTCGTTGCCGGCGATCACGACGCAGCGGATATCGGGGTCGGAGTCGGCGGCCTCGATCGCGCCGATCAGCTCGGAGCGCAGTGCTTCCGAGAGCGCGTTGCGCGCCTCGGGTCGGTTGAGCTGAAGGGTCTCGACCCCTTCGTATGTCCTGCGAATGACGATTGGCTCGTCGGCCATGGGTTAGATCATTGCGTTAAGACCGGTCACGTGTCGCCCGATGATCAGCTTTTGGATCTGGGAGGTGCCCTCGTAGAGGGTCGTGACGCGTGCGTCGCGCAAATACCGGGCCGGTGGATAGTCGTCCACATAGCCCGATCCGCCGTGCACCTGGATCGCGAGATTGGCACACTCGACGGCCGATTCGGACGCGTGCAGCTTGGCCAGCGACGTCTCGAGTCCGTTGGGCCGGCCGGCGTCCTTGAGGTAGCCGGCGCGCCATACCAGCAGACGCGCCGTGTCGGTCTTGAGCACCATCTGGGCGATCATGTCCTGAACCAGCTGGAAGGCGCCGATCGGACGACCGAACTGTTCGCGGGTCTTCGCGTATTGAATCGAGCACTCGAGACTGCCGGCGCAGATCCCGACGGCGCCGGCGGCGACACTGAAGCGGCCGCTCTCGAGCGTGGTCATCGCGACCTTGAAGCCCTGGCCGATCTCGCCGAGCAGCGCGTCGTCGCCGACCTCGACGGCGTCGAGCGACAGTTCCGCGGTGTCGGACGCATGCATCCCGAGCTTGTGCTGGATCTTCGCGGCGGAGAAACCGGAGGCATCGGTCGGGACGATGAAGCAGGCGAGCCCTTTGTAGCCGAGCTCGGGGTCGGTCTGGGCGAAGATCAGCGCGTACTTGGCGTAGTTGCCGAGCGAGATAAACATCTTTTGCCCGCTGATCGACCAGCCGCCGTCGGTTTTAGTCGCGCGCGTTTTTTGGTTGGCCGCGTCCGAGCCGGTGTCGGGCTCGGTCAGTCCGAAGCAGGCGAGCGCCGTTCCGTCGCAGATCCCGGGGAGGTATTTCCGCTTCTGTTCCTCGGTCCCGAACTTGTAGATCGGTACGCCGCAGAGCGATGTCGAGACCGAGATCACCGTACGCGCCGCCGCATCGGCCTTGCCGATCTCCTCGACGATCAGCCCGTAAGTCACGTAGTCAATGCCGCGACCGCCGTACTCCTCGGGGAAGATCGCGCCGAGGTAGCCCATCTCGGCGAGGCGCTTCGCGAGGTTGGTGTCGAACTTGCCCTGATGGTCGTTGTCGGTGGCGACGGGGATGATCTCTTTTTGGGCGAACTCACGGGCGGTGTCGCGGATCAGCTCCTGCTCGTCGGAGAGTGAAAAATCAATCATCGGTCGCGCATCCTAGTCGCGCCGGAGACGGGGCCGGACCGGCGCGGTGACGGGTGCAACCGGCCGGCGATCTGACGCCGCGTCAACTCTCGGGCGGCGCCGTCCGGCCGGCCGGGGCCGAAAAGCGAAACCCGCAGTTCCAGCAAAAGAAAGACCCGCGCCCGAACAGCGACCCGCACTGCGGGCAGTCGCCGCCGGCCTCGGCACGCTCGATGTTCGACAGCCTCGTGGCTTCGCCGAGTTCGGCATCGACGCGCTGCAGTTCGGCCGCGCGCGTGCGCAGCACCTCGAGCTTGAAGAAGTTGCGGGCCGCCATCTCGTATGTCAGTCCGCCGAGGTCCCACTGCAACTTGGCGTAGCGATCTTTGAGCTCGGCGACCCGCCGCTCGAGTTCGGCCTGTTCGGGGTCGGCCGCGGACGGTCGCACGGCCGCTCGTGCGCCGGCGACCGGTGGCGGCGCGGTCGGGGCTCCGGCCGGATATGCCGGCCGAGTCGTGGACTGGGTTTTTCGTTTGACGATCGCCATCTTCGATCTCTCCTCGTGTACGTGGGCTGGGCCCTAGGGCGTCGCGGCGGTGGCGCCGGTCGCGCCGGGGTCGAACGGCAGGATCGGGGAGACCTTCAGCACATGCCCGCCGATCGCCTTGAGCTCGGCATCTTTCTTGAGCGCTTTGCGGGCGGCGGCGGCGGTCGTGTAGCGGCCGCGAAAAGCCAGCGCGGCGCTCTGCGAGTGCTCGCTGATCTGACAGAACGTGACGCCCGGAGCCCGTGGGCCGCCGCTGAAGAAATCGTTGACCGGTGAGTCGAATCGCCATCCCACGGGCGTCCCCGGAGCCAGGCGCAGGGCGCGTCCGATCGTCCAGAGGCCGGTCTGCGACGGCCAGACGCAGTTGAGCGTGCCGAGCGAGTTGACGTCGAAGCCGACAACGTCACCGGCGCTCTCGTCGTCTTTGACGCCGAAAAACGTGCCCAGCGAGCCGATCGAGAGCGGGTCGGACCCGCCGCCTGGAGCCTTGTCGTCGGTCGGCGGCGCCTCGCCCTCGGTCGTGGTTTCGTCGGGCAGCTTCAGGCGTTCCTTCGCCGCCTCTTCCGGCGGCAGCTTGTCGAGGTTCTTGAGCGTGTCGTCGTCGAGAGTCGCCTTGTTCTTGGCACCCGTGTCGCCGGCCGTCCCCGCCGAAACCTCGGCGACCCGGGCGGCCGGGTAGCCTTTTGATTTGACGTCCTTGAGCGCCGATCCGGCGGCTTTTTTGTTCTTGTGCTGGCCGGAGTAGACGACGTACTTGCCGGGATCGAGCGACGTGAACTCGTCGGAGTCGAGCGCGCCGGCTTCGAGTCCCTTACCGGCGGCGGCCGTTTTAGCGGCGGCGGCCTGGGCGATCGAGTCGGCGGCGGACTTGTCGATTTCGGCGACGATCACGGTCCAGCCATCGGTGCCGGCCGGCCAGTCCGATGTGAAGGTCGGCGCGGCCGCGGTCGCGG
>JBASWU010000053.1:0-2377 GCA_049276635.1 Solirubrobacterales bacterium | reverse complement strand
GCGAGACTCCAGCCGGCCGGCGGCCGCTCAACCTGCGGCCGGAACGCGGCCGCCCTCGGCGCCGGGCTCGTCGGCCGGACCGCCTGGGTTGGGGATGCCTAGAACGCGCATCGCTTTGAGGCCGAGGCTGAGCTTCTCGCGGCCATCGGTCGAGGCGCAGTCGAGGCCGGTGAGGTCCTTGACGCGCTCCAGCCGGTAGCGGATCGTGTGGCGGTGGGTGAAGAGCCGCTGCGCGGTGCCGGCGACGTTGCCGTCGGCGGCGAGGAAGGTGTCGACGGTCTGTACGAGGTTGGTCTCGTACTGGTCGTCGTAGGTCACCAGTGGCTCGATCGTCTCGGCGAAAAAGCGGCGCAGCTCGCCGGGGTCGTCGCACATCGCGCGCAGTAGCAGGCGGTAGGCGCCGGTGTCTTCGAAATTCAGCAGATTGCCGGAGCCGTTGGCCTCGGCGACGTTGACTGCGAGCAGCGCCTCCTGGCCGGCACGGTAGAGCTCGGCGGCATCGGCCGTGATGCGCCCGAAGCCGATCGTGAAGTTGAACTCCTCGAACGTTGCCTCCAGCTCCTCGCGGATCGTGATCGCGGCCTTGGCGACGGAATCGATCTCGGCGCTCGGGATCAGTACGAACACCTCGCCGACGCGGCTGCTCGGCCGCTCGACCAGCGCCGAGACCGCGCGCGGGTGCAGTGAACGCGCGACGCGCTCGACCACCAGCAGCAGGCGCGAACGCCAGTCGTCGCCGACCGGCCGGCGCGGGGTCGCGCGCGCGAGCATGAAAGCACAGCCGCCGGAAATCTCGATCCCGACCTCGGCGGCCCGCGCTTCGACCTCGTCGCCCGCCCGCATCGCCCCGGTGATCAGATCGCCGATGAAACCGCTCGCCACCTGCTGGTCGGCGCGTTCCGGCGCAAGGGTGCGCTCGACCTCGAGCGCGATCAGCGTGGTGACCATCCGCAGCGCCATCGGATCCGGGCCGCCGGCGTTACGTGCGCGCACGCGCAGCGAGCCCACGGGCTTGTCGGCGACGCGCAACTCGTGGCTATGGGTACCGCCCTCGCCGGCGAGCAGGCGGCGTTCGTCCTCGGGCGATGCGGCGGCCACGGCGAGCACCGCGCTTCGGCTGTCGATAACCGCGACACTGGATTCCAGCGCCGCCGCCGCCGCGCGCGTGACCGCGGTCAGACCCGCTCCGGACTCGACCGCGTTACTGATCGCTTCGAGCTTTGACAGCGTCGACTGGTCCGAGGATCGACCCTTGCCCGAGGCGTCGCCGGTGGGTTTGATCGCATTAGCCACAGACCAAGCATAAGAATCGCGAGGTCACTCTGGGCGAAAACGCACAATCTCGGGCGAAATCAGATCCGCTCGCCCAACAGCGCAAACACCGCGAGGCCGATCCCGGCGCCGACGCCGAGCATCGCCACGAGCACATAGACCGAGAGAAACAGCGCCGAAAACCGCTCCCAGGCGCGCCCGTAGGAGTTCCAGGCCGGCCACGCGATCAGCGAGGCGAAGGCGATCAGTACGATGCCCGCGCCGACGGCCGCGGCGATCTGCACGATCTGTGTGAACGAGTTGGCGAGGATCATGCGCTGGTTCGAGCATCCACTTTATCGCCGGTAGGCGCCTGGTTCCGCCGGACTTCGCGCAGATGCACGACGACGAACGCGATGCACGCGATCACCGAGACGGTCAGAAACCCGACCGCGGTTCCGCCGATGGCGTCGCTCAGATAGTGCACCCGCAGGTAGACACGGCTGAGGGCGATCGCGCCGCCGGCCGAGATCGCGCCGATCACCAGCGCGGCGCGGGCGAAGATGCCGCCGACGCGCTCGAGCGTAAGCGCAATCGTCACGTAGCTGACGGCGTACGCCGCGTGTCCACTGGGGAACGCCGACCCGTCTGAGCCGCTCAACGGGTACGACGGCCGCGGCACGTCGGTCCACGCCTTCGTCGACTGTACGAGGGCCACTGTCAGCCCGAGACCCAGCGCGAGCGTGATCGCCTCGGGGATACGCCGGCGGTACAGGCAGAACGCGGCGGCCAGAAACACGAGTGGCGCGACGACCGAGAGTGCGCCTAGCGTGGTGACGATCTCGGCGAGACCGTCGATCCAGTCGGTTCGGATTGAGTCGGCGACGCGGAACGCCGCGTCGTTGAGCCGGTCAGCGAACTCGTTCGCCGGCCAATCGAGCGCCGCGATCAGGAAGAAGTAGTACGTGTAGCCGGCGACGACGGCGACGGCGGCCGAGGTTGTGAACTCGATACCGAGGCCGCCCGGCGTGACGCGGTCCCAGGCGAATCTCAGCTTCGGCGCTGACCAGCGCGCGAGCGGCATGACCGCGCGCTCCCACCCCCGCCGCAGCGGCCGCAGCAGGGC
>JBASWU010000052.1:0-8461 GCA_049276635.1 Solirubrobacterales bacterium | reverse complement strand
GGGCCGAGCACGCTCACGACGCCGTCACTCGCGGCGGCGTCTTCGCGCGGGACGACCGCGTCGGCCCCGGGCGGAAGCGGGGCGCCGGTCGAGATCGCGGCCGCCGTTCCGGCTGAAAGCTCGCGATCGAGCGCGATCCCGGCCCGCGATTCGCCGATCAGGCGCAGCTTGGCGCCGGGTTGGCAGTCACCGGCGCGAACGGCGAATCCGTCCATCGCGGAGCTGACGAAGGGTGGGAAGGCGAACGGCGCTCGGACGTCTTCGGCGAGAATCCGGCCGGTCGATCGCCCGAGCGCGACCCGCTCTGCCCCGCTCTCGATCTTCGCGGCGGTAGACGCCGCGCAACACTCGGCGATCGATGCGCTTTCGAGGACCGTGGGCGCGCTAGATTCGATCACATCGACCGCCTGACCCACATCGACGAAACCGGCTCGGCGCGCATGGTCGACGTCGGCGAGAAACAGGTGACCAGGCGCCGAGCGCGGGCCCGTGCGGTCGTGCGCATGCTGCCGGCGACCGCGGCGCTAATCGCCGCCGGCGACAACCCCAAGGGCGACGTGCTCGGCACGGCGCGGCTGGCCGGTATCCAGGCCGCGAAGCGGACCTCGGAATTGATCCCGCTCGCGCATGCGATCTCGCTGTCATTCATCGACGTCGAGGCCGAACTGGACGCCATCACGGGAACCGTGACCCTCACCGCCGAGGCGCGCGCCGACGACAAGACCGGTGTCGAGATGGAAGCGCTGACCGCCTGTACGATCGCCGCGCTGACCGTGTACGACATGATCAAGGCGGCCGAGCGCGGAGTGCGGATCGAAGCGGTCGAGCTGATCGAGAAGTCCGGCGGCAAATCGGACTGGCACGCCGGAACTTGAATGCGCGCTGCGGTCCTCACCGTCAGCAGCTCGCGGACCGCGACCGATGACGCCAGCGGCGACACGCTCGAGCGACTGATCGGCGACTCGGGCTTTGAGCTGTCGGGCCGTGAGTGGGCGAACGACGAGCGCGCGGCGATCGAGACGGCGCTGCGCCGCCTGGCGGTGGCGGCCGACCTGGTCCTGACGACGGGCGGCACCGGGCTGACGGCCGATGACGTCACGCCGGAAGCCACACTCGCCGTTGTCGACCGCGAGGTGCCCGGCATCGCCGAGGCGCTGCGCGCGGCGTCGCTGCGGCACACGCCGCTGGCGATGATTTCGCGAGCGACTGCGGGAACAATCGGCAGCTGCCTCATTGTGAACCTGCCCGGTAGTCCGCGAGCCTGCGAACAGTGTTTTGCGGCGTTGCGGCCGGTTCTCGAACACGCGCACGATCTGCTGAACCGCTGATAGCCCACGCTTCGTCCGGGACGGATTCGACGAGCCGACCGCCGGTCAAACGAAGTGTCCGCTCGGCAAGCGTGCTCAACCGCCCGAGGTCGTGACCGGCGATCAGCGCCGGTGAAGCCGCGCGTCGCAGGCGCTCGCCGATGAACGCCTCGACGCGATCGGCGGTGCGGGCGTCGAGTCCGGCGAACGGCTCGTCGAGTAGGTAAACGGCCCGCTCGCCGGCCAGCGCGCGCGCCAGCGCGACGCGCCGGCGCTGCCCGCCCGAGAGTCTCGTGACCGGAACATCGGCGACGTCCGCGAGACCGATCTCAGCGAGCAGAGCAACAGCGACCGCGCGGCGCCGTCGGCGTCCGACGCGGTCGGCGATCAGCGGATACGCGACGTTGCCGGCCGCGGTCATGTGCGGAAACAGCCCTCCTTCCTGAGCGAGGCATCCGACCGACCGCAGTTCGGCTGGAGTCGGCCTGCCGGCCCCGATCCAGACATCTTCGCCGACCGACACATAACCGTCGCCGCACTGATCGAGACCGGCGAGCACGCGCAGCAACGTGGTCTTACCGGCGCCCGACGGACCGGTCAGCGCCGCCGTGGCGTCGATGCTAAACGCGACGTCGAGAGAGAATCGGCCACGGCACAGGCTCAGGTCGACGGTCAGCGAACTCACGAGGTCACCGGATCGGGCGAGCGGTTGCCGATCGACCGCGCGAGCAGCGACAGTGACAGGGTCATGAGCAGAAGCACCGTCGCCAGCGCGAACGAGGCCTCCAGTCTGCCGTCGAGCGACCCGTAGATCGCGAGCGTGATCGTCTGGGTGACGCCGACGACGCTTCCGGCGAACATGATCGTCGCGCCGAACTCGCCGAGCGCGCGTGCGCCGCTGAGCGCTAGTCCGGCGGCGATCCCGCCGCGGGCCAGCGGCAGCTCGACGCGCCAAAAGTTCGTCAGAACACCGGCTCCGGAAGTCTTGGCGGCCTCAAGCACTGCGCGGTCGGTGGCGGCGAACGCCGCCTGGGCCTGGCGTACGTACAAGGGCCCGGCGACGAACACCAGCGCGAGCACGACGGCGACCCGCGTGAACGGGATCTGTAGCCCGGAGCCGGCCAGCGCATCACCGACCAGACCGCCACGGCCGAAAGCGGCAAGCAGCGCGATGCCCGCGACGGCCGGAGGCAGCACCAGCGGCAGGTCGAACAGAGCTTCGAGCGTCCGCGGTGCGCGAGTGTCGCGGCGCGCCAGCGCATGAGCGGCCGGAGTACCGAACACGACGATCAGAGTCAGCGCCGCCGCCACCGCCGCGAGTGAAACCGCGATCGCCGTGCGCGCCTCGTAGCTCGTCATCTCCTCAGCGACCGTGACCGGCGAGACGCGCGTCACCAGCGCGATCAGCGGGAGCGCGAAGAACAGTGCCGCACAGGCGACCAGCGCCTGCCAGAGCAACCGGGCCCAGCGCCGCCGCGACCGTGAGCTCATGGCTTGCCGCCCACCGGCGCGGCCGTGAACCCGGCGGCGCGCATCGCCGACCGTCCGGCTGCGCCGTCGACAAACCGAACGAACTCGACCGCCGAGCGACGGCCCGCCGGCGCCGGAGCGATCCAGTACGCGATCGCCGGCTGAGCCCAGCCGGGAAGCTCGACGGCGCGCACGCGGCCGCCGGCGCCGCGCAGATCGGTCGCGTAGGAGATAGAGGCGTCCACGCCACCGAGCGCAACCGGCGCGATCACGTCGGCGGCGGAATGCCCGAACGTCACGATGTTGCCTCGCACCCGCGCCTCAAAGCCACCGCCGTAACGGTCGCCGAGGCGCTCGATCGACTCCCGCGCGTACGCGCCGACCGGGACGCGCTGGTCGCCGACGGCGAGTCTCACGCTTTGCGCCAGATCCCGCGGCGACCGGAGTTTCAGCTTGGAGTTTTTCGCCACCGCGATCGTCATGCGGTTCCCGGCGAACGCGGTCACGGTGCCGACCGCGCCGGCAGCGCGCAGCTCGCGCATCTGGCGGTCGTCGGCGGTCGCCACGACATCCGCCCTCAGCCCGGCGCGCAGCTGGCTCGCAATCCGGTCGGACGCGACAAACGAGAGTCGGACCGACGTACCGGGATTCGTCCGCTCGAAGTCGCGCGCGATCCGCGAGAACGGCTGCTTGAGCGAGGTCGCGGCAACGACCGTCAGTCCGGCCGTCTGCGCCGCGTCGCCGCCGCAGCCGGCAAGCGCCGTCGCGAGACCGGCCGTCAGAATCCCAAGCGGGTTGATCCGCGTCACGTCAACCGCCGATCTGGGACATCGTGCGGCCCGGCGCGACAAACGTGTCACTGCCGATCAGATGACCGGCCTGCTTGCGCCAGATCGCGCCGCGAATCATCTCGCCGAGGGTGTCGTTGGTCGCGCCGGCACGCATCGCGCCGCGCAGGTCGGTTTCGTCAAGCGAAAACAGGCAGCTGCGCAGTTGGCCGTCGGCCGTCAGCCGCGCGCGGTCGCAGGTCGCGCAGAACGGCTCCGAGACCGGACTCACAAAACCGATCTCGCCGGCGCCGTCGGCAAACGCGAAACGCCGGGCGGTCGACCCCGGCGCCGACGGAAGCTCGCTGAGCTCGTGAACGCGTTCGATCACGGCGCGGATTTCGGCGCCGGTCAAGAGGGCGTCCTCGCTCCACTGCTCGTCAGCGTCGAGCGGCATGAACTCGAGAAAGCGCACCACGTAGGGTCGCCGGCGCGCGAGCTCGGCGAACTCGATGATTTCGAGCGATGACATTCCGCGCACGGCGACGACGTTGACCTTGATCGGTCCCATGTCGGGGAACCGCTCGGCGGCGCGCAGTCCATCCAAAACGCGAGCCAGTCCGTCGCGGCGGGTGATCTCGCGATAGCGCTCCGGCGTCAGAGCGTCGAGGCTGACGTTCACTCGGGTCAGACCGGCCGCGACCAGCCGGTCGATCTGGCCGGCGAGCAGGATGCCATTGGTCGTCAGTGAGATGTCCTCGATCGCGTCGATCGCCGACAATCTCTCGACCAGCAGATGCAGGTCGCGCCGGACCAACGGCTCACCGCCGGTCAACCGCACCGAGCGCACGCCGAACCCGGCGAACAGCGACACCAGCCGGGTTATTTCGTCGAAACTGAGCTGGTCGTCGCGCGGGGACCAGTCAAGACCCTCGGCGGGCATGCAGTAGTGGCAGCGCAGATTGCAGCGATCGGTCACCGACACACGCAGATCGCGGACCGTTCGCCCACGCGCGTCGGTGAGCGACGCGGTCATGGCGTCTCGGACGCGGGATGTTGATCGATCAGCCAGACCGTTCCGTCTCGCACTTCGAGCGGATAGGTCTGAACCTGCTCTTCGCGTCCGTGGACTTGCCCCGATGCGAGGTCGATGCGCCATCCGTGAAGCGGGCAGGTGACACAAGCCTCGGCGAGAATGCCGTCTGACAACGGCCCGCCCTGGTGCGGGCAGTCGTTGTCGATGGCGAAAAAGCCGGCGTCGGTGTTGAAAACACCGATCCGGCGGCTGACGAGCGCGATGCTGCGGCCTTCGCCGAACGGGACATCCTCGGCCAGGCAGAGTGCGATCGCTTCGAACTGGTCTGTGGTCACCTGCGGCGGAGGATTCATGTCGTCGGGCTTCCGATCTCCGCTCCCGGGGGCGGGCCGATCGGGGCCAGCTCGGGTTCGGTGTCGAGTTCTGAGAACTGCTTGGGATGGACTGGATCGTGACGCTCCAGCCAGGGGTCGATAACCGCGGCCTTGGCCAGGCGGAAGCGCTCGAGCAGTCGCGCCGGCTCGCCACTCTGCTCGTCGAGCACGGCGGCCCGGATCGGGTCGAGCCCGACGCGTTCGACGAATCCGTAGGTGCGCTCGAGATAGTCCGCGTTCTCGCGGTAATACTGGAGGAAAGTGGTCGCGATGCGCATCGCCTCGGCCTTGGTCTCGACGGTCGCCAAAACATCACCCTCGCGAACGCTTGCTCCCGCGGCTCCGCCGATGCGCACCTGCCAACCACCTTCCACCGCGATCAAGCCGATGTCCTTCGTGCTGGCCTCGGCGCAATTGCGTGGACATCCCGAGACCGCGGACTTGACCTTGTGCGGCGTGTAGAGGCCTTCCCATTCATGCTCGAGCTCGATGCCCGTGGCAATCGAATCGTCAAGGCCAAACCTGCAGAACTCCGATCCGACGCACGTCTTGACCGTGCGCACCGCCTTGGCGTAGGCGTGCCCGGACGGCATGCCCAGCTCTTCCCACATCGCCGGCAGCTGCTCCTTTTTGACTCCGAGCAGGTCGATGCGCTGGCCGCCGGTGATCTTCACCATCGGAACGCCGAACTTGTCGGCGACGTCGGCGATTCGGCGCAACTCGTCGGGTGAGGTGACTCCGCCGTAGATGCGCGGCACGACCGAGAAGGTGCCGTCCTTCTGGATGTTCGCGTGAACGCGGTCGTTGATGTAGCGCGCGGCGCGCTCCTCGCGGTGGCGGTTGTCGTTGATTTCGCTGACGAGGTAGGCGATTCCGGGCTTGCAGCCGCCGCACTCGCGTCCGGCGCCGCAGCACTCGGAGACCTCGCTGACCGACTGCGCGCCCCGCTCGCGAATTACGCCGGCGATGTCGCCGCCGGTGAGCTTGCGGCATGGGCAGAGATAGGTCGCGTCGTCGGCGGCGCCCCCGGTCACCAGCTGGACGAGTTCGGTGACGATCGGCTTGCAGCTGCCGCATCCGGCGCCGGCGCGGGTTACGGCGACCACCTCCTGCGTGGACGTCAAGCCGCGATCGCGGATCGCCGAGACGATCTCGCCCTTGCACACGCCGTTGCAGTTGCATACCTGCGCGCCGTCGGGCAGTTCGGCCGCGGTCGCCTCGCTCGCCTTGGCGAGCGTCGCCAGTGGATCGAGCACCTCTCCACCGGTCTTGGCAGTGTCGAGCAACAGCTCGTAGCCGCGGGTGTCGCCCATCAACACGGCGCCGGTGAGTTTGCCGTCGGCGACGGCGAGCTTGCGGTAGACGCCACGGCCGGCGTCGTGGACGGTGACGGTCTCGCCGACGGCGACATCGCCGATCGAAACGAGGTCCACCCCCATCACCTTGAGCTTGGCGCTCGGGATCGATCCGGCGTAATCGGCCTCGGCGCCCGTCATCGCGGCGGCCGCGACCTCGGCCTGATCGTTGATCGGAGCGACGATGCCGTAGACGATTCCGTTGTGCTGCGCGCACTCGCCGACGGCGAAGACTCCCGGCGCGGAGGTTTCGAGCCGGTCGTCGACGACGATCCCGCGCTCACAGTCGAGGCCGGCGGCCTGCGCGAGGTCGATGCGCGACTTGATGCCGACACTGACCACCACGAGGTCGCTCGACAGGGTTGTGCCGTCGGCGAAACGCAGGCCGTCGGCGGCGCCGTTGCCGGTGATCTCGGTGGTCGAACGCTCGGTCAGAACCTCGACGTTGAGCTCGCGCATCGCTTCGAGCAGGAGGTCCGCCGCTCCGCCGTCGAGCTGCCGCTCCATCAACCGGTCCATCAGATGCACGACGGTCACCTCACAGCCGAGTGCCGCGAGCGCCTTCGCGGCTTCGAGTCCGAGCAATCCCCCGCCGATCACCGACGCGCGAACTCCCGGCCGGGCGCGTTCGACGATCTCGGCACAGTCCGAGGGATAGCGGTAGAGAAAGACGCCTGGCTTCTCGACGCCGTCGATCGGCGGGACCAGGGCCTCGCTGCCGGTCGCCAGGCAGATCTTGGCGAAACCTCGCGGCCGGCCGTCGATCTGAATACTCATCGCCGCCGTATCCAACGCGCCGACGCGGACGCCGGTGATCGTCTCGACCCCGTTGTCGGTGTACCACTCGTCAGGCCGGATGCGCAGATCGTCGACGGTCGCGCCCTTCTCGACGAGCTCGGTCAGGCGAACGCGGTCGTAGGGCAGATGATCTTCGGCACAGATGAGGGTCAGCGGAACGTCGCGGTCGTGTTTGCGAATCGATTCGAGTACGGCCTGCCCGGCGATTCCGCCGCCGATCACGGCGATACCGCCGGTTGCCTGGACTGGCGCGCCGGTGGTCATGGTGAATCCTCCTGGCTAGAGGGTTGTTGAGACGTGAGCGCGGCCTCGGCCTCGGCCGTGCGTACGATCGTGCCGTCCGCGGTGAGCTTGGGGACGCCGCCGCGTTCGAACTCTTGGTCCTTGAAGCGCCGCAGGCCCTTGAAGATGCATTGGGAAAACCACTGGCCGGCCGGGTGATAGAGCTTCACGTACTGCTTGTGAGCGGTACACCAGCCGAAGTTGAGGCCGCTCTCGTCGCGGTCGTAGTTCTTGCAGTCGCGGCAGTCGCGAAACTTGACGCGGCGCTCGGCGGCGACCTCGTCGAGCATGCGCAGGGTTCCGTCGGCGGCGATCGTGGGTTCGCTACTCATCGGCCGGCCCCGTCGCTTTCTCGACCGTCTCGAGCGCCGCGAAGCGGTCGATCAGACCCTGGGGCACTTCGCCGTCGATGTCACCGACCTTGGTCTCCCACGGTCCGGCGTCCATGTGATCGGTCAGTTCGATCGCCGCAAGCCATTTCACGCCCTTGTATCCCCACAGGTAGTGCGGCTGAAGCCAGCGCAGCGGGCCGCCGTTGAGCGGTGGAAGCGGCTCGCCTTCAAGCTCGGTGGCGAGCAGGCCGTCGCAGGCCTGAGCGAGCGTCACGCAAGACGCGTACGGGCTGTCGGCGGCACCGAAGCGAACATGGGTGGCCGCCGGCCGGACACCGGCCGCGTCGAGCACGACTCGAGTCGGCACGCCGGTCCAGTTGACCCGCGGTCGGCTCCAACCCCAGACGCAGTGAAAATCAGCGACAAAAGCGGCGGCGCCCAGCTCGTGCAGATCCGCGAGCGACAGTTCGAGTCGCCGCGCCACCAGTCCGCCGACGCTGACCGTCCAGTGCTCGCGCACCGGCGGCTCGAGTTCGAGATGGACCGCGGCGAGCTCGTCAACGAGCCGCTGCACACGCGGACGATTGTTCTCGATCGGCAGCGCCGCCGGCGGCCGGCCGCCGGTCACTTGATCCGCCTGCGAATCATTCATCTCGGGTGTCCCTATGTGTCTGTGTCACTTGGGTCTCTCTCGCGCCGTCAGCGGGCCTCGGTCGCTGTTTCGCGCGCCGGCTCGGGCT
>JBASWU010000051.1:0-6089 GCA_049276635.1 Solirubrobacterales bacterium | reverse complement strand
AGGCGGGCCCGCGCCGGGCACGGCCGGTTGACCGGCAGGCGCCGGGAAGGCCGGCGGAGTGATCGAGGCCTGGGGCACGGAATCCGGTGGCGCCATTGCCGGCCCGCCGCCCGGGGGTGAAAGCGCCGGTTCGGGTTCCACCGGCGTCCACTCGGTCTGGTCGGCCTGTTCGGTCTGCAAGGTCACCGCGGGCTCTTCACCGGCCGGCTGTTGTGGTTGTGCGTAGACCGTCTCGTCGGCCGGTAGCGGCAAGGGATCCGGGTGATGAAGGGGGTCATCGGGCAGCGGCAGCGGGCTGAATTCGGCCGGCTGTCCGACGGCCGGCGCCTGGGTCGGCGGCGACGGCGTGCCCGTCGAGACGGCGCTGGCGGCGGCCTCGACATCCTCCTTGACGACACGCCCTCCCGGGCCGGTCGCAACGACGGTCGAGAGATCGACGCCGAGCTTGCGTGCGAGCCTGCGCGCGATCGGCGATGCCTTGACCCGGCTGTCGTCGCCGCGTCCGCCGCCGCCCGCGACGGGCGCGTGGGCGCCGGGATCGGAGCCGGGGTCGTCGTAGTGAGACTGACCAACCGCAGCCGGCGGGGATTCGGCCGCAATGCCGTGTTCGGCGGTCGGCGGCTGCGTGAACTCGCCGGCCTGCGCCTCTGCCGCATACTGCCCGGTCTCGGGCCGCACGGCAAACTCGCCGGTCGCCTGCGGCGCTCCGGAATCGCCGGCCGAGCCGGCCGGCTCGACGCGCGCGATTTGCGCGCCAACGGGAACGGTCTGCCCCTCGCCGACGAGTATCTCGGCGATCACACCGTCGGTGTCGGACTCATAGGTGATAGTCGCCTTGTCGGTCTCGATCTCAACCAGCAGCTCGCCGCGCGCGATCGTCTGCCCCGGCCCCTTAAGCCAGCGCACGACTGTGCCCTCGGTCATCGAGTCCGAGAGACGTGGCATCACGATGTCAGTCATTTACATCCACCATGGCGGGAATCGCTGAGACGCGCATGCGGCCGCGCAACGAAGAATCCGTTATCTAGGACGTTCAACCGTCAAACCCGCTCTCCTGTGTCAAGTGTCGCAAGTGCCGCGGCGACAATGTTTTCTGCATGCGGGAATGCGGCCTGTTCGAGCGGACGGCTGTACGGCATCGGCACGTCGGCCCCGCTGACGCGCTGGACCGGCGCATCGAGGAAATCGAACGCCTGCTCTTGGATCAGCGCCGTCAAGTTGGCGCCGACCCCGCCGTGCGGCCAGCCCTCCTCCACGACGATCACGTGGTTCGTCTTTTCGACCGACCTGAGAATTGTGTCGAGATCGAGCGGCCGCAGCGTGCGCGGATCGATCACCTCGGCGCTGATCCCCCGTTCGGCGAGTTCTTCGGCCGCCGCCATCGCCGTGACCGCCATGCGCGAAACGCCGATGATCGTGACGTCGGAACCTTCACGACGAATCGCGGCCTGACCGAACGGCACGATGTGGTTTGGGTCGTCGGGCACCTCGCCCTTCATGCCATAGAGCGTCTCGTGCTCGATGAAGATCACGGGATTGTCGTCGCGAATCGCCGCCTTGAGCAGGCCCTTCGCGTCCGAGGGCGTCGACGGCGTCGCGACCAGCAGACCCGGCACATGCAGAAAAAAAGCCTCGAAGCTGTGCGAGTGCGTAGCCGCCAACTGGTGGCCGCCACCCTGGGGCATCCGCACGACCATCGGCACCGTCACCTGGCCGCCGAACATGTAGTGGATCGGCGCCATGTGATTGACGATCTGGTCGAGAGCCAGCAGCGAGAAGTTGATCGTCATCAGTTCGACGACCGGTCGCAGTCCGGCCATCGCCGCGCCGACGCCCATGCCGACGATCGTGTTCTCGCTGATCGGCGTGTCGCGCACGCGGTCTTCGCCGAACTCTTTGAGCAGGCCCTCGGTGACCTTGAACGCGCCGTTGAAGACACCGACGTCCTCGCCCATGATGAAGACGTTGGGATCGCGCGTCATTTCTTCGCGCAGGGCGAGATTGAGCGCTTCGCGATATCGCATCTCGGCCATCTAGCTGTTTTCCTCGGGCGGGAGCAGGCGCGGTTCGGAAGGATCCAGTGGCGGGGCCGGGAGGCCGGGGTCCGCCGGGTCCGGAGCGACGGGCGGCGTTCCGGGCTCCGGATCCATAGGTAGCGGCAGCGCGCCCGGGCCGTCGCGGCGGACGCCTTCGCGCATCACAACCTGTTCGCCGAACTCCTCGCCCGGCCGGTGGGCGGCGCCGGCCTCGGCCAGGCGCTGGATGTCCTCGTCGCCGGCGATCTGCTCACCGCGCGTCGCGCCCGGCGAGCGCGTGTCGACCGAGTACCAGCCGCGCAGCTGGTCGCCGAGGACGTAGACGTCATCGTAGAGCGAATCGAGATCGGGAAACGGCGACTTGTCGGCAAACTCAACGGCCGCGTCGACCTCGGCCAGCGCCTGGCGGTCGAGTTGTTCGGCGTCGGCGCCGCTGATCGCGCCGCCGCCGATCAGGCGATTGGCGAACTGCATGATCGGGTCACGCCGACGCCACTGCTCGACCTCTTCCTTTTGGCGATACTCCTCGGGATCGGCCATCGAGTGACCGCGAAAGCGATAGGTGACCGCCTCGATCAGAACCGGGTGGCGCTCGGTCCGCGCGTGGTCGAGCGCCGTCTGGACGCAGGACTCGACGTCGAGCACGTCCATCCCGTCACAGCGGGTCCCGGGGACGCCAAACCCTTCGCCTTTGGTCGAGAGATCGGTGACCGCGCTGTGACGCGCGACGCTCGTTCCCATGCCAAACTGGTTGTTGACGATGATGAACACGACCGGAAGCCGCCAGAGCGCCGCGAGGTTTAGCGTCTCGCCGAAGGTGCCCTGGTTCGACGCCCCGTCGCCGAGCATGCAGACGATCGCTTCGCCGGTTCCCTTGTAGCTGACGGCGAGGCCGAGACCGGCGGCGATCGGCAGGTGCCCGCCGACTATCCCGTACCCGCCCATGAAGCGCTTCTCGAGGTCGAACATGTGCATCGAGCCGCCACGGCCCTTGGAGACGCCGTCGACTCGGCCGAACAGCTCGGCCATGACGTTGTTGGGTGAGGTGCCTCGGGCGAGTACCTGGCCGTGCTCGCGGTAGGTGGAGATCATGTAGTCCTCGGGACGCATTGCCGCGGCGGTGCCGACGACCGTCGCCTCCTCGCCGATGCAGAGATGAAGAAAGCCGCCGATCTTTGCGCGGGCGTACATCTCGCCGGCGCGCTCCTCGAAGCGGCGGATCAAAAGCATGCGGTAGAGCAGCGCCTTGCCGCGCTCGGCGGCGGGCAACATGTGGTCGGGCTGGAAGCGGGCGGCGGCGGGACTCGGTGGTGGCCGATCCCCGGCGTCGGCGACCGAGCCGGTCACCGGCGCCGGGCCGATCGAATCCGCGTTCGTGTCGCCGCCGGAGGCCTCGTCCTGCGCCCCATCAGGTACCCCTAGATCTGGCATCAACCCACAATATTGCAGTCGCCGGTGGGCGCAACGCGGTTGGCCAGCTACACAGCGTGGCCGGCGACGCGACCCCGGGTCGTGAGCGAGTCAGCCGGCGACCGGCGCGAAGTCGCGCAACGCGAGGGCGAAGAGGTCGTTTTCTTGTGCGTTGACCGGTTCGCCGGCGGCGTCGGTGCCGAGCAGCAGCGGCAGCTCGGTGCGGCCGCCGACGCGTTCGCGCAACGCGGCTCCCGCGGCGGTCAGCGACTCGGCCACCGAACTCATCTCCAATGCCTTCAAGACGGCGCGAGGGTGCATCTCACAGGCTGCGGCGGCGAGCAGGATCGTCTCCTCCTCGTCGACCGCGCGAGCGGCGTTGAAGGCCTGGCGAAAGGCGGCGAGACTGAAGGCGACGGCGCGGCCGATTGATTTCGCGTAGGTCGCGGCGAGCATCATCTTGCGCGTGTCGGCGATCGTCAGGTTCATGCGGTCTTCGTTGAAGCGCGGAACGAGCAGGCCGAACTTCTGTGCGAGGTCGTAGATCCGCTCCTGGTCGCCGTCCCACAGCGGCCCGTCGTCGACGTTGGGCTGCATGACCGGAATCCATTCCGCCCCGGGCAGCGACTTGGCGACGCGCTCGGCGACGACCCACGAGTACGGCGAGCCAATGTCGTAGAAGAACGAAAAGCGCGGCGCGGTCGCGGGCTCCGGCGCGCCACCGGGGCCAGAGGCGTTCAGGTCGTCGCTCATAGACGACAAACGATATGCGGGTAAACCCTCACGCGTGCAGCACCCAGCCATCGGTGGCGCGCGCGGCTTCGAGAACCGCTTCGCTGATCGTCGGGTGGGCGTGGATGACGCGCGCCAGTTCCGGGTAGCCGATTTGGCCGGCTTTGGCGACCGCGAGTTCGGCGATCAGGTCGGCGGCCCTGGCCCCGACGGCGTGAGCGCCGAGGATCTCGCCCGTCGACGCGTCACCGATGATCTTCACGAATCCTCCGCGATCGCCGTACACGGTCGCGGCGCCGGCCGCGGCGAGCGGGAACTCGCCGACCACGATCTGCGCGCCGCTCTCGGTGGCCTGCTGCTGGGTCAGCCCGATGCTCGACACCTGCGGCGAGCAGAAAGTCGCGCGCGGGATGTTGTCGACATCGATCGGCTCGGCGTCGGCCAGCGAGACCATCGTTTCGACGGCTATGACCGCCTCCTCGGAGGCCTTATGCGCCAGCGCCGGACCGCGCACGATGTCGCCGATCGCGTAGATCCGCGGATTGGAGGTGCGCTGGCGTTCGTCGATGTCGATCAGGCCGCGCTCGCCGGTAGTCACGCCGTAAGTCTCGAGATTGAGCGCCGCCGTATCGGGTGTGCGGCCGGCAGCGATGCAGAGCGCCTCGAACTCGCTGCGCTCGCCGTTGACCGTCAGGGAGACACCGTTGTCGTGCGGTTCGATCGCGGTGATCTGCGCGCCGGCGAGCACGGTCACGTTCTGCCTGCCCAGCTCCTTGGCGACGAACTCGGCGATCTCGGGCTCCTCGGCCGGGAGGATCCGCGGCAGTGCCTCGACCAGTGTCACGGGCGAACCGAGCCGGCCGAAGGCCGAGGCGACCTCCACCCCGCTCGCTCCGGCGCCGACGACGGCGAGACTGGTTGGAAGCCCGACGGCCAGCCAGGCGCCGGCGGTGTCGACCACACGGCCGCCGAACTGAACTCCCGTGATCGGCTGCGACAGCGAGCCGGTCGCCAGAATCACGTTCGCCGCGCGCAGCGACTGCGCGCCTTCCGCCGAGTTGACGTGGATTTCGACGATGTCGCCGGCCGTCGGAGGAGCGAACGCCGCGGCGCCGGTCAGCGTCGTGACGGCGTGTTTTTTGAGCAGCCCGCCGACGCCGCCGGTCAGGGTCTTCACCACGCGGTCGCGGCGCTTGGCGACGGTGGCGAAATCGACGCCGGGTACTGCCCCCTCGGGCAGCGCGACTCCGAAGGTCGCGGCGGCGCGAACCTCGTCGAGTACATCGGCGCTGCGCAGCACGGCCTTAGCCGGGATGCAGGCGTAGTTGAGACAGCGGCCGCCGACCCGGTCCTTCTCGATGATCACGGTCGACAACCCAAGCTGACGGGCCCGGATCGCCGCGACGTAACCTCCCGGCCCGGCCCCGATCACCGCGAGGTCGAACACGCCCTCAGTCATCGGCTCGCGGCGGTTGATCGGCGGCTTCCTGCTCGCGGGCCGCGCGCAGCGCCTTTTCGGTGGGCGACTCCGGCATCTGGATTCGCGCCATCGCCCGAATCAACGACCAGAACATCGCGCCGGACAACCCGATAATCACGATCAACAGCAGCGCAACCCACGCGGATTCAACGCGTGTCAGCGCGAGGCTGAAGATGATCACCTGCAGGCCGAGGATCGTCTGAAACCCCAACACCGCCCAGTACCGCGCGAACCACATCCCGATCGAGGCGGTCGTGAGGACCGTGCAGATGAACACGAGCTGCACGACCGCGCGACCGGTGTCGTCGGTGTCGTCGGCGGCGACGAGAAAGGCCGCGAAATTGCCGATCGCCAGCGCCAGCGCCGCGATCGACGCCACGGTGACGGCGGCTGGGCGCTCGCCCGGCGCCAGCGGCTCAAGCCGGTCGCGC
>JBASWU010000050.1:0-3195 GCA_049276635.1 Solirubrobacterales bacterium | reverse complement strand
GCGGTCTGCCGACCGCCGCGCGCACCGCGGCGATCACTCCCGCGAGTCCGCCGTGGAGCCGCTGCAGTCCATCGGCCTCAAAGAACGCGGTGCCCGGGGTGTCGGGATCAGTCTCGACCTCGGCGCCGAAGTCCTCCAGCGACTGGACCACCTGCTCCCACCCTGACTGCGCGGCAGCCGGGTCGGCCGGCACCAGCTTGAGTCCGGGGCAGCGCGCGAAGGCCTCACCCAGCGGCAACCCCGGCGTTACCGCGAAGGCCTCGGCCGCCGCCGACACCTGCCCGACCACCTGCCTGCCACCGGGCGCCGGCGCCAGTGCCAGTGGCCGCGTCAACAGCTCGCGCGCACCCCCGGCGGCAACCGTCAACTCAAAGCGGGGTAGCAGGACACAGACCACAGACACGAACATATGTTCGCATATCGCAACGGCAATGTCAAGCGGACGCGGCGGCTGCATCCTCGGAAGAGCGGGAGTGCGACCACGGCCGAGCGCTCCGAGACGGGAGCCGGCCGGGCCGGAAACAGCGGCGAGGCCTACAGGCTTCGGCCGGGGCCCGCGGGCTTCGGCGGCCGCAACTTCGCCGCCATTTGTTCGACGCTGACGCGCTTCACGTTCCAGGCGAGGCCGGTCTTCTCCAAGAGCCAGACAACCCAGCCGCTCGGGTCCATCGCCTTCTGCCAGCGCTTCAAGCCGTGAAACGCGGAGGTCGGGAAAGTGTGGTGGTTGTGGTGCCACGCCTCGCCGAGTGTCGGGATCGCCAGCACCCAGTTGTTCGTGCTCTTGTCCCTAGCCTGAAACGGGCGGCGGCCGAACATGTGGCAGATCGAGTTGACGCTCCACGTGATGTGGTGAGTCATAAAGATGCGTACCGCGCCGCCCCAGAAGGCGCCGGTCACGGCGCCCCACCAGGAACCGCCGGTCAGCAGAAATCCGAGTGCCCCCGGGATCACTAGAGCCAAAAGGATGAACCACGGGAAGCGACGGTCGATCGCCATCACTACACGGTCCTTCAAGAGATCGGGCGCGAAGCGTTTGGCCGAACTCTGGCCTTCTTCAAGCAGCCAGCCGATGTGAGCGTGCCACGCACCGCGAACGCCGCTCCAGAAACCACCGTCATAACCGACGTGCGGGCTGTGCGGGTCGCCCTCGGCGTCGGAGTAGGCGTGATGGCGGCGGTGGTCGGCAACCCAATCGGTCGGCCGGCCCTCGATCGCCAGCGATCCGGCGGCGGTCAGCAGGCCACGGACCCACGGTTTGGTCTCGAAACTGCGGTGCGTCAGCAGGCGGTGGAAGCCGACCGTGATGCCGAGGCCGGCGATCATGTGCATGCCGACCAGCAGCAGCAGGTCATGGGCGCCGACGGCCGTCTCCCAAAGCAGTACGACGGCGATCGCAAAAGCGGCGAATGGCAAGGTGATCACCGCGAGAGTTCCGATCTTGTGCATCACGCCGGTCGGCTCGATCAGCTCGCCGAACTCGTCGGCCGCGGATTCTGCGCCGGCTGCCGCCGGCATAGCCGCCGATCCGGCCGTGACCTGCGCGAGCGAGGGTGATTCACTTGGAACGGCCTCGGCCAGCTGAGCCAACTGGCCGGTCTCGTCGCCGGGAGGCATGCTGCTTGACATCGGGGGTCCTGCTCTCCTTAGATAACCGCGGCGGCCTGATTAGGTACACCTAACGGTCTAATACACCCTACACCCACGCGGTTACATCCTTGACCAAGAATCGTTTGGGTCGGGTTTAATCTTCCAGCGGCTCGAAGTCTTTGGCCCGCGCGCCGCAGACCGGGCAGAACCAGTCCGAGGGGACTTCTTCGAAGGGCGTTCCGGCCGGTATGCCGCCGTCGGGATCCCCATGCTCTGGGTCGTAAATCCAACCGCAGGTCACGCATATCCATTTGCGCGTTGTGATCTCCACACTCATCGCGGGCTAGGGTAGTCCTCTCGTGCTCGGCGATTGATCACCGGGCACGCGGAGGTTCGTCGCGGAACATAAGGAAGTTCGTCGCGAAACGTGCGGAGGTTCGTCACGACCGGCGGGTGAGTGCTTCGCGACGGTTCCCTCTTGCTTACCCGCCCCCGCGCCACCGCGCCAGCAGCGGCCGCTCGACGAATCGCCACTCGGCCGCGCCGACCGCCGCCGACACGGCGACGAGCACCGCCCAGGTCAGCGGCGCCGATCCCGGCATCAGCCCTTGGCCTTTCATGAACAACAGCAGCGGCAGATGCCAGAGGAAAATCCCGTACGACCATCGCCCCAGCGCCTCGGCCGGCCGCAGCCACCCGGCAGCGCCGATCGCCGGCTGAGCGCAGGCGAAGATGATCAGCGCGTAACCGATCGCGCCGGGGAGGTCGCGAAACACACCCAGCGCCCACGGTCCGGCGTTGAGCGCATGCCAGAGACCGTTTGCGATCGCGAGCACCGCGCCGGCGGCGATCAGCGCGCCTACCGCGCGGCGGGTGCGCGGCGGCGGCAAGTGCGCTATCAGCATTCCGAGGGCGATATACGGCAGCATCGCCGGCAGAGAGAGCCGTGCGATCGGCCCCCAGCCGCTCGCGTAGGCGATCCAGTTCCAGACCACGCCGGCGACGACCAGAATCGCCGGCAGCGTCCACGCGCGGCGGCCGAGTCGCGCGGCCACCGGCAAAAACACCGGGAACGCCAGATAAAACGCGGCCTGGACCGCGAGCGTCCAGGTCGGCGCGTCGAGCGTCAGCAATGTCTCGCGGCTGTAGTTCTGTAGAAAAAACAGGAACAGCCAGAGGTCGGACGCCTCAGGTAGACGCACACCCGGAGTCTCACCGACACCCCACAGCAAGACGATCGATCCAGCGATCGCCAGCCAATAGCCGGGCACGATGCGCACGACGCGCCGCCGGTAATACGCGCCGAGCGAAACCGTGCGCGGCGCATCGTTGTACGCCTTCAACAGCGGCCGGTACAGCAGGTAGCCCGACATCACAAAGAACACCACCAGCCCGATACGCAGCTCGAAAACCAGATACTCCGCCCAGCCGTCGCGCGACGGCCTGCTCGGGTTCGGCAGCCGGTAGAGAAAGACGTGGTAGGTCAGCACCGCGATCGCGGCGGCCGCGCGCACCAGATCGAGCGCCTGGACTCGCGACTTCACGCCGCCGCCCGCTCGAGCTCGCGCTCGAGGCGGGCCAGCACCGCCGCCGCACGCGACGACAGCC
>JBASWU010000049.1:0-77748 GCA_049276635.1 Solirubrobacterales bacterium | reverse complement strand
CTGAACCGCCCCGGCAAACTTGGAGGCCAATCCGTTTGAGAGGATTAGGCCATGTCAAGACAATCGAGGTATCCAGCAGAAGTTCGTGAGCGTGCCATCGCCCTTGTGCTCGAGCACAAGGGCGAGTACCGCTCGGAATGGGCGGCGATGGAATCGATCTCCGCCAAGTTCGGCATGCGCGCTGAAACCCTGCGCACGTGGGTGCGCCAAGCTGAGCGCGACAACGGCATTCGGCCCGGTCCGACGACCGGCGAGCTGGAGCGCATCAAGGAGCTTGAACGAGAGAACCGCGAACTGCGACGGGCCAACGAGATACTGAAGGCCGCTTCGGCTTTTTTCGCGCGGGAGCTCGACCCGCAGATGCCCAGACGATGACCGACTTCGTCGATCAACACCGCCACATTTTCGGGGTCGAGCCGATCTGCAAATTCATGAGATTCGCCCCATCGACCTATTACGCCGTAAAGCGACGCCAGCGCTGCCCATCGGCTCGAACTCTGCGAGATCGCGAGCTCCTGCCCGAGATCCGCCGCGTTCACAAAGAGAACCTCAGCGTCTATGGCGCGAGAAAGACTTGGCTGCAGATGCGTCGCGAGGACATCGACTGCCCGCGCTGCCAAGTCGAGCGCCTGATGCGTGGGGACGGGCTTTGCGGCGCTCTGCGCGGCGGTGGACGGCAAAGGACGACGGTCGCCGACGAAGGTTCCGAGCGCCCGGCGGACCTCGTCGATCGCGACTTCACGGCCTGCGAGCCAAATCAGATCTGGGTCGCGGACTTCGAGCGCCACGAGGCGCTTTCAAACCGCGCGGTGATGAAAGGACACCGCCTCCAGCCCGTCGCAGCGCGCTGGTGAAGCTGGGGGCAGTCAGGTCCGTCGGAACGGACGGGCAGGACGGACAGCAGCCCCGACAACGACGGGACGGATCAGCACTGTCAGATGATCTGGGTCCGGCAAGCAAGACCGGAAGGTGTACGTGAGAAACCAGCGGCAAAAAGCCCCTCAAGAGATCCCACCAGCTCAAACCTGGCAGATTCGGGCTGGGCAGCAACGCGCATCGGCACTTCGGTGTCCGAGAACTCGTTGGTCGGTTGATGTCGCCGATCGCGAGGCCACGATGAATGCCTGCGGCGTAGTCGTGGCGAAGTTGCAGGGGCATAGCTGGGCACCTAACCGGTCGAGCGGTTTGAGAGTGAACGTGGGAACCATCCCGGCGACCCCCTCACCCACCAGTTGTCATCTGGCGGGCGGGAAAGTCCGTTGCCGACCGATGTCGCCGGGATGGGGCGGAGGACCCGTAGTAGTCCGAGGTCGGGAAAGCCGGCCACACGGCGAAGGGGTCCAGCAAGATCGCAGCAGGCAGACATTGTGAGGAGATCGCCGGTGAACATCGGCGCTCCGTGGCCAAGCCTCGAAGAGGCCGAGCAACGGGTACTTGCGATGCAGACCAAGCTGCACCGATGGGCGGTCGCTAATGGCAACCGCGCGTTCGACGACCTGCACAACCTCGTCTATGACCCGGCGTTCCTCGCCGTGGCGTGGAGCAAGGTGCGGGTCAACAAGGGTTCGCGGTCGGCGGGCGTTGATGGGGTCATCCCATCGCGTATTGCCGACCCCGGCGCATGGCTGTCGGAGCTTCAGGTTCAACTGAAGTCTCGGCGGTTTCGCCCAGATCGGGGGCGCGAGCGAATGATTCCCAAGCGCGGCGGCAAGCTGCGCAAACTGGGCATTCCAACCGCAGCCGACCGGGTCGCGCAGGCATCCTTGAAGCTGGTGCTTGAGCCGATCTTCGAAGCGGATTTCAAGCCGTGCAGTTACGGCTTCCGCCCGAAGCGGCGCGCGCAAGATGCGATCGCCGAGATCCATTACCTCGGATCACCCAACCGGAACTACGAGTGGGTGTTCGAAGGTGACATCAAGGCGTGCTTTGACGAGATCAATCACAGCGCCCTGATGGAACGGGTCGCGGCGAGAATCTCGGACAAGCGCATCCTCGCTTTGATCCGGGCGTTTCTGGCTTCTGGGCTACTCACGGAAGCCGGGGTCAAACGGACAACATTCACTGGCACCCCGCAAGGCGGGATTCTCTCGCCGCTGCTGGCCAACATCGCTCTGTCGGTGTTGGACGAGCATTTCTCGCGTAAGTGGGAAGCGCTCGGTCCTGATTGGACACGCGCCAAGAAGCGCCGCGCCGGTGTCCCGGCCTACCGCCTCGTCCGCTACGCGGACGATTTCGTGGTCATGGTCGGCGGCAACCGCGAAGACGCAGAAGCGCTATGGGATGAGATCAGCAGCGTGCTCGCGCCGATGGGCCTTCGCCTCTCGGACGAGAAGAGTGGAACCTGCCATATCGACGAGGGGTTCGACTTTCTCGGGTTCCGCATCCAGCGGCGCGCGTGGCAAGGTCGAACCGGCAAGCGAGCCGTCTACACCTACCCGTCCAAGCGGTCACTGGCCGCGATCACCGGAAAGGTCCGAAGGCTTACTCGCCGCGCACGTCACCGAACGCTGGCAGACCTGCTGCGCTCAATCAACCCCGTTCTTCGGGGCTGGTGCAGCTATTTCCGCCACGGAGTGTCCAAGCGCACCTTCTGCTATCTCGACCACTTCACATGGTGGCGGATCGTGAGTTGGTTGCGCAAACGACACCTCGGTCTCAACTGGCAGACGATCTGCCGCCGGTTTCTCCCGCAGTGGGAGATTCGCGACGGCGGCATCGAGATGTTCCGGCCAAACGCGGAAGCGGTCAGCCGCTACCGCTACCGGGGCGCTCGAATTCCGACGCCATGGACCGAGACGGCATGATCTTGTGGAGAGCCGGATGCAGTGAGAGTTGCACGTCCGGTTCGGAGGGCGGGCCGGGGAAACGGGCTGGGCGAAAGCTTGGCACCGCGCCTCGGTCCGACCCCTACACCTATGTCCCGGCCTGGGAGGCGACAGCCTACGTGGCATTCGTGATCGACGTCTTCAGCCGCCGGATCGTCGGCTGGCGAGTAGCTCGTTCGATGAAGACCACCCTCGTGTTAGACACGATCGAGATGGCGATCTGGTCCAGAGACCACGAGGGACTTCCAACGGAGAAAGGTCTGATCCACCACTCGGACGCCGGCAGCCAGTACACGAGCTTCGCCTTCACCAGGCGATTGATCGACGCTGGCATCGACGCCTCGATCGGATCGGTTGGAGACGCGTACGACAACGCGCTCGCCGAGAGCACGATCGGACTCTTCAAGACCGAGGCGATCGGACCAAATGGTCCGTGGCGCACGGTTTCAGACGTTGAGCTGGCGACCCTGAACTGGGTCGACTGGTACAACAACCGCAGGCTCCATGGAGCCTGCGGAGACATTCCGCCGATCGAGTTCGAGATGAATCACCTGGCGGCCGTAGTTACCCAATGAAAAACGCCTCCAAGTTTGCCGGGGCGGTTCACACAGGGGATTAAGCACTGGCCATGGGGAAGGTGACGTGATGAAGTGGGAAGTGTCTGAAAACGATCTTGTGGCTCTGACAACGCTGGGCGATGACGTTGTAAGCGGCAGCGTCTCGCTT
This sequence comes from Solirubrobacterales bacterium, assembly GCA_049276635.1. GTDB lineage: Bacteria > Actinomycetota > Thermoleophilia > Solirubrobacterales > JACPNS01 > JACPNS01. Next base: position 74,197 of record JBASWU010000049.1, on the reverse strand, counting down.
GACGATTTCTGGAAAAGGGTTCCGCCGAACTACGAGGCACACGGCATCCTTAGGGCGATCGTCGAGGACATGGAGGACATCGTGACGCACATGCCAGGCTCAAGGCGCGGCAGTGAAATCGACATGGAATTCTGGCGGCGGACCGACGGTTATTGGCGGGCCCGTGTCAACGCGGCGGCGCTCGGCCAGTTGCTGAATGTTGAAGACTCGGATCGAGTCGCGGAAGCTCGGGCTACGGCCATTCAGAGCTTCGACTCCTCGAGCACAACTTCACCTGAGTCATTCTTCGGATAGTGCCCCAGGAGATCGCCTTTTCGCCGTTGGGAGAACAGCCTTATCCAGGGGTCTGTCCGATCAACTGTGTGCAAGACCCGTGAGCCATCCCAATCCTGCTCGAGAACAGCCAGGGCTACACGCGGAAGCCCCGGCCTCCATCGTCACTTAAAGTCGGCGCGCAGGAAGCGGATCACGCCGGGCACCGCGATCGCGGCGATCCAGGCGAAGACGATCAGCAGCGCGGGAGCGAAACCGTTGGTCGGCTCGGCGCTGTTGTTCGCGAACGTTATGTCGATATCGGCGAGCGCCACGCTGATCGTGTAGTCGCGAATCGCCTCCCAGATGCCGAGCACGCCATCGACGACGAACAGCAGCGCGAAGGCCGCGACCAGTCCGCCGACAAAGCTGCGGAAGAAGAGCGTCACCGCGCTCGCGATCAGGGCGACCAGGGTCGCTTGAATCACCAGCGACGGAATCAGGTTGAGCGAGTCTCCCCAGGCGAGTCCAATCGATCGCGACGACGAGATCCATTGCGAGAGCGCCGCGCCGAAGGCGGCGGACACCGCCGAAAAACCGGCCGTCGCAAGCACCGTCACCAAGCCCTTGTTCGCCAGGACGACCCACCGCCGAGGCTCGGTGGCGAGTGTCCGGCGCAGTGTTCCTTGAGCAAAGTCGAGGCCGAACATCCAGGCGCCGAAAACCAGCGCGCCGATCATCGTGGCGACGGTTGCGGTTCCGCGTGGACCCTCGCGATACACCTCGGGGTCACTCGGGCTTGTCACGACCACGATCAGCGTGACGAGCGCGGTCAGTCCGAGGCAGACGGCGGCGATCATCTTGGGCGTGGGCAGCGAGCGCAGCTTCAGTAGTTCGGACGCGATGTTCATTTGCCGCTCGCCGCCGCGTCGCCCGAGGCTCCGCCGGTCATGTTCAGGAATGCGGCCTCGAGGTCGACCTCCTGCGGCCGCAGTTCTTCGAGGTGGATCCCCGACTCCGCCAGCGCCCGTGAAATCTGTGATCCGCCGCGAATCTCGCCGGTGATCAGCATCAGGCCGCTCGGCTCGATCGCCACGGTGAATCCGAGTTGCTGAAGCACGCCGGTCGCCGTCGTTCGGTCTCCTTCGCTGACGCGCAGTAGGTGGCCGCCGGTCGCCGCGCCGGCGATCGCGTCGTCGATCGTGCCGTCCATCACAAGCTTGCCCTGATCGATGATCACCAGGTGATCGGCCGTTTTCTGAACCTCGGCGAGGACGTGCGAACTGACCAGCACAGTGGTTCCGCCGCCGGGAAGTGAGCGAATCAACTCGCGAATCTCGACCACGCCGGCCGGGTCCAGGCCGTTGGTCGGCTCGTCGAGGATCACCAGCTCAGGTTCGTTGACGAGCGCGATCGCCAGCCCGAGCCGCTGGCGCATTCCGAGCGAATACTTCTTGGCCTTGTCGCCACCGCGCGACGAGAGCCCAACCTGGTCGAGCATCCGGTCGATCCGCGGATCCTTCCGGGCGATCCCCAGGCCGACCGCGTGAATCGCGAGATTCGCTCGGGCGCTGGCGTTGGCGTAAAGCGCCGGCTCCTCGACGTGGGCGCCGGTGCGGTGCAGTGCGTCGCGATACTCGGCCTGGCCGGGCGCGGTCCCAAACAGCTCCGCACGCCCGCCGTTGGCGCGGGCGATGCCCAGCAAAACGCGCATCGCCGTGGACTTGCCGGCGCCGTTGGGACCGAGCAGTCCGGTCACGCTGCCGGCGCCGACGCTGAAGTTCAGCGAGTCGATTACCGTGCGCGATCCGTAGCGCTTGGTGACGTTCTCAAATCTAACTAGGTCGGCCATGAGCAGGCCCGACGGTATCGAAACTATCCTTAGCGGTATGTTGACGCAGCGCCAAGAGCAGATCCTGCGGATCGTCGTCGATACCTACACCAATAGCGGCGTCCCCGTCGGGTCACGGGCGATCGCCGACCGTCACGACGTCGGCTTCGGGCCTTCAACCGTTCGCAACGAGTTTGCCGTACTCGTCAGCCACGGCCTGCTCGAGCAGCAGCACACCTCCGCCGGCCGCCGGCCGACCGAGGCCGGGTATCGCTATTTCGTCGATGAGTTTCTGGCCAGCCACCCGCGCGAGCCGGGCCATGAAGCGCCTCCGATCGAGCTGAGTCTCGGCCACCGCGAGATCGGCGACGCGATTCGCCAGACGACCGAGACGCTCGCCGGCGCCAACGAGCTGATGGCGCTGATCTCCGCGCCGCCGCTCTCGACCGAGGACATTCTGCGCGTCGAGCTGATCCGGCTGCACGCGCGCAAGGTCGCGGTGGTCGTGATCACCTCGTCGGGCAGCGTCACCAAGCGCGTCTTCGATTTCGAGCAGGAGGTCGACAACGGCCTGGTCCTGTGGGCGACGGGTTACCTCAACGAGATTCTCAACGGGGTTCCGCTTGGCGCGCGCACCACGCGCACGCGGCTGATCGCGCCCGATCTTCCGCCGACCGAACGCGGGTTCGTCGAAGCGATCTCGGCCGTGTTTCTCGAACCTCCGGCCGGCGACGACACATTGTTCGTCGGTGGGACCGGCTACCTGATCGGCGAGGGCCGTGGCGAATCGATTCCGCGTCTCGACCGCTTGATGTCGACGCTCGAGGAACGCGGAACCGTGCTGAGGATTCTCCGCGCCCGCCTCGACGAGCGCGGCGTGTACCTGCGCATCGGCCACGAAAATGAAGTCTCGGAACTGGCCGGCGCGAGCTTCGTCGGGGCCAACTACGGAACGCACGCGCGCAACCTCGGGTCGGTCAACGTGGTCGGGCCGGTGCGCATGGATTACCCGCGTGCGATCGCGTCGGTGCGTTACGCCGCCGCGCGCCTTTCTGACTTTGTCGATGACGTTTACGCCTAGCCTCGTCATCAGTGACTGATTGATGGCGACCACGCGCGACTACTACGAGATCCTGTCGGTCTCCCGCGATGCCGAGGCCGCCGAGATCAAAAAGGCGTTTCGCCGGCTCGCCCGCACTCATCATCCCGACGTCAACGACTCGCCCGAGGCCGAGGGCGAGTTCAAGGAGATCGCCGCCGCCTACGAGGTGCTCAGCGATCCTCAGAGGCGCGCGACCTATGACCGATTCGGCCACGAGGGCCTGCGCAACAGCGGAGGCGAGCCCGACTTCAGCGGGTTCGGCGATTTCGGCAGCATCTTCGAGGCCTTTTTCGGCGGTGCGGGCGGCGGGGTTTTCGGCGGCGGCCGGGCGACCGCCACCGGCCGTGGCCCGCAGCAGGGTGGAGACCTCGCCGTCGAGACCACGATCGAGCTGTCCGATGTCATCGCCGGGCGCAAAGTCGATCTCTCCTTCGAGGCGATCGAGACCTGCGCCCGCTGCGACGGATCGCGCGCCGAGCCGGGCACCTCCGCCGAAACTTGTGGCAAGTGCGGCGGAGCCGGGCGCCTTCGGGTCGTCACACGCACGGCGATCGGGCAGATCGCTCGCGAGATGGCTTGTGACGAGTGCGATGGACTCGGCCAAAAGGTTTCGACGCCTTGCACCGAGTGCCGCGGCAAAGGCCGCGTGCGGGTTGATCGCGAGGTCTCCGTGGAGATACCGGCGGGCATCGCCGACGGTCAGCAGGTGCGCGTGCCAGGTCGCGGGCACTCCGGCGCCAACAACGGCCCACCCGGCGACCTCTACGTGGCGGTCCACGTTGCCGAAGATGATCGCTTTCACCGCGAAGGCACAGAACTGTACGTGGTCGTCGACGTCACGGTGCACGAGGCGATGCTCGGCGTCGAGACCGAAATCGCGACGCTCGACGGCCCCGAACGGATCGAGATCGCGCCGGGTACGTCGCACGGCGACGAGATCAAACTCAGAGGCCACGGCCTGCCCGGGATCCGCAGTTCGATCCGCGGTGATTTGCACGCGGTGGTCAACTTGCGAGTGCCGCACAACCTGACCGACGAGCAACGTGACCTGCTTGAGCGATTCGGCGAGTCCCTGACCGAGGACAACCTGCGCGAGCCCGGCAGGCAGTCGATCCTGTCTCGGCTGCGCCGGGCGCTGCGTTGATCCGCCTGGCGATCCGCTGCCGCGCCGAAAACGCCGAGCTCGCGCTCGCCCAGTTGATCGAGCTCGCGCCGACCGGGATCGAGGAGCTGCACGACGGTGACATCGTCGAGTACGCGGTCTACGGACCGCCCGGCGAGGTCCCGTCGCTGCCCGATCTCGAGGTCGCCGTCGGTGACGAACTGGTCGAGGTGCGAACGACCGAGGTGCCCGATGACTGGCATGAACGCTGGAAGCAGTTTCACGGCGCGGTTTTGGTCAGCGGTGATCGCGGCGATATCGACCTGCGGCCGAGCTGGGACCAGGGCGCCGCGCGCCGCGGAGCCACGGCGATCGTGCTCGATCCAGGGCAGGCCTTTGGGACCGGCTCTCATCCGACTACGCGACTGTGCCTGCGGCTTCTGCTCGGTCTTGAGCCGGATGGCGAGGCGGTCGATCTCGGCTGCGGTTCAGGGGTTCTCGCGATCGCGGCGTCGAAGCTGGGGTGGAACCCTGTGCGCGGCTACGACCACGACCCGCTGGCCGTCGAGGCGGCGGCGGCCAACGCGCGCGAGAATGCGGTCGAGCTCGCCGTCGGCCGCTTCGACCTGCGTGATCAGCCGCCGCCGCTCGCGCCGACCGTGCTGGCCAATCTGATGCGCCCCCTGCTGCTCGAGATCGCCGCTCGGGTCCCCGCCGGGCACGCGATGCGAAACATGATTTTGTCGGGGTTGCTCGACGAGGAGGCCGACGAGGTTGCCGCGGCCTTCGCGCGGCTCGGCCTCCGGGAGCGCGAGCGAATCAGCGAAGGCGGCTGGACCGGCCTCTTGCTTAGCCGCTGAGCAGGGCGGGGTGGCGCGGATCTCGCGGTCTCGCGGCATTCGCAAGGTGACACCCGCGTGGCTTTAGACTGCCGGCGATGCGCGCGGCCACAATCAACGACAGCGCGATTTCTGTCGCCGATCACCCCGACCCGACGCCGGGCAGGGGGGAGCTGCTGGTGCGCGTGCGCGCCGCCGGGCTCAACGGGGCCGATCTGCTGCAGGTCAAGGGCGCGTACCCCGCGCCGCCTGGCTCGCCGGCCGACATCCCCGGGCTGGAGTTCGCCGGCGAGGTCGTAGGGCTCGGCGACGGGGCGATCCGGTTCGCCGTCGGCGACCGGGTGATGGGGATCGCCGGCGGGGGCGGCCAGGCCGAGCTGCTGACCGTGCACGAACGCCAGGCGATGCCCGTGCCCGCCGGGCTCGGCTGGCCGGAGGCCGGCGGCCTGCCGGAGGTTTTCACGACCGCCCATGACGCGATCTTCACGCAGTGTGGTCTGGCCGCCGGCGAGCGGCTGCTCGTGCATGGCGCGGCCGGGGGAGTCGGCACCGCCGCCGTCCAGCTCGGAGTGGCGGCCGGCGCCGACGTCACGGCCACCGTCCGCAGTTCCGGCCTGCGCGAAGCGGTCACCTCGCTGGGCGCGCACTCTGTCGTCGATCCCGAAGGATTCGAACGGCACGGTCCCTTCGACGTGATTCTCGAACTCGTCGGCGCGCCGAACATGCCGGCCAACCTCAAATCGGTCGCGATCGCCGGTCGAATCGTCGTGATCGGAGTCGGCGCCGGATTCAAGGCCGACGTCAATCTGCTCGCGCTGATGGGCAAGCGCGCGGCGCTGCGCGGCTCGACCCTGCGCGCCCGGCCGCTGGAGGAGAAGGCGGCGACGGCGCGGGCGATGGAAAAGAGCGTGCTTCCTCTGTTCGAGCGTGGCCTGGCCCGGGTCCCGGTCGCCCACTCATTCGCGCTCGACGATGTGGCCGCGGCGTACGAGCGATTCGCGGCCGGCGGAAAGCTCGGCAAGATCGTCCTGACCATCTGACAACGGCTCGAGCCAGACCGGCTCGCGACTCCATGACCCCGGTCGTCGGCGGAGGTCAAACCATTACCCTGGACTGATGCCGATACTCGAACAACTTCAAGACGACGTAAAGACCGCGATGAAGGCCGGCGCGAAGGACAAGGTCCAGGCGCTGCGACTGATCATCGCCGATCTGCAGAAGGCCGCCAAAGAGGGCGGCGCCGACGAGATTGCCGTGCTGCAGTCCGCGCGCAAGCGGCGCCTCGAGTCGGCGAAGGCATTCCGCGACGGCGGCCGCGCCGAAGCCGCGCGGCAAGAAGAATCCGAGGCCGCGCTGATCGAGGTCTACCTGCCGGCACAGATCGATGATGACGAACTCGCCGGGATCGTCGCCGCCGCGATCGAGCAGACCGGCGCCGCGTCGCCGGCGGACATCGGCAAGGTGATGGGCGAGGTGATGCCCAAGGTCGGCGGCCGTGCCGACGGCAACCGCGTGCAGGCCGCCGTGAAGGAGCGCCTGCCCTCTTGACCCGCACCGCGATCGAACTCGACAACTCCGTAGCCGCCGAGCTCGCCGGCACCCAGGACGCCGTGCTCAAGACGCTCGAGGATCACCTCGACTGTGCAGTTCACCTGCGCGGGAACGTGCTCACGCTCGAGGGCGACGACATCGACGTCGACACCGCCCGCGGCGTCGTCGAAGAACTCGCCGAGCTGATCGAGAACGGCCACGAAATCGCTCCGGGCACGATCAACGTCGTCGCCAGTGCGCTCGACAACCACAAGAACCCCGCCGACGTGCTTGAGGACGTCGTCTGGCGCCATCGCGACAAGAAGGTCGCGCCCAAGACGGTCAACCAGAAAAACTACGTCGACGCGATTCGCGGCAAAACGGTCACGTTCGGGGTCGGCCCGGCCGGAACCGGCAAGACTTATCTGGCGATCGCGATGGCGGCGCAAGCGCTGTCAAGCCGCAGGGTCAGCCGGATAATCCTCACGCGCCCCGCGGTCGAGGCCGGCGAACGGCTCGGCTTTCTGCCGGGTGACCTGATGGCCAAAGTCGACCCGTATCTGCGCCCGTTGTTCGACGCGCTTTACGACATGCTCGAACCCGAGCGCGTCGAGCAGTACCTCCAGGGCGGGGCGATCGAAGTGGCACCGCTGGCCTTTATGCGCGGACGCACGCTCAACGACAGCTTCGTGATCCTCGACGAGGCGCAGAACACCTCTCCCGAGCAGATGAAGATGTTTCTCACCCGGCTCGGCTTTGGATCGCAGATCGTCGTCACCGGCGACATCACCCAGATCGACCTGCCCAAGGGCGAGCGCAGCGGCCTGATCGAGGTCGGCCAGGTGCTCGAGGGAATCGACGACATCGCCTTTGTGCGTTTCAGCGCCGATGACGTCGTGCGGCACAAGCTGGTCCAGAAAATCGTCACGGCGTACGCCGAGCACTCCGAGGATCTCGAACTCCAGCGCAAATCCCGGCGCAGGGGCGGCGCCGGCCGTCGCAACGACACCGGGCAATGAGCGGCCCGGGCGCCGCCGGCGACGGGCTCGAGATCGAGTTGGTCGGCGGCGCGGACCCAGAACTGCGCGCCGCCGCCGCCGCCACGCTGCGGCGTGTCGGGGTGAGCGCCGGCCACGTCGCCATCGAGATCGTCGACGCCGCCCGCATCCACAACCTCAACCGCGCCCACCGCGACAAGGACGTGCCGACCGACGTCTTGAGCTTCCCCGTCGACGGTGAGCGGATCGCGGTCACCGGGCCGCCGCCGAGCTTCACCGGTCCACTAGAACTGGGCGACGTGGTGATCTGTCCGGCGCATACCGAGAATATGGTCGAAGCGACCGTTCACGGCGTTCTGCACCTCTGCGGATACGACCACGAGGTCGACGACGGCGCGATGCTTGCGCTGCAAGACGAGATCGTCAGCGAGCTGGGCGCGGCACGATGACCCTGCACAATCCCGGGAGCCTCCGGTCATTCGACGGCCTGCGCACGCGATCGGGCATGGTCGCGCTGGCCGGCCGCCCAAACGCCGGCAAGTCGACGCTCGTCAACGGCATCGTCGGCGAAAAGGTCGCGATCGTCAGCGACAAACCACAGACCACGCGGCGTGAGGTGCGCGGGGTGTTGACGCGGCGCGATTCGCAGCTCGTCCTCGTCGACCTGCCCGGCAGCCAGCGACCGCGGGACACGATGACGCAGCGCATGCAAAAGCGCGTGATCGCCTCGGTCGAGGACTGCGACGCCGCGGTCTTCGTGATCAACGGCGAACAGCGTTCGGGCGGGGGGGATCGCTATCTCGCGGAGCTGCTGACCAAGGCGAACGTCCCGGTGATCACCGTGATCAACAAGATCGACCTGCTCGACCGCGGCCGCACCGCGCAGGCGCTGCTCGACGCCGCCAAGTTCGCGCCCGGCGAGCTTTACCCGGTCTCGGCTCGCACCGGCGCCGGCGTCGCGCAGCTGGTCGACGCGCTGATCGAGCTACTGCCGGAGGGGCCGTTCCTGTTTCCGCCTGAGGACGCGACCGACCAGCCGGTCGACATGCGCGTCGCCGAGTTGATTCGCGAGCAGGCGCTGCTGCGGACGCGCGACGAGTTGCCCCACGCGATCGAGGTCCGCGTCGACGAGATCGAACGCGTCGAGCCGGCCGACGACAGCGGCACGATCACCTACGTCAAGGCGAATCTCTGGGTCGAGACCGAATCGCAGAAAGGCATCGTGATCGGCCGGGGCGGCCGCATGATCAAGGCGATCGGCGCCAACGCGCGGCCGGCGCTCGAGCAGTTGCTCGAGACACACGTGCATCTCGAGCTTCGCGCGTCGGTGCGCAAGGGCTGGCGCCGCGACGATGGGCTGCTCGACCGGCTCGGGATCGGCTGATCGCCTTCCCGTTCGGCCGAGCGCGAGCCTTCGGTAACGATCCCAATATGGCGGCGGTGCTCTGTCGTGTCACCTGTAATACTCCCGGTCCGGATGACCGACGCGCAACTGCTGTTCAAGCCGGCCCACGAGCTCGCCGCGACGGTCCGGTCCGGAGAGGTCAGCGCACGTGAACTGACCGAGCTGTCGCTGGCGCGCGCCGGCGCTCTGGAGCCACGGCTGGGCGCCTTCACCGTGATCGATGAGCAGCGCGCGCTCGCCGCCGCCGACGCCGTCAAACCAGGCGACCCGCGACCCTTCGCCGGCGTACCGACGGCGATCAAGGACATCAACGTCTTTCTCGCCGGCTACCCCTTCACCGCCGGGTCGAACTTGTTTGGCGATTTCGTGCCGGACTTCGACTCCAGCGCGGTCGCGCGGCTCAAGGACGCCGGTTTCGTGATCATCGGCAAGACCAAGACTCCCGAGATGGGGATCGTGCCGGTCACCGAACCGCTGCGCTTCGGCCCGGCGCGCAATCCGTTCGACACCGATCGCACACCGGGCGGTTCGTCGGGAGGTTCCGCCGCGGCGGTGGCGGCGGGCATCGTTCCGATCGCGCACGGCAACGACGGGGGCGGTTCGCTGCGGATCCCGGCCGCCTGCTGCGGACTCGTCGGATTCAAGGCATCGCGCAACCGCGTAAGTTCCGCGCCGCTGCTGGGCGAGAGTCCGCTGACCGCCGAGGGCATGCTCTCGCGCAGCGTGATCGACGTCGCGGCGTCGCTCGACCTGTTGGCCGGGTACATGCCCGGCGACGCCAACTGGGCGCCGCCACCGTCGGCGCCGTTCGCCGAGGCGGTCGACCGCGACCCGGGCAGGCTGAAGATCGGGTTCACGGTGAAGCCCCCACTCGACCTCCCCGTAGATCCACTTCACGAGCGGCAGGTTCGCGATGCGGCGGCGCTGCTCGAATCACTCGGTCACGAGGTCGAAGAAACCACGATCCCGTGGGATAACCCGGAGATGATGATGTTGTTCACAAAGCTCTTCGCCGGCTGGATCTCGACGCTCACCTCGTTCGCGGGGGTCGTCACCGGGCGCGAGCCGTCCGAGGAGCTGGTCGAGCCGCTGACCTGGGAGATGTGGGAGCTGGCACAAAGCATCACCGCGCTCGATTGGATCAACACCAACACCACCGCCCAGGCCTTTACGCGGGTGATCGTCGCGAGCACCTACGGCTACGACGCGGTGCTCACGCCGGTGCTCAACACGCGACCGGTGAGGATCGGCGAAATCGACACCAACACCGGAATGGCGGCGTTCGCCAAAGCGGCGGAGTTCACGTCGTTCACGGCCATCGCCAACCTGTCGGGTCAGCCGGCGGTGTCGCTGCCGATGGGCCTTGCCGGCGACGGTCTGCCGCTTTCCGTGCAGCTGATCGGCCGTCCGGCTGGTGAAGAGGCGTTGTTCTCGCTCTGCGGCCAGATCGAGCGCGCGCGGCCGTGGACGGAAATTCGCCCCGCGCTCACTTAGACTTCCGGAAATCGTGAACGACTCCGTTCCATCGGCAGGCCGGTCCGAGATCGAATTCGATGCCCGGGGGCTGGTCCCGTGCATCGTCCAGGATTGCGCCACCGGCGAGGTTCTGACGCTCGCGTACATGAACGCCGATGCGCTCGCCCGCACGCGTGACTCCGGCGAGGTTTGGTTTTACAGTCGGTCGCGCGACGAGCTCTGGCACAAGGGCGAGACCAGCGGCAATACGCAGCGCGTGATCGAGCTGCGCCTCGACTGCGATGGTGACGCGCTGCTGGCGATCGTCGAACCCGCCGGACCGGCCTGCCACACCGGCGAGCGGTCCTGTTTCCACCGCTCGATTGACGCCGAGCCCGGTCCCGGCGAGTTCGATCGCCGGCCGGTCGCCGGCCCGCCGCTTCGCCGGTCGTTTGAGGCGCTCGGCGAGTTGCAGCGTACGCTCGATTCCCGCCGTGCGGCGATGCCGGCCGGTTCGTACACAGCCGAGCTGCTCCGCGACCCCGGCCTGATCGCCGAAAAAGTTCTCGAGGAGGCCGAAGAGGTCACCCGCGCCGCCCGCGAGGAGACCGACGAACGCGTCGCCGAAGAGGCCGCCGACGTGATCTTCCACCTCGCGGTTCTGATGACGCAGCGCGGCCTCGCCCTGCGGGACGCCCTTGACGTGCTCAACCGTCGCGCCGTACCGCGCGGCGAGTAGACGACCCGGCCGTGGGTCCCGAACCGCCAGTCGCCGTCTCGCAGCGGATTCAACCGTCGATCGAGCGCGTGCGCGCGCTCGCGGCCGAAGGCAAGACGGTCGTCCCGCTTTCCTACAGCTTCATCGAGGACTGCGAGACGCCGGTTTCGGCATTTCTGAAGTTGCGCGGCGACGGCCCGGCGTTTCTGCTCGAGTCGGCCGAACAGGGCATGCGCTTCGGCCGCTGGTCGTTCATCGGCGTGCGCCCGCGCGCGCTGCTGACTCTCAAAGACGGCGAGCTGACGATCGACGGCAGGGCGACCGAGTTCGACGATCCCTACCGCGCCGTCGCCGACGATCTCGCCCAGTACGTGCCGGCGGCGCTCCCCGAGCTCGATCTACCGCCGTTTACCGGCGGCGCCGTCGGACTCTTCGGCTACGACCTCGTGCGCTATGTGGAGCCACTGGGCGAGCCTAATCCCGATCCAGTCGGGCTGCCCGACATGGCCCTGACGATTACCGGCGCGCTGGTGGCGTTCGATCACTTCAAACACCGCGTGATCGTGATCGCCAACGCCTTTGTCGATGACGCGACCGACGTCGACGCTGCCTACGCCGCCGCGGTCGCGACGATCGGCGAGATCCGCGAGCGGCTCGCCGGTCCGTTGCCGCGCCAGTCGCACGAACCGGCGCCGGTCGAGAACTTCGAGTCGAACATCGGCGACCAGGGCTACACCGACGCCGTCGAGCGGATCCGCGAGTACGTCCGTGCCGGCGACGCTTACCAGGTCGTGCCCTCGCAGCGCTGGAGCGGCCCGTGCCCGGTCGACCCCTTCAGCATCTACCGGGGAATTCGCGCGGTTAACCCTTCGCCCTACATGTACTACCTCGAGTTCGACGACTTTCACATCGCCGGGGCGTCTCCCGAACCGCTGGTCAAAGTGACCGGCCGCCACGCCGAGTACCGCCCGATCGCCGGTACCCGGCCGCGCGCCGAGGACCCGCGGGCCGACGCCGCGCTGGCCGTCGAGTTGCTCGCCGACGAGAAAGAACGTGCCGAACACGTGATGCTCGTGGACCTCGGTCGCAACGACCTCGGCCGGGTTTGCGAGTACGGCAGCGTCAAGGTCGACGACCTGATGAGGGTCGAGACCTTCAGCCACGTGCTGCACATCGTCAGCTCGATCAGCGGAACTCTGCGCGAGGGGGAGACGGCGATCGAGCTACTGCGGGCCTGTCTGCCGGCCGGCACGCTCAGCGGCGCGCCAAAGGTCCGCGCGATGCAGATCATCGACGAACTCGAACCGCACAAACGCGCCGCTTACGCCGGCGCCGTCGGCTACGTCAGTTTCGGCGGTGACCTCGACACCTGCATCGTGATCCGTACCGTCGTGGTCAAGGACGGCATTGCCCACATCCAGGCCGGCGGCGGCATCGTCGCCGACTCCGACGCCGCCACCGAGGTCGCCGAGACCCACGCCAAATCGCGCGCGGTCTTCAACGCGATGGAACTCGCCGCCGCGCAGCCGGAATGGGCGTAGGTGAGGCCGATGCCGAGGGTTTTGATCATCGACAACTACGACAGCTTCACCTACAACCTCGTGCAGTATCTCGGCGAGCTCGGGGGCGAGATCGACGTAGTGCGCAACGACAAGGCGACCGTCGACGAACTGATCGAACGCACGCCGGATCGCGTGGTCGTCTCGCCCGGGCCCTGCACGCCCGACGAGGCCGGCATCTCGATGGCGGCGATCGAGCGATTCGCCGCCGCCGGCACGCCGGTGCTGGGCGTCTGCCTTGGCCACCAGTCGCTCGGACAGGTCTTCGGCGGCGCGGTCGTCCGGCACCGGCCGGTCCACGGAAAGACCGCGCGGATCGAACACGACGGCAGGACCTTGTTCGCCGGGCTGCCTAACCCCGTCACGGTCGGCCGCTACCACTCGCTGGTCGTCGCGCGCGAGGGTCTGCCCGACTCGCTGGAGGTTTCGGCCGCGTCGGAGGACGTGATCATGGCCCTGCGCCATCGAGAACTCCCGGCCGAAGGTGTTCAGTTTCACCCCGAGTCGATCCTCACCGGCGAAGGTAAATCGATGCTTGCAAACTTTCTCGGCGTGCCCGATCCGGCCGTGACGGCCGGCTAAGGCGTATTCTCGTCAGCACGCGATACTCGCGTCACGATGTCGACGAATCCCTCTCCAGCAGCAGCGACCGCGGCTCCTCCAGCCGCTAACACCGTTATGACGGCGGCGATTGATCGCGTCGCCGACCGGGAAAACCTCACCGCCGACGAGGCCGCGGATGTCCTCGATCAGATCATGCGCGGTGCTGTCAGCGATGCCGAGACCGCTGGATTTCTGATCGCTCTGCGCACGAAGGGCGAGACACCGGCGGAGCTGGCCGGCTTGGCACGCACCATGCGCGGTCACGCGCTGCGGGTGAACACCGGCCGCGACGATCTCGTCGACACGGCCGGAACCGGCGGCGGAACTCCGACCTTCAACGTCTCAACTACGGCCGCGTTCGTCGCCTGTGGCGCCGGATGCGCGATCGCCAAGCACGGCAATCGCTCAAACACCAGCCAGAGCGGCAGCGCCGACCTGCTCGAAGCGCTCGGGGCGAAGATCGAATTGCAACCGGAGGCCGTCGCGCAGCTGATCGACGAGGTTGGTTTCGGCTTCATGTTCGCGCCGATCTACCATCGCGCGATGAAGTACGTCGTCCCCGTTCGCAGGGCGCTCGCCGTGCGCACCGCGTTCAACCTGCTCGGCCCGCTGACCAACCCGGCCGGCGCCTCACATCAGCTGATCGGCGTCGCCGATCCAGACGTCCAGCAGACACTTGCCGAGACGCTTGCGCTTCTGGGCACCGGCCATTCGATGATCGTGCACGGTATCGACAGACTCGACGAGCTGTCGGCCTCCCACGCCACGCGGGTGACCGAAGTTCGCGGCGACCGGATCGACACCCACGAGGTCACGCCGGAGGACCTCGGCCTGCAAAGGGTCGAGCCCGGCAGGTTCAGCGCCGGTACGCCCGAAGAAAACGCCCGGACCACTCGCGCGGTGCTCGACGGAGGCTCTGGCCCCGACCGCAGCTTGACGATCATCAACGCCGCCGCGGCGATTTACGTCGGCGGTCGCGCCGCGACGCTGGCCGAAGGCGTGCGATTGGCCGCCCAATCGATCGACAGCGGCGCCGCACGTGACAAACTTGAGACGTTCGTAAAACGCTCACGGCAACTGGGGAGTTAACACTTTGGGCAGCAGAATCGAAGGCTTGATAGCGGCGACGCGCGACGAGGTGGCCGAACGCAAGAAGTCCAAACCGGTCGCCGAGCTCGAAAAACTGATCGCCGCGTCGAGCCACGAGGGCAAGCCGTTCTCGGAGGCGCTCGTGCGTCCCGGTCTCTCGGTGATCGCCGAACACAAGCGCCGCTCGCCGAGCGCCGGCGAGATCCGCGCCGGATCCGACGTCACCGAGGTCGTCCAGGCCTATGAACGCGGCGGCGCGGCGGCGCTTTCAATTCTCACCGAGCAGAAGCACTTCGGCGGGAGCATCGCCGATCTCGACGAAGCCCGCGCCGCGACCGGTCTGCCGATCCTCGCGAAGAACTTTCATCTCGACCCGTACCAGCTTTACGAGTCGGCCGCCCACGGCGCCGACGCGATCCTGATCGTGGTCGCCTCAGTGTCTGAAAGCCGTCTGCGTGAGCTCTACGGCGAGGCCCGGTCGCTGGATCTCGACGCGCTGGTCGAGGTCCACAACGAGCAGGAACTCGAACAGGCGCTCGCGGTCGACGCCGACGTGATCGGTATCAACAACCGTGATCTCGCGACCTTCGAGATCGACACCGAGACGACGTTCGAGCTGCTCGCAGGCGTCCCGACCGGCAAAACCGTCGTCGCCGAGTCGGGCATCTCGAACCTCCAGCAGATCGAGCGCCTCGAAGCGGCCGGAGTCGACGCCGTGCTGATCGGCGAGGCGTTGATGCGCTCGCCGGAAATCGAAGAGGCCTGCCGAGCGTTCACGCGAATCGACGACGACCTGCCGCCGTCGCCATCGTGAGGCAAAGCGCCCGCCAGCTGTATTTCGCGTTAAGTAGCCGTTAGGCGCAGCCGAATCGGGGCGAAATCGCCGTCCAAGCGGTGTTCTTCACGCCGACGTCCTGCTAAACAAAGGACCATGGAAACGATGAACACCAACCCCACCCAGCCGGCCGGTCCGCCCGCCGGCCCCGCCCGTCACGGCTCCGCGACCAAATCATCTCTGATCGGCGCGGTGATCGGCGGCGCGATCGTCGCGGTCGCGTTCGCCATACTGCTCGTCACCGGCATCGTCGGCAGCGAGGAGCGCGTTATCGTCCAACAAGGGGTCAGCAACGCCTCGGCCGGCGGCGACGGCAGCGTCCAGACCGTCAACGCGATCTACAAGCGGTCCGCGCCGGGCGTGGTCTCGATCCGCACGCGGGTGAGCACCGGCGGCGGCGGCGAATTTTTCGGCCAGAGCCCGGAGGGCACCGCCTCGGGCACCGGTGTCGTCGTCGACAAGAAGGGTTTTATCATCACGAACGCTCACGTCGTCGACAACAACCAGTCCGATCCGACCGTTCAGTTCAGCAACGAAAAGACCGTCAAGGCGAAGATCGTCGGCCGCGATCCGTCAAACGACATCGCGGTCCTCAAGGTCGACTCCGATGAGGTGGACCTCACGCCGCTGCCGCTGGGCGACTCCGCCAAGCTCGAGGTCGGGAGCCCGGTCGTAGCGATCGGCAGTCCGTTCGGACTCGACCAGACGGTCACGACCGGAATCGTCTCGGCGCTTCAGCGCCAGATCACCGCGCCGAACAGCTTCACGATCAGCAACGTGATCCAGACCGACGCCGCGATCAACCCGGGCAACTCGGGGGGGCCGCTCCTCGACGCCGAGGGTCGCGTGATCGGCATCAACAGCCAGATCGCGACCTCCGGCTCCGGCGAGGGCAGTGTCGGGATCGGCTTCGCGGTTCCGATCGACACGGTCAAGCGGATCCTGCCTGATCTCGAGAAGGACGGCAAGGTCGAGTACGCCTATCTCGGCGTCACGACGACGACGCTCACACCCGAACTGACGGCGCGCCTCAACTTCGGCGACACGGACAAGGGCGCCTTGGTCGCCTGCGTCGTCAAGGGCGGACCGGCCGACAAGGCCGGCCTGCGCGCCGGGTCCGACATGGCGACGATCGACGGCGAGGAGACGGTGATTGGCGGCGACCTGATCGTCGCGGTCGACGGCAAAGACGTCGACGACAGCGAGGATGTTGCCAGCAGCGTGACCGCCAAGAAGTCCGGCGATTCAGTCAAGATCAAAGTCGTACGTGAAGGCAAGGAGCGCGAGCTCGAGGCCAAGCTCGGTGTCAGGCCCACGCGCTCGGAAAACAACTGCAGCCAGCCGGCCCCGACCACCCGATAACACCCCGACGGGCGGCGGGCACATCTCCGGGGGTCCTCGCGCCGCGGGGGCTCTCCCGGATTGCGTCGAGCGGCGCAACTGCGGGGGACCCGTCGGTCACCGTGCCACACTTACCTCCGCGATGACCAAGGTGAAGATCTGTGGCCTGAGACGACCCGAAGACGCGGAACTGGCGGTTCAGCTCGGCGCTTGGGCTCTGGGCATGATTATGTGGCGCAAGAGTCCGCGCTACGTCGATCCCGGGTCGGCCGCCGATCTGGTCGCGGCTCACCGTCGCGGCGCTGAAACGGTCGGCGTCTTTGTCGACGCGACGCTTGACGAGGTCACTCGGGTCTCGGAGACCGTCGGCCTGAGCATGATCCAGCTGCACGGCGCCGAGGGCCAGCAGTATTGCGAGGAGGTCGCCCGGCGCACCGGCTGCCGCGTGATCAAGGCGTTTCGCGTTCGCGACCGGTCAATTTTGGCGGAAATGGGCAAGCACCGCTACGCGGATTTCCATCTACTCGACTCGTTCAAGGCCGGCGTGCCGGGAGGCACGGGCGAAGTGTTCGAATGGTCGATCCTCGATCAGCGCACCGACCGCATTCCGTTGGTGCTCTCGGGAGGACTCAGCGCCGAGAACGTGGGCGACGCGATCGCCGCCGTCGAACCGTTTGCCGTCGATGTCTCCAGTGGCGTGGAAACCGAGCCCGGCGTAAAGGATCACGACCGGCTGCGCGCATTCTTCGCCGCCGTGCGAGTCGCCGACGACAAGCTCCCCACGGGCGCGGCCGAGGCGATCACCGGCCTCGAAGGCGAGGTCCTGACGATCGCCCGCGACGGAATCGGCAGCGAAAGCTCGCTCGAAAACGCGAAGCGGCCGGTCAAGTGAAGCTCGTGAAATCCAGCTCTGAGCCCCGGGCCGCACAGGCCTCGCGCCTGAATGCCCATTCGCCGGTCGAACACCGTTTCGGCGAGTACGGCGGCCAGTATGTGCCCGAGACCCTGATGCCCGCGCTGGCCGAATTAGAGGCCGCCTGGATCGCCGCCCGCGACGACAGCGGATTTCACGCCGAACTCAACACGCTGCTCTGCGACTACGCCGGCCGCCCGACGCCGCTGTACCTTGCCGAGCGGCTCTCGGAGCGGCTCGGCTATCCGTTCTATCTAAAGCGCGAAGACCTGTTGCACACCGGCGCTCACAAGATCAACAACGCCCTCGGCCAGGCACTGCTCGCCAAGCGAATCGGCAAGACCCGGATCATCGCCGAGACCGGCGCCGGCCAGCATGGTGTCGCCACGGCGACCGCCTGTGCGCGTCTTGATCTCGAATGCGAGGTCTTTATGGGCGAGGAGGACATGCGTCGCCAGGCCCCCAATGTCGCGCGCATGCGCCTGCTCGGCGCCGAGGTGACGCCGGTCACCGCCGGCTCGATGACGTTGAAGGAGGCGGTCTCGGCGGCGATCCGCAACTGGGTCGAGACGGTCGAGAACACCCACTACATCATCGGGTCGGTTGTCGGCCCGGCGCCGTTTCCCTCGATGGTGCGTGACCTTCAGCGCGTGATCGGAGACGAGGCCCGCGGGCAGATCTGCTCGATGGCCGGTCGCCTGCCGGCGCGAGTGATCGCCTGCGTCGGGGCGGGATCCAACGCGATCGGAACCTTCAAGGCCTTCGAGAGCGACGAGCGGGTCGAGCTGATCGGCGTCGAGGCCGGCGGCCACGGTGTCGGCCGCGGCGCCCACGGCGCGACGCTGACGGCCGGCACGACCGGCATCTTGCATGGCTCGCGGACCGCCGTCCTGCAGTCGGAGGACGGCCAGATCGCCGAGGCGCACTCGATTTCCGCCGGGCTCGACTACCCGGGCGTTGGTCCCGAGCACTCGTACCTGCGAGACATCGGTCGCGTGCGGTACGTCTCGGCCACCGACGACGAGGCGCTCGCGGCGCTTCAGGTGGTCTGCCGGCTGGAAGGGATCATCCCCGCGCTCGAATCCTCCCACGCGATCGCCTGGACGCTCGCGAACCCGGGTGGCGACGTCGACGTGCTGACACTCAGCGGCCGAGGCGACAAGGACCTAGCGGAGGTCCTGCGCCTGATCGGCGCGCCCGAGGAAGATCTGTGACGCTCAGCGAGACGGCGACCGGCGTCGACCGCATCGCGGCCGCGTTCACCGGCCACGGTCGCCGCGCCGCGCTGATGCCGTACCTGATGGGCGGGTTCCCGACCGTCGCCGACGCGGCGCGCGTCGCGCAGGCGTACGCCGACGGCGGCGCCGACCTGATCGAGTTCGGTCTTCCGTTCAGCGATCCGCTAGCCGACGGCCCGGTGATTCACGCGGCCGCGGTCGAGGCGCTCGCCAACGGCGCCGTGATCGACCGGGTTCTGGCGTCCGCGGAGCCGATCGCCCGGCAGCTGCCGACATTGGTCATGACCTACTTCAACTTGATCGAGGCGCAGGGCGTCGACCGCTTTGCCGGCCGGCTGGCCGAGATCGGTGTCAGCGGGATCATCGCCCCCGACGTTCCGCTGGAGGAGTCGGCGCAGCTGCTCGCCGCCTGTGACGCCAACGGTCTCGCGCTGGTCCCGCTCGTCGCGCCGACGACGCCCGATCGCCGCATCGCGGCGATCTGCGCGCAGGCGCGCGGTTTCATCTACACCGTCTCCGTGCTCGGCACGACCGGCGAACGGATGGCTTCGGCCGAAGGTCTGGCCGAGCTGGTCGGCCGTGTTCGCGCCCACACGGAATTACCGGTCGCGGTTGGATTCGGGATTTCCGACGCGCGGCAGGCCTCTCGCGTCGCCGACGTCGCCGACGGCGCGATCGTCGGCACCCGGCTCGTCCGCGAGACCGGTGAGCGGTTTCGCGCCGGCGAGGATCCGGCCCCGGCGGTCGAGGCGATCGTGCGCGAAATGGCACAGGCGATCGCCTGAGCGGTTTCGCGTGCGCCGCGTCATGCGGTATTCTTCGCGCCGCATGATCAACCTCGTCGCATTCACTCTCGCCGCCGTTCTGTGGCTGTTTACATGGGCGATCGGCGCCAAGGCGATCGATGCCGCCCTGCTCCCGGTGCTGATCATCGTCGGCGCGGCGGCGATCTCGACGTACGCTCCGCTGCTCAAAAAAACCCTCCACGGCTCCGGCGAGTAGGCCGCGGGCCGAGCAAGAACCCCGATCGGCGTGGCGTCAGCCGAAGAAGGTTCGGGCGACGTCCAGGTAGTGCAGGTTGACGGTCTTGATTCCGGTGACGTCGCTCAGCGGGACGGAGACGATCTCCGTTCCGCGTAAGGCCGCCATGCGGCCGAACTCGCCGGCGATCGCCAGTTCGGCGGCCTTGAGTCCGTATTCGGTGGCCAGCAGGCGGTCGTAGGCGGTCGGCGTGCCGCCACGCTGGACGTGGCCGAGGACGGTGACGCGGGTCTCGAACCCGGTCGCCGCCTCGAGTTCGTCGCCGAGCGCCGAGCCGATCCCGCCGAGCCGCGGATAGCCGTACTGGTCGGTCGCCTCGGTTGCCAGCACCTGACGCTTCTCGCCGCTGTCGAAGGCGAGGTTCGCGCCCTCGGCGACGACGATGATCGAGAAGCTGAAACCCTTGTCGTGACGCTGTTTGACCGAGGCGGTGATCTCCTCGACCGTCAGGTCGATCTCGGGGATCAAGACTCCGTCGGCTCCGCCGGCGATCGCGGCGAACAGCGCGATCCAGCCCGTGTTGCGGCCCATGACCTCGAGGATCATCACGCGGTTGTGTGACTGCGCCGTCGTGTGCAGGCGGTCGATCGCGTCGGTGGCGATCTGCACCGCGGTGTTGAAGCCGAAGGTGAAGTCGGTGCCCGTGACATCGTTGTCGATCGTCTTGGGGACGCCGATCGCGGGGATGCCGCACTCGTCGAACAGCCGTCGCGTGATCATCATCGTGTGCTCGCCGCCGACCGCGATCACGGCGTCGATGCCTTCCTCGGCGACGGTGGCCTTGACCTTTTCGACGCCATCGGGCTCGCGGAACGGGTTGTAGCTCGAGGTCGAGACGATCGTCCCGCCCAGTTGGATCGTTCCGGCGACCTCCTTGCGGCCCAGCGGCATGAAGTTGCGATCCGCCAGACCCTGATACCCGCGCAGCAGGCCGATCGGCTCGTGGCCCTCGCCGATCAGTTTGCGCGCGGTCGCACGGATGACGGCGTTGAGGCCGGGGCAGTCGCCGCCCGCGGTTAGGATCCCGACTCGCATCGCGCGAGTATACGGACGCGTTTCGGCGTTCCCGTTCCCCGCGCGGGCGATCCCGCGGCTCGGCGGTTCCACGCATCGGCGAATGTAGGCTTGCGCTCGGCGATGGAGGACGTGACGAGAAGATCGACGACGGTTGCGGTTGGGGCGCTGTGCTGTGCGATCGCGGCCGCCGCGATCGGCTGCGGCGCCGGTGACGACGCGGCGCTTCCGGTCAAGACCATCACCTTGAGCGTTCCGCTCGACGGAGCGCTCGCGGCGCGGGGGAGAGACATGGCCGACGCTGCGCGGCTCGCGCTCGACGAAGCCGGCTACGACACGCCCGACGTCAAACTGGAGCTGCGCGTCGTGGACTCTCGCGCTTCGCGTGCGAACGCGAAAGCCGCGGCCGGCAGGCCGAACTCGGTCGCGTACATCGGCGATCTGACCGACGCGGCGACGCGTGAGGCGTACCAGGCGACGCGCGCCACGCGCCTGCTCCAGATCAGCCTGGCGCCTTCGGTCCGGCCGGGGCCGGAAGCGGTGGATCGCGCGCCGCGCCGCGGCAATCTGATCTGGCTGCTGCCGTCGGCCCTCGATGCCGGTCGCGCCTACGCCGACCAGCGCGCCTACGACGCGACCGGCCCGGAATCTCGCGTCGTGGTCGGCACGAGCGCGTTCGCCAGAGCGGCGGCGGCCGGTCTGGTCGCCTATAGCGAACACAATGGGATACGCGCGGGCATCGAGCCCGCTTCCAGCGCGAGCGAGCGATCGGGCCTGACGGCGCGTGTCGATTCCGTGCCATCGGCGCGGACAGGTGACACGGCGAACCCCAGGCGCGCCGGCTCGGCATACCTCATGCTCACCGACGATCCGGCGGTGGCGGCCGTTCCGCGATCGGCCATGCTGATATCGCCGGCGCTCCGGCGCGAGGACCTCCCGCCGGCAGGGACACGCTTTCTCGACGACTTCGCGGCGACATACGATCGCGAACCCGACCGCTTCGCGATCTTCGCCTACGAGGCGATCGGCTTGACGCTTGACGCGCTGACGCGTGCCGGCGAACACGGAGCCGTCGACCGCGCCGCGGTTTCCGACGCCGCCGGCTCGATCATCGATCGCTTTGGCCCGGTCGGCCATTACGACGTCCTGCCATCGGGCCACACCACGCTCTACCAGTTCTCGACCCGCGTCCCGGACGGTCGAGACGACCCGGGCCGCGCCACCGGACGCGTTATCGAGGTCGGGCACTGATCGCGCAGGTCGCCAACGACGCAGGGCAGGCCTTCGGTGCGGACCGGCTAACGACGCCTGCCGACGGCCGGCAGGTCGAGCGTCGCGCCGGAGTCGTCTTCAAGCTTGGCGACGCCGCCGCGGGCGGCCTCATGTTCGACGGCCTTGGCGACTTCCTTGGCGACGTCGCGGTTGAAAACGGAGGGGATGATGTAGTCCTCTGAGGCCTCGTTCTCGGGGACGCACGCGGCGATGCCCTCGGCCGCCGCCATCTTCATCTCGTCGGTGATCTTGGTCGCGCGGGCGTCCATCGCGCCGCGGAAGATCCCGGGGAAGCACAAAACGTTGTTGATCTGGTTGGGATAGTCGCTGCGCCCGGTGGCCATTATCCGCACGAAGGGAGCGGCCTCCTCGGGCATGACCTCCGGGGTTGGGTTGGCCATCGCGAAGACGATCGGGTCGGCATTCATCTTCGCCAGCGACTCGGCGCGGATCACGCCCGGGCCCGAAAGCCCGATCAGCAGGTCGATGCCCTCGATGACCTCGTCGGGCGCACCGGAGACCTTGTCCTTGTTGGTGTGCTCCGCGTACCACCGCTTGACCGGCCCGAGCGTCTCCCAGTCCTCGCGCTCGGTGTGCAGCGCGCCCTTGCGGTCGCAGCCGATGATGTCGTTGACGCCGGCCGATTCGAGCATCTCGGTGACCGCGATGCCGGCCGCTCCGAGCCCGAGCATCAGCACTCGCATCTGTGAGATCGGCTTGTCGATCACCTTCGACGCGTTGAGCAGCGCGGCGATGACCACGACGGCGGTGCCGTGCTGGTCGTCGTGAAAGACGGGGATGTCCAGTGATTCCTTGAGCCGGCGCTCGATCTCGAAACAGCGTGGCGAGGAAATATCTTCGAGATTGATGCCACCGAAGGTCGGGGCCATCAGCTCGACCGCGCGAACGATTTCGTCGGGGTCCTTGGTGTCGAGGCAAATGGGGAAGGCGTCGACATCGGCGAACTCCTTGAAGAGCATCGCCTTGCCCTCCATCACCGGCATCGCCGCTTCGGGCCCGATGTCGCCGAGGCCGAGTACGGCGGTACCGTCGCTTACGACGGCGACCGTGTTGGCCTTGATCGTGTACTTGAAGGCCTTCTCGGGGTTTTCGTGGATTGCCATGCAGACGCGGGCGACGCCGGGGGTGTAGGCCATCGAGAGATCGTCGCGAGTCTTGACGGGATGTTTGTTGTGCATCTCGATCTTGCCGTGCTGGTGCATATTGAAGGTGCGATCCGTGGTCTCGATCAGCTTCGCGCCGCGCACGTTGGTCAGCGCGCCGATGATCGAGCGGTAATGGTCCTGATTGCGCGCGCTGACGGTGATGTCGCGAACCGTCATCTCCTCCTGCGACCCGACGATGTCGATCGCCGTGATCTCGCCGCCGGACTCGCTGATCGCCCCGGTGACGCGCGGCAGTGTGCCCTCGCGATTGTCGATCGCCACGGTCAGGGTGATGCTGTAGCTGGCGGATGGGGAAGGGGTGGTTGCCACGTCTCAGATCATGTTATGTCTCCCCGGGCGAAATCCTGCGATTCGTCCAGATCGGGGTGGCGGCGAGCCGGATCTGCGACTACCTTTGAGCGTCTTTTCAATTCGAGGTTCGGGGGGACAGCGCGTCCCCCCCAGGGCAGGGAGGCCAACATGTTCAAGAACACTTTCGGGGCAGGCCGCGTGAAGCTGGTCGTGGCGTGTGTCGCAGCGGCGCTCGCGACGATCGGCGTGACATCCGCGTTCGCGGTAGCCGGCGCGTCCAGCGAAACCGGGGTATCCGCTAGTAGGTCGGCGCTCACGAAAGCGCAGCTCAAACTGGTCAAGAAGTACGCCAGTTCCTATGCCAGGCAGTACGCGAAAGCCGGCGCGACCGGCGCGACCGGCCCGGCCGGGGCAAACGGGGCGATGGGTGCGACCGGGGCGGCCGGGGCAACCGGTGCAGACGGAGCAGACGGAGCGACCGGCGCGACCGGCGCGACCGGAGCGACGGGCGCGGTCGCCGCGTTCGCCGAGAGCAACGCGGCGCAGGTCGACCTCGTGAACGACATTGGCGCGGAGCTTCCGGTGCTGACAAAGTCTCTGCCGGCGGGGATGTACGTGGTCAACGGATCCGTCAACCTGCAGATGACCGCCGACGACGCGGCAGACTCGTTCCAGGGGGTCTGCACCGCATACGACCAGGACGACAACGTGCTGGCGACCGGGAAGGCGAACGCGCTCGCCGATCAGGGAGCCAATCCCCTGTTCTTCGGCAACATCAACATTCCGGTGCAGTTCGCGGTCGACCTGACGGCGGTCGCGACGCCGCCGCCGGCGATCGTCATCACCTGCGCCACCGCGCACACCGCGGTGACCGGCGCCGGATACGGGGTCAGCGTGCCCCTTGCCGGCGCTCGCCTGCAGGCGACGGAGGTCGCTTCGCTCGGCTAGTACGCGGTACGCCGGATCGGTCGTCGTGAATGACGACCGATCCGGCGGTCGCCACGGCCTGGCCGGTTAGCAATCCCGACCTGGGGACTCATATCCCCGGGTGGCCGGGCGTCCCGGTACCGGCATGGTGGTCGCGCTAAGGCACGAGCATTGTGAACGCAACCGTGTCCGCCAAGGCGTTGGTCTCATCGAAGGTTCGAATCACGTATTGACCGGCGGCGCAGGCGTCGGGAATTGAGGCGTTGGACCCACGCACCTGGACGGTTTCCCCGCCCGGAGAACCGGTGTTTCCGAACTCCACAGTCGCCACCGCGGGGAAACTGTCGGGGTTGATCGATGAG
The DNA here is from genome assembly GCA_049276635.1 of Solirubrobacterales bacterium. Classification (GTDB taxonomy): domain Bacteria; phylum Actinomycetota; class Thermoleophilia; order Solirubrobacterales; family JACPNS01; genus JACPNS01. The sequence goes on along the minus strand of JBASWU010000049.1, from coordinate 49,293 downwards.
TCCGACAGCTGCAGGCAGTAAATGCCGGTCGCGATGCGACTGACCGAGGAGAAGCCCTTGGTCCTGGCGGTGACCAGCGACGACCCTCCGGCTGGGTTCACCTGGGCATAGGCCCGCGCGGTGCCGTCGGCTCCGCTCGCACCCGCCGGACCCTGCGGGCCCTGCGGCCCCGCGGCGAAAGCATCCGACTTCAGATCGGCCTTGGCGATCGTGGCGTCCTTGATGTCGCTACCGGTCAGCGACTTGTTCTTGATGTCGGCGGCGGTGATCTAACTGTTCTTGATCTGCTTGCCGGTGATCAGCTTGGCCGCCGTCGCGGTGACGGCCGAAGACACGACGATCGTCACGCAGATGACGAGCGTCGCGGCCGAAAGCGAATTGAACTTCCTAGTCAGTCGTTTCATTGGTTCTGGTTCTCCTCAAAGGACGAAGTCGTCCGGGGTTTTTGTTCCAAGCGCATGGGCACGAGGCACGCCATCGCGAGCCCTGTCGGGTCAACATACTCTCTGCGCATGATGCCGAGCCTGCCCCCGCGGTCTGGGCATGGACGAACCTGGACACCCGCACCGCGCCATAAGATGCGCATCGTGTCTTCACCCGGCCGCAAGCTCTATCTGCTCGACGGCAACTCGCTCGCCTATCGCGCCTTCTTCGCGCTGCCGGACACATTCGTGTCCGGCAGCGGCATGCCGACCAACGCACTGTTCGGTCTCGCGAACATGTTTCTCAAGATCGTCGGCGAGGAGCACGGGAAGCCGGCCGTGGTCGCGGTTTGGGACGCCGGGCTCTCCGGGCGCGGCGAGATCTACGAGCCGTACAAGGCCCAGCGCGACGCCAAGCCCGACGCTTTGCGCGAGCAGTGGCCGCATTTCTATCCGCTGTCGCAGGCATTCGGTTTCGAGAACGTGCGCGTCGACGGATGGGAGGCCGACGACGTGATCGCCTCCCTTGCCGAGCAGGCCAAGGCCAAGGGTTACGAGGTGATCGTGGTGACCGGCGATCGCGACTCGTTCCAGTTGGTCGACGACGGCAAGGTCGCGATCATGGCGACCGGTCGCGGCGTGACCGACACGAAGCTCTACGACGAGGCGGCCGTGATCGAGCGGTACGGTATTCCGCCCAAGCTCGTACCCGACTTCATCGGCCTGAAGGGGGATACGTCCGACAACATCCCGGGCGTTCCGGGGATCGGCGACAAAACGGCCGCGCTGCTGCTGCGGGAGTTCGGCTCGCTGGAGGACGTGCTCTCGAGCGTCGACAAGATCTCCGGGACCAAACGCAAGGAGAACCTCACCGAGCACGCCGATCTCGCACGAATCTCCAAGCAGCTCGCGACGATGCACCGCGACATCGAGGTGCCGGACTTCAGCTTCGAGCGCGTCTTCGAACGCAAGATCGACCCGGCCGCGTTGCGCGAGGTGCTGCGCGAACACGACCTGCGCGAGCCGCTGCGCCGCGTCGAGCGGATGTTTCAGTCCGAAGAGTTCGCCGCCATCGAAGCCGAACTCAAGGATTTGACGGCGTCAGAGACGGGATCGTCAGGGTCGCCGCGCGGCGCCGAACTCGAGCTGCGCGAGGCCGGCGTCAAAGATCTGGGCGGGTTGAAGGCCGGCGAGCTGACCTTGCTGATGCGTCCGGCGGCCGCCGGACTGGACGGCCCCGCCGACTCTCTGCTCGCCGATGCCGCAAATCAAGCCGCCGGCGAGGAAACGCGCTTTGCCGTGATCGCTGCGGACGGCCCGGTGCTGGTCGGCCTGGCGCCGCGCGTCGGCGATATCGTCGACGCGATCGGCACAACGGCGGTGGTGTCACACCACTTGAAAGAACAGCTCGACGGCAGCGACTGTCCGGTGCCCGTGCTGGCGCACGATACGCGAATCGCCGGTTACCTGATCGATTCAGCCCGGCGCCAGTATGCCGTCCGCGAAATGCTGATCGAGTTCGGCGGTGTTCCGGCTACGGCCGAGGACGCGACGATCGACGTGGCCCTGCGCGACCTCGCGATCGAAGCGCGCGCCGTGACCGACATCGCGGCGATTCAGAGACCGCGGATCCAAGAGCTCGGCCTGACCGAGATCTTCGAAACGGTCGAGCTCCCGCTCGTCTCGGTGCTCGTCGAGATCGAACGCAACGGGATGAAGCTCGACGTCGAGGCGCTGGCCGAGGCGTCAAAGGGGTTCGAGGCCGAGATCGCGCAGCTGGAGGCCGATATCTACGAGCTGGCCGGCGAGGAGTTCACGATCGGCTCGCCCAAGCAGCTCGCCCCGATCCTCTTCGACAAGCTCGAGCTGTCGCGCGGCCGCAAGGGTAAGACCGGATACTCCACCGACGCTCGCGTGCTCGCTTCACTGCGCGGCGAACACCCGATCGTCGAGAAGATCGAGCGCTGGCGTGAGCTGACCAAGTTGAAGTCCACCTACGTCGACGCGCTGCCGAAGATGATTTCGCCGAAGGACGGCCGCATTCACACCACGCTCGACCAGACCCGCGCGGCGACCGGCCGGCTCAGCTCGACCAATCCCAACATGCAGAACATTCCCGTGCGCACGCCGCTGGGCGCCACGATCCGGGCGTGCTTCGTCGCCGAGGAAGGCTGCCTGCTGACCAGCGCCGACTACTCCCAGGTCGAACTGCGCGTGCTCGCCCAGGTCGCCGAGGACGAGACCCTGCGCGAGATCTTCCGCCGGGGCGAGGACGTTCACACCGAGACGGCCGCCGCGATCTTCGGCATCGACCCGGCCGCCGTCGACCACGCGACCCGCGACCGCGCCAAGGCGGTCAACTTCGGCATCATCTACGGGCTGGGAGCGTTCGGGCTCAGTGATCGCCTGAAGATCCCGCGCGACGAGGCCGCCGAGTTCATCAAGCGGTACCTCGAGCGATTCGACGGTGTCCAGCGCTTCATGGATTCGACCGTCGAGCAGGCCAAGCGGGACGGCTACGTCACGACGCTGCTCGGCCGTCGCCGCGCGATTCCCGAACTCAGCTCCAGTCAGGTGCAGACCCGCAAGCTGGGTGAGCGCCTCGCGGTCAACACCGTGGTCCAGGGGACGGCCGCCGACATCATCAAGATCGCGATGATCAAGGCCAGCGCGGCGTTGCGCGAGGCCGATGTCGAGACCAAGCTCGTGATGCAGATTCACGACGAACTGCTGTTCGAGGGCCCGGCGGCCGAGGCCGGCCAGATCGCCGAGCTCGCGCACACGGCGATGGCCGACGCCTACCCGCTGGACCCGCCGCTCGGCGTCAGCGTCGGCAGTGGTCCAAACTGGCTCGCAGCCAAGTGATTAGAGGTGGAACGGCGGCGCATGGATAAAGGCCTTGCCGTCATTCTGACCGCCGCGGCCGGCGGACTGATCGCCGCTCAGGCGCCGATCAACGGACGGCTCGGCGAGGAGGTCGGCAAGCTCCCGGCCGCCGCCGTTTCGTTCATCATCGGAACGATCCTGCTCACGCTGATCGTGCTGGTCGCCGGTGGTGGCTTCGGCAAGGTCGCCGGCGCGTCGCTGCCTTGGTACTACTTCGTCGGCGGGCTGCTCGGGGCGGCCTATATCTCGACCGTGATCTTCACCGTCGGCTCGCTCGGCGCCGCCGGCATCGTCGCCGCGACGATCGCGGGACAATTGTCCGCTTCGGTTCTGCTTGACAGGTTCGGCGCCTTCGGAGTTCAGGAGCAGCCCCTGAGCACGGCGCGGCTGGCCGGCGTTGCGCTGCTGGCAGTCGGTACGTATCTGATCGTCGCCGACTAGCCGCCGCTTGCCGGCCCCGCGGGCTCGCCGATGCGCACCGGCCGGCGACTTCTCACGTGTGGCCAACAACCACCGCGGAATTTTGTACATCGTGACCACGTAACGCCGGTCGCCCGCGGATAGCTTGCCTTTCCATGATCTCGGTGTCTACAAACCTGGATACAACGCTGCACACAGACGGAGGTGGCGTTGGCGGCGCGCGCTCGATCGCCGAGCGCGTCTATCAGGGGGTCCGCCAGGATCTCCTGCTCGGAAAATTCCCGTACGGCCAGCGATTGGTCGAGGAACATCTCGCTGATCGCTTCAGCTGCAGCCGCACTCCGGTACGCGAAGCCCTACACCGCCTACAGGCCGACGGGCACGTGGTCAAGCACGCAAACGGCGGGATCACGCCGCAGCCGCCGCAGGCGAGCACGATCCGCGAGCTCTACGAGGTCCGCGTGGTGGTCGAAGATCTCGTGGTTCGTCGCGCGACCGCCTCCGGCGACACCGGCAAACTCACGGATCTCCGCGACGTCTGGGTCGATCTCGGTGAGCGGTACAAGCGCGGCGCGTCCGGGCTGGAGACGCCGGATTTCGTTCACGCCGACGAGGCTTTTCACGAGCGTCTCGCCGCCGCCGCCGGCAACCAGCCCGCCGTTCGATACCTACGCGACATCAACGAGCGGATCCGTATCCTTCGCGTCCACGACTTCACGACCGGCGCGCGCATCAAGACCACGATCGATGAACACCTCGAACTCGTCGAAGCGATCCTGACCGGCGAGATTGACGCCGCGGCCGCGCTGATGCGGGTGCACATCGACCGCAGCGCGCGGGTCGTCGAGCAGCGAGTCGGCGCGATGCTCGCGCGCATGTTCGACGTCGAAGAGCTCGACCAATGAGCACCGGACTGGTCACTGAATCCGCGGCGCCCGCAACCGAGGCCGAGGCCGCGACGATCCAGGTCAAGGGCTTGACCAAGCGTTTCGGCACTCTGGTCGCAAATGACTCGGTCGATCTCGAGCTGTTTCCCGGCGAAGTTCACGCGATCCTCGGCGAAAACGGCGCCGGCAAGTCGACACTCGCCAAGTCGCTCTACGGGGTTAACGTGCCCGACGAGGGCGAAGTTCTGGTCGACGGCGAGCCGATCGTGATCGATTCCCCCGGCAAGGCCCGCGCCGCCGGCATCGGCCTTGTATTCCAGGATTTCCGCCTGATCCCGGCGCTCACCGTGCTCGAGAACATTGCGCTCGCGCTCCCCGGCGACGGCTTCATGCTCGACCAGAAAAAGATCGCCGACGAACTCCAGGCCCTCGCGGCCAAGTACGGCATGAGCGTCGACCCCTACCGTACGATCGACGAACTCTCGATGAGCGAGCGCCAGCAGGCCGAGATCCTCAAGGTCCTGATGTGCGGCGCCAAGGTGCTGATTCTCGACGAACCGACCAGCCTGCTCGCGCCGCAAGAGGTCGACGGCCTGATGAACGTGATCCGCGATCTGCGCGACCAGGGCATGGCGCTGGCGATCATCACCCACAAGATCCCCGACGTGCGCGCCGTTTGCGACCGTGTCACGGTGTTGCGTCAGGGCAAGGTCGCGATGCGGTCCGACGATCTGCCGGCGATGACCGACGGCGAGTTGATCGAGGCGGTCGTCGGTCAATCGGTGCCCGACCTGCCACATCGACCGAACATCGTCGCGCACGTCGACGGCCCGGCGCTGATGCTCGAACACATCACGGTGCACGGCGACAACGGCCTGCCGGCGATCGACGAGTTCAGTCTCGTCGCCGAGCGCGGAGAGGTGATCGGCATCGCCGGCGTCTCCGGCGGTGGCCAGCGCGAGCTTGCCGAGGCGATGCAAGGTCTGCGCCCGGTTTTCAACGGCCGGATCGCGATCAGCGGCGTCTACATCGAGAACAAGCACGTCACCGAGGCGATCGCCGAGGGCGTTGCCTGTATGGCCGAGGACCCGATCGCGATGGAGGTCGTTCCCGGCCTCAATATCGCCGAGCACATGGCGATCGGTGGGATCGATCCGCCGAGGACGCGCATTGGCTATCACTGGCCGTCGGTTCATGAGCGGACCGCCGCGCTGCCGTCGGCGCGGGCGATCGGCCTGGCCGAGCCGTCGCGCCGTGTCGATTCGCTGTCGGGCGGCAACATCCAGCGGCTGATGATCGTCCGCGCGCTCGCCCGCGAGCCCGGCGTCGTCGTTGCTTGCTACCCGACACGCGGACTCGATCTGATCAGCGTCCGGACCACCCACGAACTGCTCTTCGCGCGCGCCCAAGAAGGCGCCGCCGTGCTCTTTGTCTCCGAGGATCTAGACGAGCTCTTCGCGGTCTCCGACCGGATCGCGGTGCTGCACGGCGGCAGGCTCGCCGGCGATCTCAAACCGTCCGAAACCACGCGCGGCGAGATCGGCGCGATGATGCTCGGCCGGGAGGCGTCGTGACGGCGCCCGAACTCGCCTTTCCCGAAGGCGCGCCGCCGGCCAAGCGTTCGTTCGACCCGCGCGCCCACATCCCGCAAAACAGGTGGTTCAGGATCGCCTCGCCGATCGCACTGCCGTTGCTGCTCTGGATGATCCTGCCGGTCTTCGCGATTTCTCAGCCCGACGTGCTGGTGCGCGCGACTCCGTTCATACTCACCGCGCTGGCCGTCGCGCTTCCGGCGCGTGCGGGTCTGATCAACGTCGGCGGCGAAGGCCAGCTCTTGATCGGCGCGGCCGCCGCCGGCGGCTTCGCGTTCGTCGTCGAGGACGCGCTGCCGATCGTCGTGATGCTTCCCGCGATCCTCGCGGCCGGCTTGCTCGGCGGTCTGTTGTGGGCCGGTATCGCGGCGTTCCTAAAGAACCTGTTCAACGTCAACGAGACGATCTCGACTCTGCTGCTCAACTACGTGGCCGCGCTGCTGCTGGGCTTTCTCGTCAACGACGCGCTCAAGGATCCGGAGTCATTCGGATTCGCGATCGCGCCGGAGATCAGCGAATCGGCGCGGCTTCCGCACTTCGGCGACTACGGGGTGCACTTCGGGCTGGTGATCGCGATCGCGGTGGCGGTCGGGATCTGGCTGTTGATCGAGCACTCGCGCTGGGGCTTCAAAGCGAAGGTCGTCGGCGGCAATCCGGAGGCCGCGCGCCGCGGCGGCATCCCGGTCGGCAAGACCGTGTTGGTCGCTCTGCTGCTCGGCGGAGCGATCGCCGGGCTCGCCGGCTCGATCGAGCTTTCCGGTACCGAGATCCGCGTTCGATCCGACATGGCCGCCGGTTTCGGCTACATCGGTTTCCTCTGCAGCTGGATGGTCGGGCACCGTACCGCCTGGATCCCGTCGGCGGCCGTGCTGCTGGCCGCGATTTCGGTCTACGGCGACAACCTGCAGATCGATTTCGGGCTGCCTGCCTCCTCGGTCTACGTGTTGATGGCCGCGATCGTCCTGTTCGTTCTCGCTCAGCGCCCGGCCGCGCTCAAAGGACCGGGCGGCTGATGTTCATCGAGAACCTGCTGACCGGCGCGGTGCGCTACGGCGCCTGCGTGATCTACGCCGCGGAGGGCGAGACGGTCTCGGAGCGCTCGGGAATCGTCAACCTCGGAACCGAAGGCTCGATGCTGGCCGGAGCACTCGGTGCGTTCGCGGTCACGTCGTGGACGGGTGCGGCGTACATCGGCGCGCTTGCCGGGCTGGCCTTCGGCGGTCTGCTTGCCTTGCTGCACGCCTATCTGGTGATCGACCGCCGGGCCGACCAGCTCGCCAGCGGCCTCGGAATCACGTTCCTCGGACTCGGCCTGACGGCGGCGCTGGGCACGAGCTTCGTCGACGCGAAGATCACCGGCTTCGAGCCGGTCGCGATACCGCTGTTGAGCGATATCCCGTTCCTCGGCAACGTGCTGTTCAACTATGACCTGCTCACCTATGGCGCGCTGCTGCTCGGTCCGGCGCTGTGGTGGTTCATGAAGAAGACTCGCTGGGGGCTGATCCTCCGCGCTACCGGCGAGAATCCCGACGTCGTCTTCGCTTACGGTCACTCCCCGCGCAAGGTGCGTTATATCGCCGTCACCTCCGGCGGCGCGCTCGCCGGCATGGGCGGCGCCCAGCTGGTGCTGGCCTCCACGCTCAACTGGGTCGAAGACGTCACCGTCGGCCGCGGCTTCGTCGCCGTCGCTCTGGTGATCTTCGCCTCCTGGCTGCCGATCCGCGCCGCGCTCGGCGCGTTGCTTTTCGGACTGGCGGTCAGCCTTCAGCTTCAGCTTCAGGCCGAGGGCCTGAGCATCTCCGCGTTCCTGCTCGGAATGACTCCTTACGTTCTGACCCTCGTCGTGCTCGCGATCGCGAGTCGCAAACAGGCTCAGAAAATGCCCGCCGGCCTCAAGGCCGTGTTCGCGCCGGGCGGAACGTAAGGACCGGTCGCGCCGTAGCGAGACCTGCCCCAACTCCATGTAGTTCATCGAAAGGAAGTTCAGAATGCGTAATTGGACGGTTAAGTGGCTGCTGCTCATGGCCCTCGGCTTGGTAGCCGCGGTCGGTGTGAGCGCTTGTGGCTCCAGCTCGGATTCAAACTCGGGCGACTCCGCCTCCGGCGACAAGCCGACGGTCGGCTTCCTCTACGTCGGACCGAAGAACGACTACGGCTACAACCAGGCGGCCTACGAAGGCTCGCTCGAGGTTGAGAAGGCCGGCTACAAGGTCCTTCAGGCCGAGAACGTGCCCGAGACATCAGAGGCCTCGCGAGTGATGGAGAAGATGATCAAGGACGGCGCGACGATCATTTTCCCGACCAGCTACGGCCACCTCGAGCCCGCGCTGGAAGTCGCCGCAAAGCACCCCGACGTGACGTTCATGCACCAGGGCGGCCTGAAGACCGCCGACAACCTGGGCACGTTCTTCGGCAGTATCTACGAGGCGCAGTACCTCACCGGTATCGCCGCCGGCAAGCAGACCAAGACCAACAAGCTCGGCTACGTCGTCGCCGTGCCGATTCCGCAGACGCTGCTAAACATCAACGCGTTCCAGCTCGGTGCGCAGTCGGTCAACCCCGACGTCACCACCACGGTGGTCTTCACCAACAACTGGTGCGACCCCGGCAAGCAGGCAGAGGCCGCGAAGTCCTTGATCAACAAGGATGTCGACGTGATCAGCCAGCACCAGGACTGCACCAAGACGATCGTCGAGACGGCCGAGCGCGAGGGCATCATGTCGGTTGGTTACCACGCCGACGCCTCATCGCTGGCGCCCAAGGGCTGGCTGACCGGGTCGGTGTGGAACTGGGGACCGCTCTACACCGACATGGCCGACACGATCGCCGCCGGTGACTGGAAGGGCTCCAAGTACGACGCGATGTACCGCGCCGGCTTTGCCGACAGCGAGATCATTCAGCTCGCGCCGTTCGGCTCGGCCGTTCCCGAAGACGTTCAGGACGAGATCGAAGCCAAGAAAAAAGAGATGAAGTCAGGCGACTTCAAGCCCTTCACCGGTCCGATCAAAGACCAGGCTGGTGCGGTCAAGATCCCGGACGGCGAATCGCCGAGCCCGACCGATCTCGAATCGACCGACTACCTCGTCGAGGGCGTGACCGGAAAGATCCCGACCTCATGAGCGCGGCGGCCGCGATCAAAGCCACAACAGAGGGCGAGATCGCGGTCGCCGGTTCCCGGCCGTACCCGTGGCCCTACGACGGCGAGTTGACCACCGCGAGCTTTGCGCTCGTGGTGGTCTCGGGGCCCGCGACGGGCCGCGAGGGCGACGAGCGATCGCGCGAGATGGCCTTGACGGCGGCGTCGAAACTCGCCGGCCCGCTGCGCGAGCTGGGGGCCGCGGTGATCTGGATCAGTTGCGGCGGCGGTTCGCTGCCGAAGACGGCGCCCGGCGACATGGTGATCGAAGCGCCGACGGCGAACGCCTTCCTCGGCGGCAATCTCGATCTCGTCTTGCGCACAAACGGGATCGAGAAGCTGGCGTTTGCCGGCTGGCCGACGGAGATCGCCGTTCACTCGACACTGCGCCGGGCCAATGATCTTGGTTTTGAATGCCTCTTTCTGGAGGACGCGTGCGTGGCGTACGACCCGGAGCTGCAGAAGGCCTCGATCTCACAGATATTGATGTCCGGCGGAATCTTCGGTGCCGTTGGCACCAGCGACGCTTTGATTGAGGCGTGCTATTTCGTCAACTCCACCACGACCGCGTCCGCCGTTTCCCAAAAAGGAGAGACCGAATGACCGCCGCCACCGATTCCGCCGCGATCTCCGTCGCCGGCGATCCCTACGACTGGCCCTACAACCAGAACCTCGACCTCCAGCGCACGGCGTTGATCCTGATCGACTGGCAGACCGACTTCTGCGGCCCCGGCGGGTACGTCGATCACATGGGTTACGACCTCGGCCTGACGCGCGCTGGCATTCCGGCGACGCAAAAAGTGCTGGCGCGCTGGCGCGAACTCGGCCTGACCGTCGTGCACACGCGCGAAGGCCACCAGCCGGATCTCTCGGACTGTCCGCCGAACAAGCTCTGGCGCTCGAAGCAGATGGGCGCCGGGATCGGCGACGCCGGTCCCTGCGGCCGCATCCTTGTAATCGGTGAACCGGGCTGGGACATCGTCGAGGAGCTTTATCCGGTGGACGGCGAGATCGTCATCGACAAGCCCGGGAAGGGCGCGTTCTGCGCGACCAATCTCGACTTGATCCTGCGCTCGAAGAAGATCGAGAATCTGATTTTCACCGGAATCACCACCGATGTCTGCGTGCACACTACGATGCGCGAGGGCAACGACATCGGCTACGAGTGTCTGCTGCTCTCCGACTGCACCGGCGCCACCGATTACGGCAACTACGAGGCCGCGCTGAAGATGGTCAAGATGCAGGGCGGCGTGTTCGGCTCCGTCAGCGACAGCGAGAAACTGCTCGCGGCACTCGAGACGGTTTAGGGGCCGCGCGATGACGAGCGTTGCCACAAATGCTTTCGCCTGGGCACTTGAGCATCTCAAGGGTTGGCGCAACGACGATCTCGAACGACGCCCCGGCTTTGATGTCTGGCCGGGCGAGGCGATCGCGCCGGGCGAAGAGCCGGGCAGTCCCGGCGGGGCCCCGTTGCTGGGAACGATCGGCGCGACCCGCCACCTGATCGACGGCGGCGAGGTGACTGCCGCCGATCTGGTCGAGCGCTCGCTTGAGGCGATCAAAAAAGACAACGACCGGCTGTTCGCCTTCGTCGAAATCATGGAGGTCGAGGCGCGCGAGCAGGCGGCCAAGCTCGACAACGAACTCAAGGCGGGTCGCCATCGAGGCCCGCTGCATGGAATTCCGATCTCCGTAAAGGATGTCATTCACGTGAAGGGCGCCACGACGCGAGCCGGCTCGCTGGCGTACGAGCATCGGGCGAGTCACGACGCCTGGGCGGTCCGGCGCCTGCGCGACGCGGGCGCGGTGATACTCGGCAAGGTCGCGACCCACGAGTTCGCGCTCGGCGTCACCTCGCCGCAGTCGCGCAACCCGCACGACGACACCCGCATCCCGGGCGGATCCAGCGGCGGATCCGCCGTGGCGGTCGCGACCGGCATGGGAATCGCCTCGATCTGCACCGACACACGGGCCTCTTCGCGTGTGCCGGCGGCGTTGAGCGGGGTGGTGGGGTTGAAGCCGACATACGGCACGGTGCCGACCGCCGGCGTCGTACCCCTAAGCTGGACTATGGATCACGTCGGTGTGATCGCGCCCGGCGTGGCCGACGCGGCGATCATGCTCGACTGCCTGCGTGACGGTGCGCGCGTCTCCGAAGGCGTCGGCACGGGCGTCAAGGGGATGCGGATCGGAATTCCGCGCGCGGCGTGGGACGGGGCCGAGCCCGAAGTCGAGGAGTCGATCGAGTTCGCGCTGGACCTACTGATCGCCGCCGGTGCCGAGCTGGTCGGCGTGGACCGCCCGGCCGACCCTGATTTCGCCGGTGCCAACGCCTGCGGGCTGATCGTCTCACGCTGCGAGGCGGCTGCCTTTCACCGCGGATTGCACAACGATCGCGCACTGTACTGGGAGGAGGTCCGGGACCAGCTCGACGCCGCCGACGAGGTACTCGCCACCGACTACATCGACGCCCAGCGCTACCGCGCCTGGCTGCGCGAGGAGATGCTAACGGCCATCGCCGGCGTCGACGCGCTGGTGATGCCGACCGTGCCCGTCGTCGCGCCGGTCGTCGATGACGCCGACGAGTACCTGACGATCTTGTCGCGCAACGCGATTCTCTGGAGTTTTGTCGGCTTTCCCGCGATGTCGGTGCCCAGCGCGCCGGCACCGTCGGGCCTGCCGATCGGGTTGCAGATCGTTGCCGCGCCGCACGCCGAAACCACGCTGATCGCGGTCGGGCGTGCAATCGAGCGAGGGGTGAACGCCCGATAGCGCAACGGGGCCGGCACGCGACACGTTCCGCCGGTACGTACCGGCCGGCGGAGCTGTCGCCCGGTTCGACCCGCAGGGCCCGGCCTCGGCCGGACCCTCCGGCCTACTTGCCCGCTTTTCACGACAACCGGCGAGCGCGACCCCCGCTCCATACGGCACGTACCCGACGATGTCTCCGTCGTAAATTCACACGGGCATATTTTTGGTACCGTTGCCGCACTCACTGCTGAGACCGTAGAATTCACCAACCTCGCCGGTCATACGCGGAATCGGCGCCGGAAGGAACTCATTCGCATGGCGGGAAATCGAAGCGTGAAACCCCGCCCGGCGGAGTTTCCACCCCCTGTCGACGCTCGCCGGGAGTTCATCAAGCGATCGCTCGCCGCCGAGGAAGACCGGATCGACATCGGGGTCGCCATCGTCGGCGGTGGAACGGCCGGCTTGGCCTGCGCCAACCGCTTGCTTCAGTTGTTGAGCGCCGATCCGGCATTGATGGAGAGCCTCGGCGAAGTCCCGGTCGCCGTGATCGAGAAGGCGAAAACGTGCGGAGGGCACAATCTTTCCGGTGCGGTGATGCGACCGTCGGCACTGCGGGATCTCTTTCCCGACCTGACTCGCGAGCAGTGGCGTCAGGAGGGATTCGCGTTCGGCGAGGTCACAAAGGAAGCGATCTATCTCCTCCCGAACGGCAAAACGAAGGTCCGTATACCAGCTCCTTCCCCGCAGCACAACAAGGGCAACGAGGTCATCTCTGTCGCCGCGCTGTGCCGATTCATGCAGAAGCAGGCTGAAGAATCCGGCGCCTATTTCCTGACCGAGACATCCGCAGCGCAACTGATCGTCAGGGATGGCGTCGTCGAAGGCGTCCGGTCCGGCGACAAAGGTCGCGGCAAAGATGGCGAGCCGCTTGGCAACTTCGAACCGGGCACGGACATCGCGGCACGAGCGACCGTTCTCGCCGAAGGATGTTGGGGCCACCTCACCGACGCGGCGGTCGCTGAGTTCAATCTCGGGGAAGGTCGCGAACCGATGGTCTGGGAGCTCGGCGTCAAAGAGGTGTGGAAAGTTCCGAAGCCGCTCAATCGCGTGATCCACACGTTGGCAGGCTGGCCACTGAAGATCTCGTCCAAATACCACCAGATCGGCGGCTCGTGGATCTACCCGATGAAGGACGAGAAGACCGGCGACGACTTGGTCTCGATTGGCTTCGTCCTGGACCTCGACTACGCCGATGCAACGACTTCTTGTCACGACCTTCTGCAACTGTTCAAGACTCACCCGATGGTGCGAAAGATTCTCGAAGGAGGCGAGCGAGTGTCATGGGGCGCGAAGGCTATTCCTGCCGGCGGGTACTGGGCTATGCCGAAACTCTCGATGCCGGGAGCCGTCATCGTTGGTGACGGCGGGGGGATGGTCAATCTCGCGGCTCTTAAAGGAGTGCATTACGCGATTACATCCGGCGTTCTCGCGGCCGAATCGATCTACGGATCACTCAAGTCAGGCGAGCGCAATTTCGAGAGTTACGAAGAAGCTGTTGAGACATCGATCATCGGCAAGGACCTCTACGAGCAGCGCAATTCGCGTCAGCCATTTCAGAAGGGCCTACTACGTGGTGGGCCGTTGGTGAATCTGATGATCGCGACCAAGGGGCGATTCCCTGGCGGACGCTGGCGCGTTCATCCCGCCAACGAGCAACCAATATTTATCGGCGATTCCAGCAAGCGATATCCCAAGCCAGACGGCAAGTACATCTTCGACAAACTCTCAAGCGTCTTCATTTCCGGCAACGCGACTCGCGATGACGCGCCGAGTCACATCAGGGTTCAGCGCACGGTGCCGCGCGAGATTGCCGAGATGTGGGAGTCGATGTGCCCTGCGGGCGTCTACGAGCTGCCTCCGGACGCACCCGAAAGCGGTGAGGTCGAGGTGACTGTCAATCACTCGAACTGCGTTCAGTGTGGGGCGATCACCGCCAAAGGCGGTCGTCTCACGACACCTGAAGGTGGCGACGGGCCGCTTTACCGCAATACCTGAACCTGCCGGGTCGGGAAAGCCTTCGCATCGGCTTCAGACGGCGGTACCACCGCTGTGCACGAAGTCCGGGTGCGCCGCGTTGAGATACCGGTTCATCCATCGCCGGTCCACGCCGCGCACGCTCATCAGGCGCACCGCGGCCGACAGCGCCGACACCGGCACGCGCGGCAGCGTTCGCTGAGCGCGCAGCAGAAGTCTGAACGCGCGTTCGTGGGAGGCCGAAAACTCGCGGTAGCGGCGCAGGGCGGTCGCGCGCTCGAACCGCCCGTCGAGCACCGATCGCAGCTCTCGTCCGCAGGCAATCCCGAAGTAGAACGCCGTCCTGATCCCTTCGGCGCTCAACGGCAGGCAGTGACCGGCCGAGTCGCCGGCGCAGAAAACCACTCCGTCGGTCGCCGGGCGCAAGGCGTGCGGAATCCAGTTGCCTTGAAACCGCTCGGCCATCAGGCCCTCCGATTCGGCCAGCCTCACCGTCGGCTCGCGAACATGATCGCGGGGATCGAACGATCCGACCCCGACCCGCAGCTCGTCGCCGGCCGGGAACGACCACCCGTATCCGGCCGCGACCAACCGCTGGTCGATCCAGATCTTCAGGTGATCAGACGACCCCGCCGGGTGAACCTCGAGGCCGCGCGAGAGCAGCGCCGCCGGCGGCTGCGGCCGCTCCCGGTCTGGCGCTAGAACACGCCGCCAGCCGAGCGCGTCGACCACCAGCGGCGCTCGGACATCGCCGCGGTCGGTGGAAATCACCACCGGCGCGTTCGGTGCGACCCCCGAGAGCACGGCCGGCCCTCGCACCGTCGCGGTCTCGAATTCGAAATCACCCTGTGCGGCCAGCAGCTCGCATAAGCGCCGGTAGTCGAAGGTCGAGAACGGCCACGGCGTCTTGAATCTGACCGGCCGGTCCTCGACCTGGATCGTGAGCGAGTCAAATGACTGCCGGATCGCCGCGCCGAGGCCCATTCGCTCCAGCCAGATCGTCGGCGTCGCGCAGGCCGAGGTCGCCCGCTCGCCGATGTCGTATCGGTCCAGCACCAGTACGCGCGCACCGCTGCCGCGCAGCTCGCGAGCCACCGAAAGGCCGGCGAAACTCGCGCCGCAGATCACCACGTCGTAGTCTCCGCCGATCGGAGTGCGCAGAATCCCTCGTTTGGTCGCGCGAACCGGCATCGCGTCGCATCTTACGGCTCGCGTGGTGGCCGCGCGTGACCGCGGCGACCCGCAAAGTGGCCGATACTCGCGGTCCGCCGGGCATTGCTACGCTTCGTCGTTCTGTCCAGAAAACCAAATTACTAGCGAGATATGTCAACAACAATCACCGAAATCCAGCCCCTCACCGGCACCGAAGTCCCCGGATCAGACGGACTTCTACTCGAAATAGACGGCAAGATCGTCCCCAACTACGAGGCGACGCTGGTCGCGTTCGAAGACGGTGATGTGGTGCAGGGTGAAGTCGTTCGCATCGATCGCGACGAAGTGCTCGTCGATATCGGATTCAAGTCCGAAGGCGTGATCCCGGTCCACGAACTCTCGATTCGCAAGAACGTCAACCCCGAAGATGAGGTCTCCCTCGGCGAGACGGTTGACGCGCTGGTCGTAACAAAGGAAGACGCCGACGGCCGGCTGGTTCTCTCCAAGAAGCGCGCCAAGTTCGAGAAGGCGTGGCGCAAGATCGAGGCCGCGTCGGAGTCCGGCGAGCCGGTCGAGGGAACGGTGATCGAGGTCGTCAAGGGCGGCCTGATCGTCGACCTCGGCATCCGTGGATTTCTGCCGGCGTCGCTCGTCGACATCCGCCGCGTACAGGATCTTGACGAGTTCAAAACTCAGACCGTCCGCTGCAAGGTCATCGAGCTCAACCGCTCGCGCAACAACGTCGTACTCAGCCGCCGCGCGATCCTCGAAGAGGAGCGCAAGGAGGTCCGCCAGCAGATCATCGACAACCTAGAGCGCGGCTCGGTCGTCGAAGGCGCGATCAGCAACATCGTCGATTTCGGCGCGTTCGTCGACCTCGACGGCATCGACGGTCTGATTCACATTTCCGAGCTCTCCTGGAGCCACGTCAACCACCCGGGCGAGGTCGTCTCGATCGGCGACGTCGTCTCTGTCAAGGTGCTCGACATCGATCACGACCGCCAGCGCATCTCGCTGGGCCTCAAGCAGACCCAAGAAGACCCGTGGCAGAAGGTCATCGACACCCATCACGTCGGCGACGTGCTCGAGGGCAGCGTCACCAAGATCGTTTCGTTCGGCGCCTTCGTCGAGATTTACAACGGTGTCGAGGGTCTCGTGCACATCAGCGAGCTTTCCGAGCAGCACGTCGAGAATCCGCGCCAGGTTCTCAACGAGGGCGACATGGTCCGCGTCCGCATCCTCGAGATCGACACCGAACGTCGCCGGCTTTCGCTTTCGGCCAAGCAGGTCGAGGGTCAGACACTGATTCCGGTCGATCTCGGCGGCGGCGAAGACACCGGCGAAGCAGCCGACCACGAGGCTAACGACGAGTCCGAGGCGGACGTCACGGCCGATTCTGAAGTCGCCGTCGAGGCTCCCGAAGCCGTGGTCGCCGATACCGCGCCCGGCTCCGAGGCGGCCGAACAGGCACCCGAGCCCGAGCCTGAGTCCGAAGCCGAACCGGCGCCCGAGACCCTGGCATCCGAGCCCGAGGCTCTAGTCGCGGAACCCGAGGTCCCGGTGGCGGATTCCGTCGGCGCGTCCGACGCCGATCCCGCGGCAGCCACCGAACCCGAACCCGAGCCCGGCGCCGACGCCGAGTCCGAGGCCGCGAAAGACGCCCCGGCCGAAGCCGAGACCGAAGCCGAGACCACCGCCTAGGCATGACCGCCGGCCGGCCGCGGCCACCGTTTGTAGGCCTGACCGGCACGATCGCGTCCGGTAAGTCGGCCGCGCTCGCCGAACTCGAGAAGCTCGGCGCGGCGACGTTGTCCGCCGATCAGGTCGTCCACGAGATCTACGAGGATCCAGAGGTGATCGGGCTGGTCGCCGAACGTCTCGGCTCGGGCGTGGTCAAGGATCGAGCGGTCGATCGCGAGGCGGTCGCGGCGGAAGTCTTCGCCGACCCCGCCGCGCGGGCCTGGCTCGAGCAACTGGTCTGGCCGCGGGTCGGTAAGCGGATTCTGGACTTTCGCGCGGCAGGCGACGCGGCCGACCCGCAACCACGCGTGATCGTCGTCGAGGTCCCGCTGTTGTTCGAATCCGGCATCGACCAGGCGTTCGACAAGACCGTCGCGATCACGGTCGACGAAGCGACGCGCAAACGTCGCGCCGAAGCCCGCGGCACCGGGATTTCCGAGCTCGGCGCCCGTGACGCTCGTCAGATGAGCGCAGCCGAGAAGGCCCAACGCGCCGACTACGTGATCGAAAACGACGGGTCGCTCGAAGACCTCGCCGAGCAGCTGTCGTTAATGCTCGACGTCTTCGACGTGATCGACGCGCGCTAACGGCGGCCTTCGCCGCACGGGTTGTCAGAATCAGCCCGGTGTACAGCCGCTCGGCATTAGCAGCCCGCCGGCGTAAACGGGCGACGCTCAAGCGCCGCGCCACCGCGATCGTGGTCGCGCTGGCGACGCTGGCGCTCCTTGGATACCTGATCGCCGGATCACTCGAGAAGGGTTACCGCGAGCTCGCGCTGCCGCTGCGCCACGACGACATCATTCGCCAGCAGGCGCGCGACAAGAAGCTCGAACCGGCGCTGATCGCCGCGGTGATCTATCGCGAGTCGGGCTTTCGCCCACGCGAGTCGCCGGCCGGCGCGCAGGGGCTGATGCAGATCCTGCCGGCGACCGCGAAATACATCGCCGGCCTCAGCGGCGGAACCGAGTTCGAGACCGGAGACCTCGCGACGCCGCAGATCAACATCGCCTACGGGTCCTACTACCTCGCCTATCTGCTCGACCAGTACGACGGCGACGAGATCACGGCGCTGGCCGCGTACAACGCCGGCGAGGGACGGGTCAGGCATTGGCTCCAGGAGAGCGGGAAGTCCGGCGGCAAGATCAGCGACGCCGACGAGATCCCTTTCCCGGAGACGCGAAAGTACGTCAAGGACGTGCTCGAGGCGCGCGACGAGTACGAGCGCGAGTACTCGCGAGAACTCGCGCTTTAGACGCCGGCCCGGCGACCCTTTCGGCGGGAACCGGGCGGACCGGCGGAGCGGCAAGCGACAGTGATTGGCACCGATCGAGAATCCGTAGATCCTACGCTTACACAATTCCGCGCGACAACGCAGAATCAGCACCAGTAGGCAACGTAACGACGTAACGGTCAGTTTCACCGGTCGCCCTTCGTCAACTCCGGCAAATGTCCCTGTATCCCACCGAAATAGACATCGCAGACGTTCCGGACGCCTCGCCCGCCGACCTCACCTGGCACGATCGCAAGCGATACGCGTGGATGTTCGGCCTGCTCGTCCCGACGATCCCCTTCGGCGCCGGTGCTCTGTATGCGCTGACGGACTTGGGTATCAGCTTCTGGTACGGGCCGATCATCATTTTCATTATCTTCCCGTTCGCCGACACGATCGCCGGGCTCGACGGTTCCAATCCACCCGACAGCCTGATTGAGTGGCTCGAAAACGACCGGTATTACCGCAGCCTGACATACCTGTTCCTGCCGCTTCAGTACGCGTCGCTGGTCTGGGCCTGCTGGGTCTGGTCGACCTGGGAGATCTCCACCGCGGACAAGATCGGACTGGCGTTCACCGTGGCGATGGTCAGCGGAGTCGCGATCGCGGTGGCTCACGAACTCGGGCACAAAAAGCCCAAACTCGAACGCTGGCTGGCAAAGATCGCACTCGCTCAGACCTGGTACGGACACTTCTTCATCGAGCACAATCGCGGACATCACGTGCGCGTCTCGACACCGGAGGATCCGGCCAGCGCACGTATGGGGGAGTCTTTCTGGATGTTTCTGCCGCGTACCGTGATCGGCAGCCTGCGCTCGGCCTGGCGTCTCGAGAACACGCGCTTCGAGCGGCTGGGCAGGAGCCGGTGGACGATCAATAACGACATCCTCAACGCCTGGTTGATGAGTCTCGTGCTGTTCGGCGGACTGACGGCGATCTTCGGCTGGGTCGTGCTTCCCTACCTCGTGATCCAGGGCGTCGTCGGATTCTGCCTGCTCGAGGTGGTCAATTACATCGAGCACTATGGATTGCTGCGCCAGCACGCCGACGGCGACCGCTACGAGCGCTGCCGCGCGGCGCACAGCTGGAACAGCAACAACCAATGGTCGAACGTGTTTCTTTACCACCTTCAGCGCCACAGTGACCACCACGCCAACCCGACGCGGCGTTATCAGGCGCTGCTGCACATCGACGAGGCGCCGCAGCTGCCGTCGGGCTACGCGACGATGATCGTCCTGGCGCTCTGCTCGCCGGTATGGCGAGCCGTGATGGACAAACGACTGGTCGCTCACTACCGCGGCGACGTCCTGCTCGCGAACATTCAGCCGCGTGCGCGCCGCCGGGTGCTCAAACGCTGGGGCGACGGCGGGCCTGCGCGCGCCGAGCGTGCCGCTTAACCAACGGGCCCCCGTCGGGCCTCTCGGGCCCCCGGCTGTCCGGAGGCGCGGCGCCGATCGCGCTCAGGTCGCGCCGACGGATCTGATCGCCCGTTTGCTCAACGCCGAATCTTGAAGCGAATCGACGCCGCGAAGCCGGCGTTTCCGGCGTGGTCGGTCGCCGTCGCCGTCAGCCTGAACGGCCCCGGTCGCAGGGTCCCGGTCCGGCCCCGGCTGGCATAGCGCGCCGAGTAGGGGATGGCGTTTGGGCCGGTTGCCAGCGGGCGGGTAAAGCTATGGACGGCGACGTAGCGGGTACATGATCTCCGGCGCGCGTTCCGGCGCGTCGGCCGGACGCACCGCGCGCCGGCGATCTTGCCGCGGAAGCCCTTGTCAACGTCGAATCGCACCGTCGCCGCCTCCGAGAGATTGAGGCCGAAAGTCGTTCCCGGGTGGGCGCGTTTGGCGATGACGAGACCGTTGTGCTTGACGCGAAATCGCTTGTACGCGGTTTTCAGGCGCGTGATCACCGGTGGGAACGTGTCGATCGGCGCGGGTGTGAAGGCCGGCTCGAATGTGGCCTCGAGATTGATGCGCCGGCCGGACACCGGCGGATCGCCGGCGACGGTTTGCCCGGGACTGACCGGCGCCCCGTTGATTCTCGCCGTTCGGTCGCCGGGGAACGCCGACGCGTAGGCGATCGTGGTGTTGCCGCCGATGCCCGACACGTACTCCCCGGCGAGCAGATCGCCGGCCCTGACCGCGATCGACACGGGAAAACCGACTCGCGCGCCCGGCGGCCGGCCGGCGAGCGGCTGGACGTCGCTTTCGGTCGCCAATGTGTAGAGGTCGGCGCCGGCCGGCCGGAAGATCCGCAGTCTCACCGAATCATCAGGGTGAATAACCGAGCCGGTCCGGATGTAAAAGGCCGTTATAGCGCCCTCCGACGGGACTGCGTAGGAGGGTGTCCCGTCGCTCGCGATCTGGACGACGGTGACGCCGGCTCCGCCAACGTCGTCGACGCCCGCGGGCGCGATCTCGCCGAGCTGCGCCGCGCCTGCCGGCGTCGCCGGGACGCAGAGCGCCAGCGCGCAGGCCAGGACAGGTTTTATCGAGCGAACGTTGATCAAGCCGTTCCTCCGTGGGCCCGGTCGTCCGAGGCCTCGGTTGTGCCGAAATGACAGACGATGCTAATCGCCCGCAAAGCGGGGACGGCGACCGGCCGGCCGCCGACCGGCAGGTTCGGCCCGGCGAATTCGTAACCTGAAGCGATCGCCACCGCGACCACAGGCAAGTTCGTGCTGAACACCGAGTACACGCCGCTCGCCGACCAGCCGGCGGCGCGAGACGCTCTGGTCGAGGGGTTAAACGCGGGCGACCGATTCCAGACTCTGCTCGGCGCGACCGGGACCGGCAAGACCTTCACGATGGCCACGGTGATCGAGCGGGTACAGCGTCCGGCGCTGTTGATCGCCCATAACAAGACGCTCGCGGCGCAGCTGTGCAACGAGCTGCGCGAGTTCTTTCCCGACAACGCGGTCGAGTACTTCGTCAGCTACTACGACTACTACCAGCCGGAGGCCTACGTCCCGAGCAAAGATCTGTTCATCGACAAGGACAGCCAGGTAAATGAGGAGATCGACCGGTTGCGCCACGCGGCGACGGCGGCGCTGTTCACGCGGCGCGACACGATCGTGGTTGCCTCGGTCAGCTGCATCTTCGGCCTGGGAGCGCCGTCGGCCTATGAGGCCTCGCACCTGATGTTCGCCATCGGCGAGCAGGCGCCGCGTGAGCTGGTGCTCGAAAAGCTCGTCGGCATGATGTACCGCCGCAACGACACCGTGCTCGAGCGCGGTTCGTTTCGCGTTCGCGGCGACACCGTCGAGTTGTATCCGGCCTACGCCGACAGCGCATATCGGATCGAGCTGTTCGGCGACGAGATCGAGTCGATCGAGCGCTTCGACCCGATGACCGGCGAGCACTTCGGCAAGATCGACTACGTCTCGCTGTGGCCGGCGACTCACTACGCCACCTCGCGCGACACGATTGAGCGCGCGCTCGGCACGATCGGCGCCGAGTTGCGGGAGCAACTGCAGGTCTTCGAGCGGCAGGGCAAGGCGCTCGAGGCTCAGCGGCTCGCCCAGCGCACCCGTTACGACATGGAGATGATGCGCGAGCTCGGCTTTTGCAGCGGGATCGAGAACTACTCACGCCACCTCGACGGGCGCGAGCCGGGCGAGCGTCCGTTCTGCCTGCTCGATTACTTCCCCGACGATTTCGTCACGCTGATCGACGAGTCGCACCAGACGGTGCCGCAGATCCGCGGCATGCACGCCGGCGACCGGTCGCGCAAGGAGACGCTGGTCGACTACGGCTTCCGCCTGCCCAGCGCGCTCGACAACCGGCCGCAGACGTTCGACGAGTTCATGGAGATCGTCAACCAGGTGATCTTCGTCAGCGCGACGCCGGGCGACTTCGAGCGCGACCACTCGTCGCGGATCCCCGAGCAGATCGTGCGCCCGACCGGCGTCGTCGATCCGGCGATCATCGTGCGCCCGACGCGCAACCAGGTCGACGATCTAATGAACGAAATCCGCAAGCGGGTCGAGGTCGACGACCGCACACTGGTTACCACGCTGACCAAAAAACAGGCCGAGGATCTAACTGAGTACCTGACCGAACTCGGCTTCAAGGTGCGTTACCTGCACTCGGATGTCGACACGCTCGAACGCATCGAGATCATCCGCGATCTGCGCCTCGGAGAGTTCGACGTGCTGGTCGGCGTGAATCTGTTGCGCGAGGGGCTCGACCTGCCCGAGGTCTCGCTGGTCGGGATTCTCGACGCCGACAAAGAGGGTTTCCTGCGCGGCGAGACCGCCTTGCTGCAGACCGTCGGCCGCGCCGCGCGCAACGTCGACGGCACCGTGATGATGTACGCCGACCGCATGACCCGCGCGATGGAGGCGACGATCGCCGAGACCGACCGCCGCCGTGCCAAACAGGTCGCCTACAACGCCGAGCACGGCGTCACCCCGACCACGGTCAAAAAACGCGTGGGCGAGATGAGCGATTTCATCACCGGCGGATCGAAGCTGCCGGCGCGCAAGGCCGCCAAGGCCAAGCGAGAGACCGAGATCGCCGGCCTCTCCGACGACGAGCTGCACGCCAAGATCGCGACGCTCGAAGAAGACATGCTCGCCGCCGCCGAACAACTGCACTTCGAACGCGCCGCCGAGCTGCGCGACGAACTAAAAGAGCTCAACGCTCGGCTCTAGCCGGGGTCCTTCTCCTCTTGATCCAATGAGGACAACAGGATCGAACCTTGACATGAAAAGGCCCCGCCGGAGCGGGGCCTTTTGCGTTCCTGCGTGAGATTTCCGTAACGCCCGTGAGTTCTAGATCCGCAATCGCCGTCCCAGTTTGACCCGGGAGGGAGGTCGGCTGGTGCTTCCCGCGAAAACCGATATCGTTACTGATATGAAAACAATATCACTTTCAGTATCGGAAAATGACTACGAGGCGTTTCGGGCCGAATCGGCGCGGACCGGCAAGTCGATCGCGAGCCTGATTCGCGAGGCGATGGTCCGTTACCGCGACGAGCGAATCGGCAGCGTGCGCCGGCTCGACCGCGTGACTCCGTTCCCGGGCGTGCGGCCGCGCGGCGGCGGGTGAAGGTCGCCGTCGACAGCGGTGTGCTGGTGAGCGCTTACGCCGGCCACGGACCGAGCCAGGACGCCTGCATTCGTGCGATCGAAACGGTGCTCGGCGACGGCGTGATGGTGCTGACCGCGACCGTGCTGACCGACTTCGTCGACACCGTCACCGATCCGCGCCGGTTCGAGAACGCGCCGACGCTCGACGAGGCGGTGGCGCTGTGCAACTCATTCGCCGCGTCGTCGAATGTGGAGATCGCGGAGATCGACGCCGACGACTTCGTCGCCGCCTTCGCACTGATCCGCGACCACGGACTCGACCGCGATCAGATCACGGACGCGTTGCAGGCGGCGCGCCTGCGGCGACTCGGAATCTCAAAGCTGTTAACGGACAACGTCGCGGCCTTCGAGCAGTTCGGCTTTATCGACGCGGTCGATCCGGCCGACCCGACCTACCCGGCGGTCACGTAGCGCCGACAGGCGATCGGATCGTCAGAATCGAACACACGTTCCCTCCGGCGCGACCCCTATGATCGCCAAACCCCACGACAAGCGGCGGCTGGGCGGTATCGCGAGGTATCGGCGCGGCTCCGCATATCCTCGATTCAGATGCCCGGCTCCGCCAAATCCACCAAGCCGAACAACGGGGCGCTCCGCAAGGGCACCGCCTATCGCGACCGCATGGTGATCGCCGGCGCTCGCGAGCACAACCTCAAGAACATCTCGCTTGAGCTGCCCCGCGACGCGCTGATCGTGATCACCGGGCTGTCGGGCAGCGGCAAGTCGTCGCTGGCCTTCGACACGATCTACGCCGAGGGCCAGCGCCGCTACGTCGAGTCGCTCTCGTCCTACGCCCGCCAGTTCCTCGGGTTGATGGAGAAGCCGGATGTCGACTCGATCGAGGGCTTGAGCCCGGCGATCTCGATCGACCAGAAGACCAGTTCGCGCAACCCGCGCTCGACCGTCGGCACCGTCACCGAGATCCACGACTACCTGCGACTGCTCTGGGCTCGCGTCGGGCACCCCTACTGTTCCAACTGCGGCGAGCCGATTGAGGCCCAGTCGGCCGAGCAGATCATCGACCGCGTGCTCGAGATCGAGGATGACACCAGGTTTCTTGTGCTCGCCCCGGTCGTTCGTGGGCGCAAGGGCGAGTACGCGAAGCTTCTGGAGCAGCTGCGCGCCGACGGCTACGTGCGGGTGCGTGTCGACGGCGAGATCCGCAGGCTCGACGACGACCGGCCGTTCGATCTCGACAAGAAGTACAAGCACGACATCGCCGTGGTCGTCGACCGCCTGACGATGCGATCGGACCTGCGTAAGCGGCTCGCCGACTCGATCGAGACAGCGGTCGGTCTCGCCGACGGCCTCGTCGAGGTCGAAAAACTCGGCGCCGACGGCGAGCCGACCGAATCGACTCTCTACTCGGAGAAGTTTCTCTGCATGGGCTGCGGCAGCTCGATGCCCGAGCTCGAACCGCGGATCTTCTCCTTCAATTCGCCGCATGGAGCCTGCGAGACCTGTCACGGCCTCGGCTTCCAGCGCGTCGTCGATCCCGAGCTGGTGGTCCAGGACGCTTCCAAGCCGATCGGCGATGGCGCCGTCAGTGGGTGGCTGCTGCCGTTTTCGATGCACTTCGACCGGCTGGCCGCTGCGATCGGCGACCACCTTGGCGTTGACGTCGCAGTCGCCTGGGCCGACCTGCCCGATGCCGCAAAAGAGGTTTTCATGAACGGCCTCAACGGCGAGCGCGTACGGGTCAACTACACCAGCCGTCGCAACCAGAACCGCAGCTACATGGCCAAGTACGAGGGCATCGTTCCTTCGATCGAGCGCCGCTACAAGGAGACCGAGTCCGACAACACGCGCGAGCTGATCGAACAGGTCACTTCGCTACAGCCGTGCCCGGCCTGCCAAGGCGCGCGGCTGCGGCCCGAGTCTCTCAGCGTTCGCATCGACGGTCTCGGCATCCACGAGTTCTCTCACAAATCCGCGGACGCCGCGCTTGCGTGGATCGAGCGCGTCAAGCTCAGCGGCACCGAACGGCAGGTCGCCCGCCTGATTCTCAAAGAGGTCGAGGAGCGCCTGCGCTTCCTGGTCAACGTGGGGGTCGGCTATCTCTCGATGGACCGCACTGCGTCGACGCTCAGCGGCGGCGAGGCCCAGCGCATCCGGCTGGCGACGCAGATTGGGTCGAGCCTCGTCGGCGTGCTTTACATCCTCGACGAGCCGTCGATCGGCCTGCACCAGCGCGACAACGCACGGCTGATCGCCACCCTCGAGCGGCTGCGCAACCTCGGCAACACCGTGATCGTCGTCGAGCACGACGAGGGCACGATGCTCGCCGCCGACCAGATCGTCGACCTCGGCCCGGGCGCCGGTGAGCACGGTGGCGAGATCGTCGCTCAGGGCACGGCCAAGGAGATCGGCAAGATCAAGCAGTCGCTGACCGGTCAGTTTCTGAGTGGCAAGCGAGCGATCGCCCTACCGTCGCGGCGGCGCCCGCCACGCGGCTGGATCGAGGTGCTCGGCGCCGAGCAGCACAACCTCAAGCGCGTAGACGCGCAATTTCCGGTCGGGGTCTTCTGTTGCGTGACCGGCGTCAGCGGTTCGGGAAAATCCACACTCGTCAACGACATTCTCAACCGAGCGGCTGGAATCGCCTTCAAACAGAAGTCGCGGCAGCGCCCGGGCGCCCACGGCGAGATTCGCGGCCTCGGCCAGCTCGACAAGGTGATCGACATCAACCAGTCGCCGATCGGCCGCACGCCGCGTTCCAACCCGGCCACCTACACGGGAGTGTTCGATCTCGTCCGGGAGCTGTTCTCCAAAACCCAGGAGTCACGCGCCCGCGGCTACAAGCCCGGCCGCTTCAGCTTCAACGTCAAGGGCGGCCGCTGCGAGGTCTGCGGCGGCGAGGGACAGATGAAGATCGAGATGCATTTTCTGCCCGACGTCTACGTCCCCTGCGAGCAGTGCCACGGCAAGCGCTACAACCGCGAGACGCTCGAGGTTCGCTACAAAGGCAAGAACATCGCCGACGTACTCGGCATGACGATCGAGGAGGCCGCCGAGTTCTTCGAGCCGGTGCCGAAGATCCAGCGCCGTCTTAAGACCCTCAACGACGTCGGTCTCGGTTACGTGCACCTCGGCCAGCCGGCGACCACGCTCAGCGGTGGCGAGGCCCAGCGAGTCAAGCTCGCCAACGAGCTCGCCCGCGTAGCCACCGGAAGCACTCTCTACATTCTCGACGAGCCGACCACCGGCCTGCATTTCGCCGACATCGAGCGACTGCTGCTGGTTCTCCAGAGATTGGTCGATACCGGCAACACCGTCGTCGTGATCGAGCACAACCTCGATGTCATCAAGACCGCAGACTGGCTGATCGACCTGGGGCCCGAGGGCGGCGAGGGCGGCGGTGAGATCATCGCAGTCGGAACGCCCGAAGCGGTTGCCGGGATCGAGCGCTCGTACACGGGCCGGTTTCTGCAGGGACTGGTCGCAGCCGAGCACGGTGGCCCCACGGCCGAGCCGAAGGCTCCGAAACGAGTGAAGGCGACCGCCTAGCTTCGGGCCGGCTCGTCGGCTTGCCGGGCCGCCCGGTTAGTGTCACCGTCGATGCTCTCCCACGCCGATCGCAAGCTCTATCGCCGGCGCCGGCGCTGGTATGACCGCAACGACCGCTGGTGGCGCCGGCGCAGGATCGCGCGCGAATTCGCGGCAAGGCGTGCCTTTGCGCGGATGCCGATCAACGGTGAGATTCTTGAGGGATTCGAACGCGGCAGGCTGGAGGTCGGCGAGAACACCCACCTCGAGCCACACTGCTGGATCACGCTGAATCTCGACAGCGCCCACATCCGGGTCGGAGCAAACTGCTTCCTGAACTTTGGCGTGATGCTGGCCGCGCAGGACTCGATCACGATCGGTGATCACACGATGATCGCCAACGGCTGTTTTATCGGCGACGCCGCCCACCGCTACGACGACCCGGAGACGCCGGTTCCCTACCAGGGCTTCACCAGCAAGGGGCCGATCCGGATCGGCGACAACGTCTGGCTCGGGGTCAACGTCGTCGTCACCTCCGGCGTGACGATCGGAGATCGCGCGATCATCGGCGCCAACAGTGTCGTCACATCTGACATTCCCCCGCGAACGATCGCGGCCGGCGTGCCGGCTGCGGTGATCCGTGAGATCGAGTACGGCGAAGCGTAGGCCGCGCCGGCCGCCGGATTCGAGCGCCGCCGCCGCCGGCCGGTCGCGGTTACCGAATCGAAAGTTCGCGCAGCGCGATCGCGACCGCGTGGGCACGGGTCGACGCTTCGAGTTTGCGCATCGCGTTTTTCACGTGCGTGCGCACCGTGTGTGCGCTGAGCGCCAGCTCCTCGGCGACGTCCTCGGTTGACCGGCCCTTCGACAGCAGCCCGAGAATCTCACGCTCGCGGCGAGACAGCATCGGCAGTTTCATCTGAATCGCCTCGTTGAGCTCGTCGTCGCCGATCGGGCGTGGAAGCCAGTGACGGCCTTTGGAAACGGCGCGAATGCTCTCGACAAGGTCGTCGGCCGAGCCTTCCTTGACGACGAATCCCATCGCGCCGGCGTCGATCGCGCGGGCGAGCAGGCGGTCGTCGCTGTAGCCGCTGTAGGCGATCACGCGAGATCGCTTGCGTGAGAGGTCTTTGATCAGCTCGACGCCATCGTGCTCGGCGAGCCGGATGTCCACGACGACGACGTCCGGCCGGCGGCTTGCCACGAGTTCCTTCGCCTCGTCGAGTTCGCCGGTGTCACCGACAATCCGGATGTTGTGGGGTTCGAGGACGTAGCGCAGTCCTGTGCGCAACACCTCGTGGTCATCAACCACAACGATAGTGGTTTCGGCGCTCATGTAATCCTGATTCCTTTCGGTCCCATCCGCCGGACCCGGTAGCTGCCGAGAACTTGGCCAGACCGGTACCGCCAAGACAATATTCTTTTTTGTTTACCGCGAGCACCGGATGGCGAGGGGTCATCGCCGTCCGGAAAAACGTCTACGGACCGCGGGCCGGCGGCCGGTGGATTTGAAGCATACACGACGTTTACGCCGCCGGTCAAGGGCGAAAAACGCCAAAATTCGGGTCCACCGTGAGCTGGTGACACCCGCTTGGGTGATACTTTCCGATCGGGAAATCAGCGATATTCGGCACGGTCGAGCGTGGCCGCCCAATCCGTCAGTTGACGTGCCTCATCGGGCGACATCTCGTACTCATGTTCGGGTCCCGGATACGTTCGCGAACGAACCTCGTCGATATAGGCGCGGACCCCGCAGAGCATCGCGTCGCGGACTTGGGCGTACTGACGCACGAACTTCGCCGGCCGGCCGTCCCAGATGCCCAGCAGGTCGTGATAGACGAGGACCTGCCCGTCGGCGTCCGGCCCGGCGCCGATGCCGATCGCCGGAATGCGCAAAAGCGGCATCAGCGCGGCGGTCAGCTCGGACGGCACGCACTCGAGCACGACGGCGAAACACCCCGCCTCCTGCAGTTCGAGCACTTCGGCGATCACTCCTTGCGCGGCGGTGGCGGTACGGCCCTGGGCACGGTAGCCGCCGAGTTGCACCGCGCTCTGCGGAGTCAGGCCGACATGGCCCATCACCGGGATTCCGGCGTTCACGATCGCGCTTGCCCGCCGGGCCGAGGTGCCGCCGCGTTCGAGCTTGACGGCGTCGCACCCGGCCTCTTTGACGAATCGCTGCGCGTTGGCGACGGCCAGCTCGTCAGAGGACTCGTAACTGCCGAACGGCAGGTCACCGACCAGGAACGGGTGCTTGAGCCCGCGCCGAACCGCGGCCGAAAGCATCACCATCTCGTCCATCGAGACGGGAGTCGTGTTCGGGTATCCGAGCACGACCATCGCGGCCGAATCGCCGACCAGAACGATGTCGACGCCGGCCTCGTCGACGACCGAGGCGCTGGGGTAGTCGTAGGCGGTGATCATCGTGATCGGCTCACCGAGCGTCTTCTTTTCCCGCAAAGTCGTGATCGTCACCGGGCGACGAGCCGAATCGTCGTCTGCGTGGGCGTGACCGTGGTGTTTGTCGGCGGGGCGGGAACTCATGGCGATCTCTCCGTGTGGGTTGGGTTGCCGGCGGCCGTTTAGGCCCGATCGCGTTCGCGTGGGTCGCCGACGCCGGAGCCGCCGAGCAGCTTGGCGACCTCCGAGTCGACGCAAACGGCGTTGTTGTCGTCGTCGACGTGTACGACCAGCGGGGAGTGGTCCTCGAGTTCGGACTCGTCGTAGGTCGCGTAGGTCACGACGATGATCTTGTCGCCCTTGGCGACCAGGCGAGCGGCCGCTCCGTTGACCTGCATCATGCCCGAACCGCGTGCGCCGGCGATCGTGTAGGTCTCGAAACGGGCGCCGTTGTCGATGTCGAGCACGTGTACGAGTTCGTGCTCGAGGATATTCGCCTGCTCGAGCAGGTTCGCGTCGATCGTGATCGATCCGACGTAGTGGAGATCACAATCGGTGATCGTCGCGCGGTGGATCTTGCTCTTGAGCATCTGCCGTTGCATCAGATGACTGCTCCTTGAGGGATTTGGTTGGTGGTTGACGGTAAGCCGGTTTCGGTGCCGGTGGCGGAGGAGGCTTTCGGGTCGAGAATCATGTTGTCGATCAGCCGCGTCGTGCCGACGTGCGCGGCGACCACGGCGAGGACGGGCCCGTCGACGAGGGTCACCGGTGTGAGTGTGCCTGGATCGACGATTTCGACGTACTCGACGCTGTCGGCGGCAGCCAGCTGGTCACGGGCGCAGCCGGCGAGCACGGCGGCGCGGCACTCGCCGCCGGCGAGGGCGCCGCGCGCGGCCGAGAGTGCCCTGAAAAGCGAAAGCGCTCGCGCACGCTCGTCGGCAGAGAGGTACTCGTTGCGCGAACTCATCGCCAGCCCGTCGCCCTCGCGAACGGTCGGGCAGGCAATCACTTCAACGCGAAAATCGAGATCGCGAACCATGCGCTTGATCACGGCGACCTGCTGCGCATCTTTCTGGCCGAAATACGCGCGGTCGGGGGAGACGATGTTGAACAGTTTCGAAACGACTGTCGCGACGCCGTCGAAGTGCTCGCGGCCGCGGCGGTGAGCGGCGCCGCAGAGCCGCTCGGTGACCCCGCCGACCGCGACGGTCGTCGCGAAACCGCCGGGGTAGATTTCGGTGGCCGAGGGGGCGAAGACGAGGTCGGCGCCGTGCCTGCCGGCGATCGCGGCGTCGGCATCGAGATGGCGGGGGTAGCGGTCGAAATCCTCGCCGGGGCCGAACTGGGTTGGGTTGACGAAGATCGAAACCACGGTCAGGTCGCAGTCGCCGACGGAGCGGTCGATCAGCGAGAGATGGCCTTCATGCAGAGCGCCCATCGTCGGCACCAAACCGATGCGTGCGCTACCCGCCACGCGGGCGCGTCCCAGCTCGGCGCGCAGCTCGGCGACGGAGTCGATTACGCGCAGATCGTGCTGCGCGGTGCGGTGAATATCTCTCGAAATCATTCGTTCCAGTTCTTGCGATACCGGACGAAACGCGGTGTAAAACCTGTGGCTGCCTTCGTGATGAAGGGGTTACGTAGTCCGTCCCGAACGGTGACGGCTGAGTACAACTATAGACCGATTATAAAACAGCGAGTCGGTATCGGCAAGTGCCTTCACCGGTTTGCTGCTCGTATCAATAGCTACGTGATCGGTGGCCGCGGGTTACGCTCACCGTGTGGACGACCAGGTGATCACGACGACATCCGCGCAAGAGACTGAATCATTCGCCGCGACGTTCGCCGAAAAGCTCGGCGCCGGCGACGTTGTTCTGCTCGCCGGCGAGCTTGGGAGCGGGAAGACGACGTTTGTTCGTGGCGCCGCGCGAGCGCTCGGTGTGGCCGGTCCGGTGACCAGCCCGACCTTCGCGATCGGCAATATCTACGCCGGTGCCGACCGCGAGATCGCGCATCTCGATCTCTTCCGGCTCGACGCGTTGGCTACCGACGACGAGGCCGTCCTTGAAGACTTTCTGACGCCGAACCGTGTTTCATTCGTCGAGTGGCCGCACGACGAGTTGCGCCTTGCGGCGCGGTTGCGCGCGGTCGTAACGTTTGAGCACGCCGGCGGCGACGGTCGCACGATCGGCGTCGCCTGGCGCGAAGCCAAGGCCGGGGAGGCCGCTTGAGCGAGTCGCCCAACACGCTGGCCTTCGATACGGCGACGGCCGCCTGTTCGGTCGCCGTCGGACGCTCCGACGGCCGGAGGTTTTCGCACCGGCCCGAGCCGTCGCGCATGTTCGAGCAGCCCGCACACACACGCGAGCTTCTACCGGCGATCGTCGACCTGCTCGGTGATGCCGGGCTTGACTGGGGGGATCTCGCCAAGGTGGTCGTCGGGGTCGGCCCCGGCGCGTTCACCGGCCTGCGGATCGGTGTCTCCACGGCGCGGGCGATCGCCACGGCGCGCGGCCTGCCACTGGTCCCGGTGTCCTCGCTCGCCGCGCTCGCCGCCGGCGCGACCGATCACGGCTCCGGCGCGTCTCCGGTGGTCCTTGCGGTACTCGACGCCCGCCGCTCGGAGTATTACTTCGCGACCGTTCGCGGAGATTCCGTGACAGGGTCGGTCGTCGGCGAGGTTGGGGATTCCGGACGGGTCGCCACCATCGCCGCCGAACTCGTCGCCGTCGGAACGCCACCGGTTGTCGTCGGCGACGGCGCGGTGAAGCTGATCGCCGAACTCCGTGAGACCGGCGCCGTGGTTCCCGCCGCCGACGACCCGAACCACGTGATCGACGCACGTTTGCTGATCGAACTCGCGCGAGAAATCGCGCCGGCCGCCGTCGAGACGGTCGTCCCCGATTACGTCCGTGCGCCCGACGCCAAGATCAGCACCCGCGCGAGCTGGCTGGTCGCGACGGCCGGCGCATGAATGCCGCTCCCGAACAGGCCTTCGAGCTCCGGCGCATGGAGATCGCCGATATCGCCGAGGCTCTCGAGGTCGAGAAGGCCTGCTTTCCGACGCCGTGGTCGTCGGCGATGTTTGTGCTCGAACTCTCGAAATCCTCGAGCATCTGTATCGTCGCGACCCGCGACGGGAAGCTGATCGCGTACCTGATCGCAGCGCGTTACGCCCAGGTCTGGCATGTGATGAACGTGTCGGTTCGCCCCGAGGATCGCCGCGCCGGGGTCGGCACGACGCTATTGCACGAGCTGTTTCGTCTCGCCGACGGCGAACGCACGCATTACACGCTCGAGGTGCGCGTCAGCAACCAAGCCGCGATCAAGATGTACGAGAACAACGGCTTCAAGTCGGCCGGTGTGCGCCCGGGTTATTACGCCGACAATCGCGAGGACGCGTTAATCATGTGGCGCAGCACCGACGAGCTGTTCGTACCGCCCAACGCGTCCAACCCGACCGAGTGGAAGGGGCACCGGTGATCCTGGCGATCGAGACATCGTGCGACGACACCTGCGCGGCAGTCGTCGGCGCCGACCGCGTTGTGCTCTCGAACCTCGTTGCCTCGCAGATGGATCACGACCGTTTCGGCGGCGTCGTGCCGGAGATCGCCTCGCGCCGTCACCTTGAGTTGCTCGACGGCGTGGTCAAGGCGGCTTTGGCCGATGCCGGCGTTT
The DNA here is from genome assembly GCA_049276635.1 of Solirubrobacterales bacterium. Lineage (GTDB taxonomy): Bacteria > Actinomycetota > Thermoleophilia > Solirubrobacterales > JACPNS01 > JACPNS01. The sequence goes on along the minus strand of JBASWU010000049.1, from coordinate 16,350 downwards.
CGCTCGCCGAGATCAAGGCGGTGGCGGCGACGCGCGGTCCGGGACTGATCGGCACACTGCTGGTCGGGTTCTCGTACGCCAAGGCGCTTGCCGCGGCGGCCGGCAAACCGCTGATCCCGGTCGACCATCTACAAGGCCACATCGCGGCGAACTTTCTTGAACCGGCGCGGCTTGAGCCGCCGTTCATCTGTTTGATCGCCAGCGGCGGGCACACGTTGCTCGCGCGCGTCGGCGAGCGTGGCGACTACCGGACAATCGGCCAAACGATCGACGACGCCGCCGGAGAGGCGTTTGACAAGGGCGCGCGGCTGCTCGGTCTCGGCTACCCGGGCGGAGCGGCGCTCGACGCGCTCGCGCGCGACGGAGATCCCGAGGCGTACGCCTTCCCGCGGGCCTTCGTCGGCGACCTTGACTTCAGCTTCAGCGGCGTGAAGACATCGCTGCTCTATCGCCTGCGTGACCTGCCCGCGGGGCGCTTCGAAGCGGTCAAGGCCGATATCGCCGCGTCCTTTCAGCACGCGGTGATCGACATGCTGGTCGGGCGGATCGAACACGCAGTCGAACGCACCGGAATCGACCGGGTCGCGATCGGCGGAGGTGTCGCGGCAAACTCACAGTTGCGCGCACGGGTCGCGGCTCTCGGTGTCGCCGCGAAAATCCCGCCGCGCGAGCTTTGTACCGACAACGCGGCGATGATCGCCGCAGCCGCTCTAGACAAAGCGGATGCGCCGATGACCTGCGCCAATTTCGCGGCGCTCGATGCTTACCCGACGGGTAGCCCGGAGCCGGCGGCGGCATGATGCTTCGAATTTACGTACGCGAGGGATGCCATCTCTGCGATGAGGCGGTCTCGCTCGCCAGGGAACTCGCGCGCGGCAACGACGCCTTGTCGGTCGAGGAAATCGACATCGAGAGCGCCGACGACCTGCATCGCCGCTATCTCGAAGCGATCCCGGTGGTCGAACTCGGCGGAATCGAACTACTGCGTTTGGATCAGTTTCGCGACGGTGGCCTGGAGCGCGCGCTGGGCGCGATCGAAGACCGCCGATCGGATACTTACTAAGGTTGCCGCGGACGTTCGGCGGACCGCAGCCGGCCGAACTGAAGCCCAGCCGATGACTCCGACCGAGACAAAACCCAGCACAATGCGGCGGTCCGGCACCGCCGCGGTCACCGCGGACGGGGTCATGGCCGCGCTTGACGGCGAGCGCCTCTCGCTCGGCGTCGCCGCTCGTCTGTCGCGCTATCTCCAGGTCCTGACGCAGGCCAAGAAAATGGAGAAACTGACGATCAGCTCGCAGGAGCTGGCGCGTTTCACGCACGTCAACCCGACGCAGATCCGCCGCGATCTATCTGGCTTCGGCAAGTTCGGTAAGCGCGGGGTGGGATACAACGTCGATTTCTTGATCGAGCAGATTCGCGCGATCCTGCACACCGCGGCCAAGTACAACATCGCGCTGTTCGGCGCCGGTCATCTCGGTCAGGCGATCGCCGGATCCGAGGTCTTCGCCGATCACGGTTTCGAGGTCAAGGCCGTGTTCGACAACGACGACCAGAAGGTCGGGTCACTGGCCGGCAACGTCACCGTTCAGCCGGCCTCGGAGTTACACGAGACGGTCATCGACCAGGACATCCTCGTCGGTGTGATCGCGGTTCCCGCGACATCGGCGCAGGCCGTAGCCAACCAGCTTGTCGAGTCGGGGGTGACGATCCTCTTTAACTACTCCGACGCGCTGCTCGACGTCCCGCAGGAGGTCACCGTCCACACCTCGAGCCCCGCGGTCGACCTACTCTACGCTCTCTACTTTTACCTCGCTTAGTCGGTACCGTCACGCGGGTCGTGGTCGATGTCGCTGGATCTAAACAAGGCACGGGAGCTGTTCGACCAATCAGCCGATTTCACCGTCGGCATCGAGGAGGAGTTCCAGATCCTCGACCCGGAGTCGCTTGAACTCGTCGCGCGCTTCGAGGATCTGCACGCCGCCGCAATCGAAGAGCCCGACCTCGCCGAAGCGGTCGCGGGCGAGCTGATCTCGTCCGAGATCGAGATCCGCTCCGGGCGTGGCAGAAACTTCCCGCACGCGGTCGCCCTGCAGGCGTTGCGCCGCGAGAAGTTGTTTGCGCTTGCGGCCGCACGAGGAGTTCGTCTCGGCGCCATCGGCGCCCATCCGTGGAGCCGCTGGCAAGACCAGATGATCATCGACACAGAGCACTATCGCCGCGTCGAGCAAGGCCTGCGATACGTCGCCTGGCGCAACAACACGTTCAGTTTGCACGTGCACGTCGGAGTGCGCGGCGCCGATCGCGCTATCGCCGTCAGCGACCGCGTTCGCGAGCTGCTGCCGGAGTTGCTGGCGCTGTCGGCCAGTTCGCCGTTCACGGAGGGCCGCGACAGCGGGCTCGCATCGGCGCGCACGCAGCTGTTCACGCGGATGTTTCCGCGCTGCGGAATTCCGGAGCCGTTCGGCGACTGGCGCGGCTACCAGGATTTCGTCGAGTTCCTCGTACGGACCAATTCGGTCGTCGAATCCACCCAGCTGTGGTGGTCGGTGCGCCCTCACCACCTCTTCGGCACGGTCGAGGTCAGGATCTGCGACGCGCAGCCCAGCGGGCACGATTCGACCGCTCTGGCCGGGCTGATCGTCGCCTGCGTAGCGCAGTCGGCCCGTGATTTTGACGACGGCCTGCCCTGGGAGCCACGGCCCGGGCGGGTGCTCGAAGAAAACCTCTGGCGCGCGATTCGCTTTGGGCTCGAGGGCAAGATGATCGATCTCGCCCGCGGCGAGGAATTTCCGGCGGCGGCGATCGCCGATCGCCTGATGGCCTGGACGGCGCCGGTGCGCGACGAACTCGGGATCGAGCCCCAACTGCCCGATCGCGGCGCGACCGGCCGGCTGCGAGCACGCGCCGCCGCCGAACCCGACGAGCGCGCCGGAATGCGCGCGGCGTTCTCGGCCGCGGTCGACGAGACGGCGGCGACCTATTGCGGATCCCAGGCGGCCGCGCGGGTCTGACCCGCCGCGACCGAAAAAAGGCGCCTTGGGCGACGAGCGTTCGTCTGCGCCGGACCGCTCGATAGACTTGCCCCGTTTTTTGGGCGACGGCCGCACCATGTCCACGTTCCGGCGTGCGATGGCCCGCCGACGGTTTCTCATGCCTCGCGCATCAGAAAAAGTCAATGCCCATCATCCCTCTTGTCGTTTCAACGTTGTAACCGATACGAAAGGTTCCGGTCTTGTCTGACTTTTTGATCAACCATGGAGTAGTCGTCGCGCTTGTCTGCGCGGGCGCCGCGGTGGCATACGGCGTGCTCAACACGCTGACGCTGCTCAAGCTCTCGCCTGGTAACGAAAAGATGCGCGAGATCTCGAAGGCGATTCAGGAAGGCGCAAGCGCCTACCTGAACCGTCAGTATTCGTCGATCGCGATCGTCGGCATCATCGTCGGCGCCGTGCTCGCCCTGATTCCCGACCTCGGCCCGTCGGTCGCGGTCGGTTTTGTCATCGGCGGCGCCTCATCGGCGGCGGCCGGTTACATCGGGATGAACGTTTCGGTGCGCATGAACGCACGTGTCGCCGAATCCGCCCGCGGCGGCATCTCGCCGGCGCTTGATGTCGCGTTTCGCGGTGGCGCGGTGACCGGAATGCTCGTCGTCGGCCTCGCGCTGCTCGGCGTCGCCGCCTACTACGGCGTGCTCACGACGGTCTTCGATTTCGACCAGCGCGAGGCGATCGATGCCCTCGTCGGTCTCGGTTTCGGTGGATCGCTGATCTCCGTCTTCGCTCGTCTTGGCGGCGGAATCTTCACCAAGGGCGCCGATGTCGGCGCCGACATCGTCGGCAAGATCGAGGCCGGCATTCCCGAGGACGACCCGCGTAACCCGGCTGTGATCGCCGACAACGTCGGCGACAACGTCGGCGACTGCGCCGGGATGGCCGCCGACCTGTTCGAGACCTACGCGGTAACCGCCGTCGCGGTCATGCTGATCGGCGTCCTGACGTTCGACATCTCGGCTAACGCGACCCAGGCGGCGCTGTATCCGCTGGTCCTCGGCGGTGCATCGATCCTCGCCTCGATCATCGGGACGTTTTTCGTCCGCACCCGCAAGGGCAACGTCGAAGCCGCCCTCTACAAGGGCGTCGCCGCCGCCGGCGTGATCGCCGCGGTCGCGTTCTACCCGATCACCAAGTGGATGATGGGTGACCTGGTCCTCCAGGACTCCACGCTGCTCGACGTCCCGAGCGTCACCGATCTCTGGCTCTGCACTCTGATCGGTATCGCGGTCACCGGCTTGATCTTCGTGATCACCGACTTCTACACGTCGACCCGCTTCGGACCGGTCAAGGGCATCGCCAAGGCCTCCGAGACCGGGCACGCGACCAACATCATCCAGGGCCTCGCCTCGGGCTTCCAGTCGACGGCCGCTCCGGCGCTGGTCTTTGTCGGCGGCGTGCTCGGCGCCAACGAGCTGGCCGGCATCTACGGGATCGGCGTCGCGGTTATGGCGCAGCTGTCGCTGTGTGGCCTGATCGTCGCGCTCGACGCCTTCGGCCCGATCACCGACAACGCCGGTGGTATCGCCGAGATGGCCGAACTGCCGGAAGAGGTACGCGCGATCACCGACCCGCTCGACGCGGTCGGAAACACCACCAAGGCCGTCACCAAGGGTTACGCGATCGGCTCGGCCGTACTCGCGGCGCTGGTGCTGTTCGCCGCGTTCAAGGAGGAGCTGATCGCCGAGCTCAGCACTCCGCCGTCGTTCGAGATCGATAACCCGTCGGTCTTGGTCGGACTGATCATCGGCGGGATCATGGTCTACCTCTTCGCGGCCTTCGCGATGGAGGCCGTCGGCCGCGCCGGTGGCGCCGTCGTCGAAGAGGTTCGCCGCCAGTTCAAGGAGAAGCCCGGCATCATGGACGGCTCGCAGAAGCCGGACTACGCCCAGTGCGTCGACATCGTCACCAAGGCCGCTCAGCGCGAGATGATCATTCCCGCGCTGATCCCGATCGTCGTCACGACGATCGTCGGCGTGCTCTCGGTCGAGGCGCTCGGCGGCCTGCTGATGGGCGTGATCGTCGTCGGCCTGTTCATGGCGATCGCGATGACCAACGGCGGTGGTGCCTGGGACAACGCCAAGAAGCTGATCGAGGACGGCGCTCACGGCGGCAAGGGCTCCGCCGCACACGAGGCGTCGATCACCGGCGACACCGTCGGCGATCCCTACAAGGACACCGCCGGCCCGGCGATCAACCCGATGATCAAGGTCGCCAACATCGTCGCGCTGCTGATCGTTCCGCTGATCGCCTAGATCCAGCCGCAATCGGTACCCGCCTGACCGAAAGGCCGCCCTCGGGGGCGGCCTTTCTCGTGGGTCCTTCGCGCCGGCCTTCTGTATCCGCGGCCAACGGCTACGCCGGGCTGGATGGAAAACCGGCGCCGGGCCGGGCGTGGGGCGCGGCAAGCGGCCGCCGCTCGGCGGCACGCAGGGTCGCCCCTGCGGCCGCGTTCCTCGTTGCACGACGGGACGACCACGTTGCGCGCACGTAGAATCCCCGCCCGATGGCAGAGCGCAGACCAAAGTCCCACTCGCTCGAGCGGGTGCTCGGAACATCGGCGCTCTTCAGCACCGCTTACGGCAATGTCGGCAGTTCGATCTACTACGCGCTCGGGCTGGTGGCGGGGTTCGCGCTGGGCGCCACTCCGCTGGTGTTCATCATCGCTGGCGTCATCTTCTTTTTCACCGCCGCCAGCTACATCGAGGCGACGACGATGTACCCGGAGGCCGGCGGCTCGAGCTCGTTCGCCCGCCACGCATTCAACGAGTTCTGGTCGTTCTTCGCGGCCTGGGGCCAGATGCTCAACTACATCATCACGGCGGCGATCAGTGCCTATTTCCTGCCGCATTACCTCGGCGTGTTCTGGGAGCCGCTCAAAGAAGCGCCGTGGGACATCGTCTTCGGAATCGGCGTGATCGTCGCGCTGGGCGCGCTGAACATCGTCGGTGTGCAGGAATCGGCGAAGCTCAACATCCTGCTTTCCGTGCTGGATTTCATCACTCAGGTCGTTCTTGTGGTCGTCGGCCTGGTGCTGGTGTTCAGCCCGGAGATTCTGGTCGCCAACGTCGATTTCGGGAGATACCCGACGACCACGGATTTCCTGATCGCGATCCCGATCGGGATGGTGGCCTATACCGGCATCGAGACGATTTCGAACCTCGCCGAAGAGGCCAAGGACTTCGAGAAGACCGTTCCGGCGGCGGCCAAGCTGGTCGTCGTCGCCGTCTTCGCGATCTACGCCTTCCTTCCGGCGGTCGCGCTGAGCGCGATGCCGGTCGAGAACGGTGTGACCCTGCTCGGCCTGCCCGAGTCGCAGGGCGGTTTCGCAGGCGACCCGGTGCTCGGAATCGTCGAGCGGATGGGGCTCGGGTCGATCCAGGGCGCGGTCGAGATCTACGTCGGGATTCTCGCCGCGACGATCCTCTTCATCGCGACCAACGCCGGCATCATCGGCGTCTCACGTCTCACTTACAGCATGGGCCAGCACCGCCAGGTGCCGGCCGTGCTGCGCTCGCTGCATCCACGGTTCAAAACGCCGTACGTCGCGATCATCGTGTTTGGAGCAATCGCCTGTGTGACGATGATTCCCGGCCAGGCCGATTTTCTGGCGACGATGTACGCGTTCGGGGCGATGCTCAGCTTCTCGATCGCCCACCTCGCGGTGATCCGCCTGCGTTACTCGAAGCCGGAGTTCGAGCGGCCGTGGTCGGGACCGTTCAACCTCGCCGTCAGAGGCACGCGGATTCCTCTGTTCGCGATCTTCGGCGGCCTTGGAACCGCGATCGCGTGGGTGGTGGTGACGGCGCTTGATCTCGCGACCCTGGTCGTGGGTGTCGCCTGGATGGCGTTTGGAATCACCCTCTACGTCGTCTACCGCCGCAACCAGGGCCTGACGCTGACCGAGACCGCCAAGATCGTCGTTCCGAAGTCGATCGTCGAGCATGACGTCGAATACGACAGCGTTCTCGTCGTCTTCGAAGATCGCGAGTACTCCGAGCAGGCGGTCAAGACCGCCGTCAAAATGGCGACGCGCCGCCGTCGCGGTGTTCACGTTCTGGTGACGATCACGGTTCCGGCCAACGCGCCGATCGACGCGATTCTGCCGTCCGCCGAGAGCCATGCCAACACGACGATCGAGCGCGCGCGCGAGGTCGGTGGCCGGCGCGTCAACGGTCACTGGGAAAAAGTCCGCGCCGGCGAGTCCGGCCGGCGTATCGTGCAGGAAGCCAAGCTGATAAATGCTCGCGCGCTGGTGATGCCGTTGAAGCGCGGGTCCGGCGGTTCACTGTTCCCGTCGGCGGTGCAGAAGGTTTTGTCCGAGCGGCCCTGCCGCGTGATCTTGACCAGCGCCCCGGCCGAGGCGGCCCACCGCGTGGGGACCAGTCAATGAAGAAGGCGAAGATCATTCTCAGTTCACTCGCGCTGATGCTCGGCTTGACGACGATCATCGTGACGTTCGGCGCCGGCGGCGGCGTACTCGCGCGCGGGGTCCTGCTCGGGGCCGTGCTGGCTCTGATGGGCGGCCTGCGCCTTTATCTGACACTGAGGCACGAGCTCTGATGCTGCCGCGATTCCTCGCCTGGTGGAGGGCGAACCCGATGGCCGGGATCGGCTCCGGAGCGCTGTTCATGGTCGTCTACATCGCGGCGGCCTCATCGCTCTACTTTGCGCTCGGGCTGATCGCCGAGCAGAGCCTCGGGCTGACTCCGTTTGTGCTGGCCGCCAGCGGCGTCTTTTTCGTGCTGACGTTGATGTCGTATGTCGAAGGATCGTCGCTGCACATCGAACGTGGCGGGGCGTCGTCGTTTGCGCGCTTCGCGTTCGACGAGCTGGTCAGCTTTGTCGCCGGATGGGCGATCCTGCTCGATTACACGATCGTGCTGGCGCTGGTCGCCTCGACCGTGCCCAACTATCTCTCCCCGTTTTGGTCCGGCTTCGAGAGCGACGCCGGTGAGATGATCGTCCCCGTCGTGCTGATCGCGGCGATGGCCGTTGCGAACATTCGCGGTGTCAGCGCCAGCTCATTTCGCCGCCGGCTACCGCTCGGCTGGCTCGACCTGCTGGTGATGCTCGCGATCATCGCGATCGGGCTCGCCGTGGTCTGGAACCCCGAGATGCTGACCGACTCGATCGAGTTCGGCGCGACGCCGACATGGGAGGGGCTCGCGGTCGCGCTGATTCTGGCGACGGTGGCCGGTACCGGCATCGAAGCGGCCTCCGGCCTCGCCGGCGAGATCAGGATCGGCCGTCGCGGGCTCAAGGCGGTGGTCGCGTCCAGCACGGCCTCGACGATCACGATTTTCGCCGGAGTTTCGATGGTCGCCCTGATGGCCGATCCGGTGCTGCTGACCGATGGCGCGGGCCAGACCGCCTTGGGCAAGGAGTTCGTGGAGAAGCCGGTCCTCGGCGTCGTCTCGGCCTTCGAGCCGCAGTGGCTGGCCACGACCCTGAGCTACGTGGTCGGCGCGATGGCCGTCGTCACCTTGACTCAGGCCGCTCGCATCTACATGCTCGGGCCGATGCGCATGACCTACGCGCTGGCGACCAATCGCCAGGTTCCGAGCGTTATCGGGCGCCTTCATCGCCGCTACGGGACGCCGTATGTGGCCGCAATCGCCGTGGCGGTCGCGTCCAGCGCCCTGGCCCTGCTCGACGACCCGGAGCTGCTGACGGCGATCTTCGCGTTCGGCGCGCTGCTGACATTCTCGATCGCCAATCTCTCGATCATCGTTCTGCGCTATCGCGAGCCGCAGGCGCTTCGCGCGTACCGCGTGCCGTTCTCGGTGACCGTTGGCGGCGGCCAACTGCCGCTTCCGTCGGTACTCGCGTTTATCGCGTCGGCGGCCGCGCTGATCGGCGTCTTGTGGTTTCGTGACAACGCGGTGGCCGTCGGCGGCGGCTGGCTGGCGATCGGTCTCGTTCTCTACGTGTCCTACCGCAAATCCCAGGGTAAGCCGCTTCGCCAGCGGGTGACGATTCCCGAGGAAGATCTGCGTGGTCGTGGCCGTCGGGCGGTCGGTAAGGAAGGCTTCGGCTCGATGCTCGTCCCCGTGTTCGGCGGCGTGCTCGACGACGACATCGTCGGCACCGCCGGGCGCCTGGCCATGGAGGAGGCCGAAGCGGAGGGGGGAGCGGTGATCGAGGCGCTGCACGTAATCGAGATCCCGATGTCGCAGCCGATCGACGCTCCGGTCCCCGCGCACCGCCTGCAGCGCGCGCGCCAGATTCTTGCGCGCGCCAAAGAGGTCGGCGAGGAGTATGCCGGGGTCGAAGTCGCGACGGCGACCGTCAGGGCGCGCTCGACCGGCGAGGCGATCGTTCGCGAGGCAGCGCGGCGCGGGGTCGAGGTGATCGTGCTGGCGGCCGAACGCCCGTCGCGAATCCGCGGCGGCCCACTGCTCGGCGGTGTCGAGCCGCGAGCCGCCGAGTTCGTCGGAAAGGTGACCGAGTACGTCACGCGCAAGGCCCCATGCCAGGTGATTCTGACGGCGCCGCCCGAGACCGATGTCGATTCGCTGATGGCGTCGATCAAGGCCAACCCTCATGTGAGCGAGGACTTCGCTACCAAGGAGGCCCGCCGGCTCGAGCGGATGTCGGGGCTTACGGGCGAGCATGACCCGCTGACGCCGGGTGTCGCCGTCGATGATCAAAGAACCCGCCCGCACGAACTCGACACCGATCACGCGGCGATCGCCGACGACGAGGATCCCGATGATTTCATCGACACGATCGTCTAGTTAGGCCGGACGGCGCCGGCGTCTAGATAACCTACGCGGCGTGTTCGTACTAATCGTCGGATGTGGCCGCGCCGGGTCGGCGCTGGCGAAAAACCTTCTCGGGGATGGGCACACGGTGTCCGTCCTTGACGAGAGCGCCGACGCCCATCGCCTGCTCGACATCGGGCTCGATGGCAGCTGGGAGGACGCCGGCGGAATGTTCACCGTCGGCACCGCGCTGGAGACCGATGCGCTGATCGAGGCCGGTATCGAACAGGCCGACGCCTTTGTCGCCGGTACCAACGGCGACAACACCAATCTCGTGATCGCACAGGTCGCCCTGCGGCGCTTCAATGTGGAGAACGTCGTCGTGCGCGTGCTCGACCCGCGCCGCGCCACCTGGTACGCCCAGCAGGGCCTGCAGACGATCTGCCCGACGCAGGCCGGCATCGATATGTTGACCGCGGCCGTTCGCGGCGGCGCCGCCAACGATTTCCCGGTTGAGGCCTAGGTCATGTACGTTCTGATCGCCGGCGGTGGGAAGGTCGGGCTCAATCTCTGCCGTGAGCTGATGATGAAGGGTCACGAGGTCACGCTGATCGAGAACTCCCGGCGCCGCTTCTCCGTGCTCGAACCGCAGCTTGAGCACGTCGTCCACCTTGGTGACGCGACAGAGCTCTGGGTCCTCGAACGCGCCGGGATCGAACGCGCCGACATGGTCATCGCGGTCACCGGTGACGACGAGGACAACATCATCATCTCGCAGGTCGCGCGCGAGAAATACGGCCGCGACAAGATCATCTCCCGCTGCAACAACATCCGCAATATGGAGCACTTTGATCTGCTCGGTATCAAGCCCGTGGTTTCGGCGACCGACCTGATCCTGCGCCTGATCGAGCACGAAGTTCCGCAGTACGGCCTCGTCCACCTGCTCAAACTGCAGGCCGAGGACCTCGAGATCATCGAAGTCGAGGTCAGTGCCGGTTCGCCGGCCGCCGGCAAGCGCGTCGAAGAGATCGAACTGCCCGACGGAAGCCTGTTGATCGCGGTCCTCAGCGACGGCACGGGCGCCGTGCCGCACCCGGACACGGTCGTCAATTCCGGAGACGAAGTTCTGCTGGTGCTCAATCCCGGTATCGAAGAAGGCATCACCAAGCTGTTCAACGCCCCCGAGGAATCTTTTGCCTGAACAACGCCCGGCGACCGCGTACGCGCGCCGTCCGGCGATCAGGTAGTTTGCCCGCTGATGGCCGATCGACACGTAGACCACCTGCTGATCGGCGGCGGCCTGGCCTCGGCCAACTGCGCGCGCTGGCTGCGCGAAGCCGGCGGCGAGGGCGAGATTCTGCTCGTCGGCCGCGAGCCCGAACCGCCCTACAACCGTCCGGCGCTGACCAAGGGCTATCTCGCGGCGACCGAGGGTCGCGCGATGGACTACTTCCGGCCCGCGGAGTTCTGGGACGAGCAGCGCATCGAGTTGATCACGCGGATGAACGTCGTCAAGCTCGACGCCGAGAACAAAGTCGCGACGCTACAGGACAAACGGCGGATCTCGTTCGATTCCGCGCTGATCGCGACCGGCGCCAACGTTCGCCTGCTGCGCGTCGAGGGCATGGCTCAAGACGGCATTCACTACATGCGCGCCTACGGCAACGCCGATTCGCTGCGCGCGGATCTCGACAGGCTCGGCCGTCAAGTCGTGTGTGTCGGCGGCAGCTACATCGGCTGCGAGGTCGCCGCCACGCTCTCGCGGCTCGGCTGCGAGTGCCACATCGTGATGCTCGAGGACCTGCCGCTCGAACGCACGCTCGGCGCCGACGTCGGCGCGTGGGTCAAGGACTACCTCGAGTCGCTAGGGGTGGTATTTCATCCCGGCGAGTCGCTCGCGCGGCTCGACGGCGACGGCGAACGCATCACCAAGGTCGTCTGTGAATCCGGGGTCGAGGTCGACGCCGACGTCGTAGTGATCGGTGCCGGAGTCAACCCCGACACGATGCTCGCCCAGCAGGCGGGTCTCGCGATCGGCGATAAACGCGGGATCCTCTGCGACTCGCGTCTGCGCACCAGCGCGCCGGGCATCTACGCGGCCGGCGACGTCTGTGAGTATGAGTCGGCGATGCACGGCGAGACGGTTCGCGTCGAGCACTGGGACGTCGCGTTCAATCACGGCAAAACGGTCGCGCTGAACATGCTCGGCGGAGAGGTCGAACACACGGTCGTCCCGTATTTCTGGACCGACCTCGCCGATCTCGAGATCGAGTCGGTCGGACCGGCGATGCGCTGGGATCGCGTGATCATGCGCGGCAGGCCGGCCGAGCGGTCGTTTAGCGCTTGGTACGTCGACGGCGATCGCGTGGTTCAGGTTGCCGCCGTCGGACGGGCTCACGACATCGAAGCCGGGCGCACGCTGATCGCCACTCGCCGCTCGCTGCCAGGGCCGGTGCTCGACTCGATTGCCGATGTCGGCCACGATGTGGCCTCGCTGATCTGACGCCGGCCCGGTCGCGGCACGCAGGCTCGCCGGCTCCGCCCGGCCGATTACCTAGAATCACGGGCGTTGCGCAACTTTCCGGGCACGCAACGTGTTTGGCCTGTGTCCATCCGCGGATCTGATCGCGGTCGAAATCGCTCAACGCCCGTTCGCACGTATCCATGAGAGGATCCCAGATGTCCAGAAAGCTCGCACTAGCGTTTGTCGCCGCGTCCTCGATCGTCTTGGTCGCGGCGGTGACCGCGATCGGCGCCGTCACGGCCGGAAACACCGGTTGGCGCTGGGGCAACCCGCTGCCGCAGGGAAACAGCTTGACGACGATCGACGCCGTCGGCGGCCGTGTCTACGCCGGTGGCGCGACCGGCACGCTGCTGCGCAGCGACGACGCCGGCGCGACCTGGAGCGCGATCCAGACCGGGTTACTCGACGACCTGCGCCTCGTGCGCGCAATCGGTCCCGACGTGGTGGTCTTCGCAGGCAGCTGTGCGCTGCGGCGCTCCGACAACGGTGGTCAGACGGTCACTCGCATGCCGTGGACCCCCAATGACGAGACCTGCCCGAAGAAAATCCGGTCGTTTTACTTCCCTTCATCTTCTATCGGATACCTGCTGCTCGAGGACGGCGACGTTTTCGCGACCGCCGACGGCGGCCAGAGCTGGACCAAGAAGACGGCGGTGCCCGGTTCGCAGGTGGCCGGCGGCAATGCCGCGACCGGCGACATCTGGTTCACCGCCGACGGAACCGGCGTGGTCAATGCCGGCAACTCGATCTATCGCACGACCGATGGCGCCTCGTCCTGGACACTCGTCAGCAACACCGCGTCGGCGGATCTCAAGGGCTTTGTGTTCGTCAACCCGAACACCGGTTACGTCGTCGGCAACGGCAAGAACGCGCTGAAAACCACCGACGGCGGCGCCACCTGGACCGCGGTGGTGGTGGATGCCGGCACCGGCGGAATCGACCTCAAAGCGATCGACTGCTCGAGTCCCAACGACTGTCTGGTCGCGGCGCGCGACGGATCGCAGCTCTATCGAACCGGCGACGGAGGTACCACCTGGTCGGCGGTCTCGCCGTCCACGAGTCCCGTGCTTGACGTCGGTTTTGCCTCGGCGGCCCGCGTGATCGCGGTCGGCGGCGGCGGTACGACGGTCGTCTCCGACGACGCCGGCGTAACCTGGGCGCCGATCAGCGCGGCGGTCGGCGGCGTTTACTACGCGCTGCGAGCGCAGTCGCCTTCGACCGCATTCGCCTACGGCGAAAACGGCGCCCTGGCTCGCACCACCGACGGCGGAAACTCCTGGGCCGCGATCGGGGTCTCGACGTCGGCGAGAATTGTCGGCGTCGGCTTTCCGAACGCGTCGACCGGCTTCGTGCTCGACGACCTCGGCGTGCTGCTGCGGACAAACAACGGCGGATCAAGCTGGCAGTTCCTCGACACGGGAACCGGCTCGCGGCCCAAGGCGCTGGCTGCTCCGCAACCCAATACCGTCGTGCTGATCGGTCCGAAGGGCGTGCGTCGCTCGGCCAACGGCGGCGACAGCTTCAAGCGGGCCGCCGGCAAGGGGCTCGCCAAGATCCCGCTGAGCATGCTCGACCACGCCGGGTCGGCGCTTTTCGCCTACGGCGGCAAGCGCGCCGTGGTCTCGACCAACGCAGGCCGGTCCTGGAAAATCTTCAAGAAACCGCTGAAGGCCGGTACGATCGATCAGCTCGACATGGTCAGCTCGCGCGTCGGCTACCTGCTTGACGGCCGGGGAGAGTTGTGGTTTACCGCCACCGCCGGCCGCAAGTGGGTCCGCGTCGACACCACCGGCACCACGGAGACGGTGACGATCGCCTTCGGCGACAAGCGTCACGGTTATCTAACCGACTCCACCGGGCGTGTGCTCTACACCGCCGACGGCGGCAAGACCTGGTCGCGCCAATATCCTTACTACGACTCCAGCGGCGGTCTGCTGACGCGCATCGAAGCGCCGTCCTCGACCAGCGCGTTCATGCTCGTGGCCGGCACTAACCAGATCTTCTCGACCTCGACCGGAGGTGGACTTGGGCGGCCATCGTCGCTCACGCTCCGCGGATCGGCGAGAAAGATCAAGCGGAACGCGACGGTGACGATCTCGGGCAAACTGGCGCCGGTGCTCGCCGGCGCGCGTGTAACGGTGGTCGGTCGCCCGGCCGGCGCCAAGAGCGGCACACGCTGGATCTCGCAGGAGGTCACGGTCGCCGCCAACGGCTCGTTCACCACGCGCTGGAAGCTGAAGCGGGCCTACGTGTTCTTGGCCCGCTGGTCTGGTGACTCAAGTCACGACGGCGACGGAACGAAGACCGTGATCGTCAAAGTCAGGCGCTGAGGCCAGAGGCGCGCATCCTTATCCGGAGATCGCCCGGCGCAGCGCAGCCGGGCGGCCTTCGAGCTTGGACCTGCGGGGCGGTATTCTCTCTCCCCGCGGCGGCCCGATAGGTTCAAACGATGTCTCGGGCGTGCTTCCTTGCGGGATCGTCTAATGGTAGGACGCTCGGCTCTGGACCGAGAAGTCGGGGTTCGAATCCCTGTCCCGCAGTCTGAAGCTCTCAGCGGGTTGCTGGCGGCGTCATCGGTCGCTTATTTGCCTTTGGCAAACTGCGCTTCCTGCTTCCTTGCCAGAAACCCGCTGAGAGCTTCAGACTGGGCGGGGTTGTGGGATGGGTGGTTTTTTTTGGCCGCGGCGCCGGGGGTGTGGGGGCCCTGCGCTTATTTGCCTTTGGCAAATTTCGCTTTTGTGGGTTGTTGTTCGGGGGGAGATGGGAGCTTCGGACTGCTTTGAGGGTGGCGCGTGGCGGGGTGTGGGCTGGGCTCCTCGCGTTTCGCGGCGCGCGCGGTGGGCTACCGGTTTCGGCATTTTGCAGGCACTTCCGTGGGGGGCGACGTTCCATCCGCCGGGTCGGCGAGCCTTGTGCGGCGATGACTGCTTACACGGCTCGAAATCCGCTTGGGTACCCGTTTTCGGCGGTGGTCGGGCAGGACGACTACAAGCTCGCGCTGCTGGCCTGCGCGGTCGATCCGGCGATCGGCGGGGTGCTCGCGCTCGGCGATCGCGGAACGGCGAAGACCACGCTCGCACGCTCGTTCGCCGGACTGCTGCCCGGTTACGGCGCCGAAACCTCCGCCGGCGATGAGACCGCCGACGGGCCGGCGGCGGCGCCGTTTGTCGAACTCCCGCTCGGAGCGACGATCGATCGAGTCGTCGGATCGGTCGACACGGCCCGGCTGCTGGCCGGCGAAGGCGCCGCGCTGCGGCCCGGTCTGATCGCGGCCGCCGATCGCGGGGTCTTGTACGCCGACGAGGTCAATCTGCTCGGCGATCATCTCGTCGACGTGTTGCTCGATGCGGCAGCATGCGGCGCGATCACGGTCGAGCGCGATGGTCTGAGCGCCCGGCTCTCGGCGAGGTTCGTGCTGATCGGAACGATGAACCCCGATGAGGGCGCGCTGCGGCCGCAGCTGCTCGATCGTTTCGGCTTGTCGGTCTCGATTGAGTCGCCGGCCGACCATCAGGAACGATCGGCGATCACCTCTCGCCGGCTCGCCTACGAGCGAGATCCGGCCGGTTTCGTCGCGCGGTTTGCCGGCACCGATGCCGCGCTCGGCGAAATCATCGCGCGGGCGCGTCAGATGCTGCCCGGCGTCGAGCTGCCGGAGGAACTGCTCGACCGGATCGCCCGGGCCTGCGCGCTGCTCGGCGCCGAAGGAATGCGCGCGGACATAGTCTCGGCTCGCACGGCGCTCGCGCTGGCGGCCCTCGACCAGCGAGACACGGTGATCGAGCGCGACGTCGTCACGGCCGCTCGTTTGGCCCTCCCGCACCGCGCGCGCGCAAGCGGCGCCGAGACACTGCGGTACTCGACCGCCCAGATCGAGGACGCCATGTCGGGCGACCAGCACCCGGATCAATCACTGCCCTCGCCACATACGAGCGCCGGTCGCGCGGTACGCGGCGCACGGCACGGCCAAGCGCCGGCCGAGATGTCCGATCCGCCCGACCGCCGAGGATCTGCCACCGGCGACCGACCGGTCCCCGCGGTCCCCGAAAAACCCGCAGTATCTATC
>JBASWU010000048.1:0-12291 GCA_049276635.1 Solirubrobacterales bacterium | reverse complement strand
GCCGACGCGCCGGCCGGTCGTCGGCCACGCTGTCCTCGAGCTCCTCGAGTGCGCGATCCCGCCCGCTCGCCGGATGACTCGCGGCGTTTGTCGGCGGCCGCTTCGCGCTCGGCCTGGGCGGTCTCCTCGCGCTCGGCGGCCTCACGGTCTGCTTGGGCCTTGAGTTCGGCCAGCTCGGTGGCCTTAGCCTCGACGGCGGGGCGAATCTCGTCGGCGATCGATCCGCGGGATTCGAGAATCGCGATCGTCAGGTCCGGTTTGCGCAACGTGCGGTAACCGTCGATGTCGAGTTCGCCGGCCAGGGCATGCAGGTCGGCCAGCGGGCTTTCGAGCAGTGTGTCGATGTCGAGAACGTGACTCATGAATCGCGGCGATCCTACATGGTCGGCGACCGTATACCTCGTTTGCGGCAAAGCGCGCCGCCACCCCACGCCGCCCGCTTACTCGAGTTCGGCTTCGATTGTTTCGAGGACGAGATTCATGATTTCGACCAGGGCGTCGTCGAGCGAGCTGTTCTCGACCACGCAGATGCCGGTCTCCTCGGCGCGGGTGACGAGGTAGTCCTGCAGGCGGCGGATACGGCCGAAGGCGCCGAGATAGCGCTCGACGGCGCGCGCCTGTGACTCGCCGCGCGCGAGGAAGTGGCTGCGGTGGAGGTCCTCGTCGTCGATCGCGACGACGACGTGGACGACGACCGCGTCGAGCTGCGGCAGCCCGTCGAACGCGCCGGGCACGCAGTGCACCCCCTCGATCACCATCGAGGTCCGCTCGATCGCGGCGCGTTCGATCAGCGCCTTGATGCCGACCGAGACCTGCTCGACCTGGCGTTCGAACCCCGTCAGCAGCGCGTCGCCCGACGTCGTGTTTAGCCGCACGCCGTGGTCGGCGTCGAAGGAGCTGTGGTGGACGGCGGGCATGAACTGGTTGGAGAAAAACGCGCGCAGCACCTGCCGCACCATGTCGGTCGCCGTCACCCGTGTGACTCCCAGACGGTGAGCGAGCATCGTCGCCAGCGTCGACTTGCCGACGCCGGTCGCGCCACAGATCAGCAGGATCAACGGCTTGTTCAGGCGATCCAGCCGCCGCCACTGACGAAAGTGCCGGACCGCGACGTCGTCCTCCTCGGCGGCGAGCACCTCTTCGGCCAGCCGTGAAAGGTCGCCGGAGGCAATGTCAAGCCCCTCGCGACCGAGCAGCTTTTGCTCGATCACGGTCGCGAGCTCGTATGACCGATCCGGCGACAGCCCCGACGCCATCAGCGACATCGCCATCAGGCCCTTCGAATAAGGGAAGCGCCGATTTTCCTTGACCACCAGTACGCCATGGCCGGCATCGGTCGCCGCGGTCGCGTCGCCCTGCTCGCGTCCGTCGTCGCTGGTCTCTGGCACCTCGATCACCTACTCCAGTATGTCGTCGTTAGTCGCCCGCGGTGTCCGCCGCGGCCACCGGCTGCGTCATCGCCTGTTCGTACAACCCGAGCAGGATCCCATCTAAATCGGCGTCACGCGCGACCGGCCGGTTGCGCACGAACACGATCTCGATCGCCTCGCGCCGAGCGCGCGTCGCAACGACGTCGATCGCGGCGGCCTTCAGCTCGGTCAGGAAATGTGTGCAGCCCGCCTTGACCGCCGCGTCGAGGTCCGCTTCGAGCTGCGCGCGGCGAGCGAGGTTCGTGGATACGACCAGCGGATCGACGCCCTCAAGACGCTCCGCGCGAGTCGAAAAGAACGCCACGCGGGCGTCGCCGGGCAGCTCGGAGACCGGCGCCGAGACCAGCTCGAAGCCGACGACCTCGCCGCCCGCCCAGCGTTGAGCCGCCCGCAGCGTGCCTGGTTGATCGGCGTAGACGAGCACGAGCTCGGACTCGATCAAACGCAGCGGGCCGGCGAGCGTGTCGGCCTGCTCGAGCGAGCCCGCGACGCAGACCGTGCGGTCGGCCACGACCGGCGGGATCGTCGCCCCGCTGCCCTCGAACAGCAGGCAGTCGATCCCGTCCAGGCGCGCGGCCATGCGGGCGCCCTCGACGAAGTTGGTCGGCCCGGTCTGGCCGCCCGGGCCGCCGCCCACGCGCCGGCAGCCGATCGCCGGAACACCGGCCAGGACGGCATCCTCGAGATAGTCCGACGCGGCATGAACTCCGCGGTCGGCGAGCGCGAGCAGCTCGTCGAGGCCGGTCGTAGGCTCGGCCAGGCGAGGAGAAGACGGTCCGCCCCGGCCCATCGAGACGATCGCCGGAGAGCCGCCCGCGTCGCCGATCAAGCCGGCCAAATGCCCGCATACCGCGGTTTTCCCGGTTCGCTTGCCGGTGCCGATCACCGCTAGCTTGGGTCCGTCGAAGTCAACCGTGTGACGCTTGAGCGGCTCCAGGCTCATGCCCGGGGCCTCGTACGACAACCCCGACGCCATCGCCACCGCCGCCAGCCGTAGCTTCTCGCCGACGGCCACGACCGGCTCGTCGGCGAAGTCGATCACGACCTCGCCGCCGTGGCGCGCCAGCGCCGTCTGCAGCGCCCGTGCCGGCGAATCGCCGAAGACCAGTGGAAATCCATAGTGCGCTTTGGGATCGGCCAGCACCGCGGCGCCGGCCTTTTCGCCGCCGCCGCAGAACACGAGTGCGACGATCTCGTAGGCGCCGGCGAGTCCGGTCAGGGCGTCGCCGACGGCCGCCGGATGGTGTTCACCGTCGACCAGCACGATCGCGCGCTTGCGCCGGATCGGTTTCATCAGCTTGCCGCCGTCGCCCGTGACCGCCTCGAACGCACCGGGGTCCAGACCCGCGTCAGCGCTCCGGTGGAGTCGATCGGTGGCCGGCGATGATCTCGTCGGATTTGACGTAGTCGAGCGTGCCCGGGTTGAACCTCAGCAGCATGTCGCTGCCGACGCCCGGGTAGTGGCGGGTGATCGTCACTTCGTCGGCGTCGCCCTGGATCATCAGGTAGCACGGCCGCGTGCGCCCGCGGACGCGCATCGTGCTGACGGTGCCGGTCGTGACCACGAACATGCTTTCGAAACGCCAGGCGTACGGCACGTGCTTGTGTCCGCTGAGCACGAGGTTGACGCCGGCTCGCATAAGGCACTCAAGCGTGTCTCCGGCGTCGTGGACGACGTTGCGCTCACGACCGGTGCCGGGGACCGGCAGCAGGTGATGATGCAGGACGAACATTTTCAGCGTGGCCTCTCGGTCGAAGCAGCTCTCGATCCACTTGTACTGGCCGCGGCCGACCTTCCCGTGGTCGAGGTCGGGCTCGGAGCTGTCGACGGCGACGACGACGAGATCGTCCGTGTACAGGTCGCTGTTGCGCGACCCGAAAGTGTCCTCGAAGTGCTCGAAACCGACATTTCGCGCGTCGTGGTTGCCGGGGATCACCACCAGGTGCTCGGCCTTTAGCCGATCGAGATAGTCCTGCGCGAGCTCGAACTCGGGCAGATAGCCCTCGTTGGTCAGATCGCCGGAGACGACGACCATGTCCGGAGCGTGGTCGTTGATCTCCTCGATCGCGCCCTGCAGCAGCTCGGGAACGAAGTACGACGACCCGCAGTGCAGGTCAGAAATGTGGGCGATTGAGAATCTGGTCATCGTTACGTTGCTTCGACTCTTCGTTTCTCTTCGGCAAGCGCGAGCGCGGGGTCAATCGCGAGCTGGCCATTCAGCGCGGCGCGAACGGTCAGATAGTCGGCGGCGGCGGCGACGTCGTGTACGCGAGCGATCGCGACTCGGGCGTCGGCGCCGGCGCCGAGCGCGGCGAGCGTGCCGGCGTCACGCTCACGCGGAGCACGATCGGTCAGCGCGCCGACGAAGTCCTTGCGGCTGACCGCCAACAGCACCGGGCGGCCGAGTTGATCTAGCTCGCTCAGCCGCCTCAGGACCGCGATCGTCTGGGCCGGGCTCTTGGCGAAATCGGGACCGGGGTCGACGATGATCCGGTCGAGCGGCACGCCCTGAGCCGTTGCGCGGGCGATCGCGTCGGAGAGGAAGTTCTTGACGTCGGCGACGACGTCGTCATAGTGCGGAAAGTGTTTCCGCTTCGGCCGCGAGCGGGTGTGCATCAGCACGATCGCGGCATCGCCCTCGGCGGCCGCCGCCGCCAGATCGTCGTCGGCCAGACCGCTGACGTCGTTGACGATTCGCGCGCCGGCGGCGATCGCGGCTCGCGCGACCGGCGGCTTGTAGGTGTCGATCGAGATCACCGCCCGCGGGATCGCGCGGCGGATCGCTTCGATCACCGGCACGACTCGCTCGATCTCCTCGCCGGCCTCGACCTCCGGTTTGTTCGTGACGCCCGACTCGCCGCCGACGTCGATGATGTCGGCTCCGTCGGCGACCAGGCGGCGGGCGAGCGCCACGCGGTCATCGATCGACTTCTCGCCCGGCAGATCGCTGAAACTGTCCGGCGTCGCGTTGACGATGCCCATCAGATAGGGGCGCCACCGCGGGCGCGACGCCAGCCCGATCGCGGCCAACGACGAGACGCTGTCAGCCATCGTGGCGTCCTCGTTCGGCTTGTCTCGACGGGGTCGGCATCGTTGCCCCAAGCCTACGGCAAACGGCGGGCCGACACCGGCGGTTGACGACACCGGCGAGCCGGGTTCACGGCAGAATCCCCTCGGCGCTGGCCACGCGCTGCCATTCGTCGCACTCGTGCCGCCTGCGGGCATCGTCCCAGCCGAGCTCGTCGGCCATCACGCGCGCCACGTGTTCGACGGCCATCGGCACGTCGCCGCCGCCGGCCACCAGCTCGCGCGCCGCGAGGATCCCGAGTCGCGTACGGCGCAGAAACACGTCGCCGAGTGAGCGCGCCTGCTCGTTGCGCACCGCCATCACGACCTCGGCCAGGCGGTCGGGCTGCCCGGCGGCGATCGGCTCGGCCAGCGATCGATCGCCGCGTGCGTACTCGATCACTTTGGTCGCCGCGTAGCCGTAGCGGCCGGCGAGGTGCCCGGCGGCGGCGGCGTCGATGCCTCCGGCGACGGGCAGGTCGCCGGGATCGATCGGCAGGCCGAGCGGAATCTCCTCGGTGTGCGACGGGGCTTCACGCCGGTCACGCGCGACGATCCGGTCGACGACGTCTTCGGCCATCCGCCGCCAAGTCGTCAGCTTGCCGCCGGTGATCGTGATCATGCCGCCGGGCGTCTCGTACATCTCCGATGTTCGCGATATATCGACCGACTTCTTCGAATCGCCGGTCGAGATCAGCGGGCGGACGCCCGCGTAGGCGCCGGTGACGGCGGCCGTCGTCAGCGAGCTCTCAAAATATTGGTTGAGCGCGTCGAGGATGTACTGGACATCGTCAACCGGCGGCGCGACGTGGTCGAGCGGACCCTGGTAATCAACGTCGGTCGTGCCGACCAGCGTGCGGCCCATCCATGGCAGCGCGAACATCATCCGGCCGTGACCGGCCGGGACGACCACGGCCGTCTTGCCCAGCGGCAGATCTTCGTGGGCGAAGGTCAGATGGGTGCCGCGGCTCGGGCGGATGATCGGGACGTCCGTGTCGCGCAGATTCTCGGGCCGCAGGCGGTCGGCCCAGACGCCGGTCGCGTTGACGACGTGGCGCGCGAGGATGTCGAACTCGCCGCCACCGGCGGAGTCGCGCGCGCGCGCGCCGATCACCCGTTCGTTGCGTTCGATCGGCGCGACCGCCTCGATGTCGTTGGCGATCAACGTGCCGTAGCGCTCGGCCTCGCCGAGAATCGTCAGCACCAGTCGCACGTCGTCGGTCTGACAGTCGTAGAACAAGTACGCCGCCCTGGGATCGCGAGCGGCCAGCGCCGGAACGCGCCGCCTGACCTCGTCACCGTCGATCATCCGGTGGCGCTCAGGAGTCCACTCGCGTTCATCGAACTCGCGGCGGTACTGGCGCATGCTCAGTCCGGCGAGCTCGGCACGCCGCTGTTTCTCGGCGCGGCGGCTGGCCTGACCGCGCTGCATCGCGTCGTACATATTCAGGCCGACGCCGATCTTGCGGTCGATTCGCTCGCCGGCGAAGGCCGTGACCAGAAACGCGGTCGGCCAGACCAGGTGCGGCGCCATCTCGACCAGGATCCGGCGTTCGATCAGCGCCTCGCGCACGAGCGCGATGTCGAAGTTCTGCAGGTAGCGCAGTCCGCCGTGGACCATCTTCGACGAGCGGCTGCTGGTGCCCGCGGCGAAGTCGTCGCGCTCGATCAGGGCGACACTGTAGCCGCGGCTGGCGGCGTCCAAGGCGACACCGGCGCCGGTCACCCCGCCACCGATCACGAGAACATCGAACTGTTCCTCGGGCAGCGCGCCGACTGCTGTGTCTCGGGCGATCATCGCGCTCAACGCTACCCGCGAGCGGCGACACCGTGACCGGCCGTCGGGTGCGCCACGGCCTAAAGAAAAGGCCCCGCCGAAGCAGGGCCTTTTCCGATAGGTCTCGCGAAAACGCGATTTGATTTACGCGGCGCGCAGCGCGACGGCCTCGGGATCCTGGGCCAGGCGCTTGAGTGCGGCATTCTCGATCTCGCGCACGCGGGCGGCGGTCATACCCGATCCGCGGGCGATCGCCTCGGCGGTGCGCGGTTCGCCACCGGCCAGCCCGTAGCGCTCGGCGAGCACGTGGCGCTCGTCGGGCGACAGGCGTGAAAGCAGACGCGTGATCTTGCGCTGACGCTCGGCCTCGACGGCGTACTCCTCGGGAGTGACCGCGTCGTCGTCTTCGAGGAAGTCGCCGAACTCAGAGTCGCCTTCGCCGACCGGCAGCGAGAGACTGGTCGGCTTGAGCGCCGCGAGCTTGACGCGCTCGACCTCTTCGATGTCCATGTCAGTCGCCTCGGCGATCTCGGCGTCGGTGGGCTCGCGCGCGAGTTCGACGGCCAGGCGGCGGTTGGCCTTCTGGATCTTCGCCAGCTGCTGAGCGACGTGCACCGGCAGCCGGACCGTGCGGCCCTGGTTCTGCGTGGCGCGCTGCATCGACTGGCGGATCCACCAGGTCGCGTAGGTGCTGAACTTGAACCCCTTGCGCCAGTCGAACTTCTCGGCGGCGCGGTTGAGGCCGATGACGCCCTCCTGAATCAGGTCTCCGAATTCGAGGCCCTGGTCGCGGTACTTACCGGCGAGCTTGATCACGAGCTTCATGTTGTTTTCGATCAACTGGCGCTTGGCGACTTCGTCTCCGCGCTCGATGCGCTTGGCCAGTGTCACCTCTTGCTCGCGCGTGAGGATCTTGTGGCGGCTGGCGCGGTTGATGAAGTGGCGCGTGAGATCGCTCGGAAGCTCGGCGTTGATCGCGTGGTCGCTGAGCGCGCGCTTTTCGACGGCGAGCGCGTCGGCGTCGTCGTCCTCGCCCTTGATGACGCTGACGTCGGCCTCGACGAGGCGCGACTTCAGGTCGTCGAGCAGAGAGTCATCCAATTCGTGGATCTCGGCGAGCTCCAGCAACCGCTCCTCGGTGACGGACTCGGCCTCCAGAAGCAGGCCGATCTCCGGAATCTCAAAAATTTCATGCGTGAATGTGGTCACTTGGCGTTCCTGTTGTCGTTGCGTGGGTGGGATGGGCTCGCACTGCACCGCTGCCCGTCAATAACCGCGATCAAGCCGCTGAAATTGAGCCGCGCCGGGATGGGGGCCCCATTGCGATCGGTGCGTGTTGAGAATCTCGTCGCCGGATGGTCTCGGCTGGAAATCCTCTGTTTTGGGGGGTAAGACGGGGGATTGGGCGGGGATGAGTTTGTTACTAAATGTTACAAGCTATCGGAGACGGATGTTTCAGTTCGCTATGCCTTCAAATTACCGGTTTTGGCGGGTGTTTGCTTGCTTCCCGTGGCGTCGTCTGGACGCGGTGGTTATTTGACGGCGTTTTGTCCACGCACTGCGCGCGGCGATTCGCTCTCGCGACGGGGACGGACCTCGGCCCATCGCCCTGACGAACTTCGCTCGTTCCGGCCGTTGCGCTGAACCACGCGTCCTAAAAGACGCTTTCTAAAAGGACTTTTCGGGCGTGAGTACAGGTTCTTCGGTCCAGATCAAACTACTGCCATCATAAAGTAACCGTTCGGTAATTGCAAGTTTTCTCGCGAGTTTGCGAGCGTCATTTCAAACAATTGCCGACTCGCGGCCGGCCTTTCACCGTCATTTGGCCGCCCCGACGACGGCCTTGTCCAGCTAATAACGGGTTTTTCGGCCGAAGGTTTCGTTTGCGGGCGTTGAGTCCTGATTAAGTCATGTAACCGCGTCCCCAAGCCCGGTTTTGGCTGTTTTCGGCCAAACGACTTCCGAGCGCCGCCGTAGTCGATTGAGCATCGCGATCAGCGCCGGTCCGGCGAGCATGAAGAAGGCGAAATTCCCGGCCGCATGAGCGATGTCGAACGGAATCGCCCGGGCCATGTTCACGTAGAAGGACGTCAGGATGTCCGATCCGCCAAAGTTCACGGCCGACCCGAAGTTGAGAACCACTCCGTAGACGGCGCCGGCCGCGGCGCAGCAAAGCGCCAGCGCCAGCCGGCTCATCCGTCCCCGGCTCACGCGCCCCAACAGCGCGCCGAAAACGCCGCACAGCGCCCATGCGAACATCTGCCAAGGCGTCCACGGTCCCTGGGCGAAGTAGAAGTTCGAGACCAGCGCGGCGAGCGCGCCGACGATCAGCCCCGGCTCGGCGCCGAGAACGAAGCCGGCGATGATCACGATGTCGGTCGTCGGTTTGACGTTCGGAAACGGCGCGAACACAATCCTGCCGACCACGGCGAACGCCACGAGCATCGCGACCGCGGCGACCACGCGGGCCGACGGGCGTGAACGCTCATACCAGACGAATCCAGCGCCAAGCGCGGCGATCAAGATGCCGGCGCTGGCCAGCTGCCATGCGGCGTGAGAGTTCACCGCGCGGCCCAGCTCACGGTCTGCTTCGACGCATCCAAAGACGGAGGCGCGCCGGACACCGCTTCCGACGGTATGGCGACCGACGGCGAGCCGCCGCGCAGCAGGTCCGCCCCCTGCTCGGGCGTCAGCGCGCCGCCGCCGAGCAGTCGCGCGCACTCGGTCGCGAAGTGCCAGCCGCCGCCGAGGATCTCGCGCGCCGGCGCGTCGGCGAGCACACGGCCGCCGCCGAGCAGAACGACGCGCCGGGCGAACTCGGCGGCGAACTCCGAGTCGTGGGTGGCGACGACGATGGCGATGCCCGAATCCGCCAGCTCGCGCAGCAGCTCGGCGAGATCGGCCTTGTGTTCCCGGTCCATGCCGCGTGTCGGTTCGTCGAGCAGCAACGCCACGGGATCGTCCTGGGTCACGATCGCCAGAGCGAGACGCTGGCGCTCACCGCCGGAGAGGTCGCGCGGGTCGCGTTCGAGCAACTCACCGAGTCCAAATCGGCGCAGCCCCGGCAGCGGGGCCTCGTCGGCGACACGCTCGTGGATCAGGTAGTCATTGGGGTTCTGCATCAGCAGCCCGACCGAGCCCGCGGCGGCGACGGTGCCGGTCGTCGGCGCGACAAGTGAGCGAGCGACGCGCAGCAGCGTCGACTTGCCGGAGCCGTTTGCGCCCATCAGGGCGACGCGCTCACCGAGGGCGAAACGCAGGCTGACGCCGTCTAACGCTGGATTCGGCGCGGCACCATAGGTATGAGTGACCCGCTCGAGCGCGAGAGCCACTCCGCGATCGTCGCGCACAGCGGCTCGTGGCCCCTCCTCTCCCCCGGACAACTTCGTGACCGGCGGCGAGCCGAGTATGCGGCGCGCCTGCTTGGCGCCGACCGGCAGCGGCCGGAGCCCGGCGGCGGCGAACATCCGCGCCGTCGGCGTGAGCAGCCACCGTCGTGACGCGGTTTCCGCCGCCCAGCCGAGAAACCCGGCCGGCTCGGAGTCATGCGCGACCCGACCATCCTCGAACACGATCACCCGGTCGGCGAACTCGATCAGCCGCTCGATGCGATGCTCGGCGATCAGGATCGTCGTGCCCCAATCGGCGTTGAGCCGGCGGAGCGTCGCCAGTAGTTCGTCGGCGACCACGGGGTCGAGTTGCGACGTCGGCTCGTCGAGCACCAGCAATCGCGGACGCGCCGCCAGAGCAGCGGCAAGCACGACGCGCTGCAACTCACCGGCGGAGAGCTCGGCCGTACGGCGGTCGAGCAGTTCGTGAATTCCGAGGGCGAGTGCGGTCTCTTCGACGGCGACACGGACCTCGGCCGGAGGCCAGCCGAGGTTCTCAAGCGGAAAGGCGATCTCGTGACGGACGCCGCCCATCACGATCTGAACCTCGGGATCCTGAAGCACCGTGCCGCAGACCGCCGACAACTCGGCGGCGCCGTTGGTGCGCAGGTCACGGCCGCAGACAAACGCCTCACCACCGGCGACGCCGCCGAAATGATGCGGGATCAGGCCGCTCGCGGCGCGCAATAGGGTTGATTTACCGGATCCCGACCGGCCGCAGACCAGTACGAAGGCCCCGGGCTCGACCGTGAGCGACAGCCCGGCGAGTCCCTCGGCACCGGCGTTGGGGTAGCTGTATGAAAACGCCTCAAACCGCAGCGCCGGGGCGTCGTCCGTCACACGCGACCAGTGATCGGTCATCGCCGTGCCCGCCGGTTCCCGCCGCCGGCGGCAGAATCCCTCTGGCCGATCAGCCACGGCGGTACGGCCGCAGCCGCGGCGATCAGCAGCGCGAAGCCGGCGTCCTGTGGGCCGGTCTCGATCACGGTCAGCGGGTAGTCCTCAAATCCCGCGAGACCGGCGACACGACCGGCGATCATCAAGCCAAACAGCGCCAGCGCCGAGAGCGCGACGGCGCGATCCGCCGCCCGCCAGCGCCGCCGGTCCAGACGTAGCGGACCGGCCAGCGCGTAGCCGCGGGTCTCCAGCGCCAGGGCCGAGTCGCCTGCCCGGTCGAGCGAGCGGGCGAACATCGCGCGCACGATCGCGCGGGCGCCGGGTTTTTTGCCCGGGCGGCACTCCCGCGCCTCCGACAGACGCAGCCCGTCGCGAGCGAGCACCGGCACGAACCTGACGGCCAGCGACGCGGTGATCGCCGAGCGCACGGAGAATCGGCGCAACACGCGCAACAGCTCGTCCGGGTCGACGGTGTTCACGTAGAGCGCACAGATCGCGAAGACCGTGACTCCGCGCAGCGCGAGGATCTGGCCGTAGACCAGCGCCTCTTGCGTGATATCGATCACGCCCAGCACCGGCAGGTCGATTCCGGCGACCAGGACGGTCAGGCCTTGCTGCGACGCGATCGGATTGATGACTGCCGTCAGTGCCGCGAGCGGCGCGGCCAGAACGACGGCGAACAGCACCTCGCCGAGCACGCGGCAGCGGTGGGCGATCGTCAGCGTCGCCGCGAAGGTCGCGGCCAGCACGAGTGGATTTTCGTACAAAACCACAATCAGGCCGAGCGTCGCGCACCACGCCACGACCAGCGTTGCGCGCGTCTGCTGCAAGACACCGCCGCGGTCGCGGTATCCGAACGAGAATCCGCGAACGATCGCATCGGTCGTCGCGCTCACGATCGGCGCTCCACCGAGATCGGCAGCCCGACCACGCCGTCGACCGTGACGGCGACCGCGAACCTGCCGGCCAACACGCCCGACCCGAGCGTGCGCGCCGCCTCGACGGCACCCCGCTCGTCGACGCCGGTGACCACCCAGGTGACCGTGTCGCCCTTGTTGAAGGCCGCAACCAGTCCCGCCCCCCTTCCGAGGGTCCGCGCGATCTTGCCGTCGTCGCCAAACAGCGCGAGGCCGCCCGCGCCGGCCTTGCCGGAGAACTGCGCGAAGGCACCGTTCTCGGCGCCGCGTTCGCCGAGACCGGGAACGCCGTCGGCGGTCGAGATCTCGGCCCAGCGTCCGACGAACATGCGGACCGCGTGCTTAGACGTGGGTTTTTCAAGCTCCACGGCTGCGCGCTTGAGCATTGTGCGCACGGTGTCACAGGCGACCGACGCCGCCGGGAGGCATTCGAGCGAAACCCCGCGCGAGGACAGCGGCCGCGGGAAAGCGCCGACGATCGCTCCACCGGTCTCGACGTCTCTCCACCGGTGGTAGTCCCACTGCACGATCTGTCCGGCCCGCAGGCGCGTGCTCGCGGCGCCGATTTCGGCCTCGATCCCGTCGACGTAAAATAGCCAGTCGAGCCCGCCGGAGATGTCCTGTTTGAATCCGTTGATCGACGTCACGAACTTGCCGCCGTAGGCGGTCTCGGTCTTGGCGCTCGATTGGAGCTGACGCATCGCCGTCAGTCCGGCGGTCACCGGCGTCGTTCGCGTGCCGGCGACGGACTTCGCGCCGAAGTCGCGGGTGACGACCAACTCGCCGTGATCGCCGGACGCGGGCGCCGAAGCGC
>JBASWU010000047.1:0-7524 GCA_049276635.1 Solirubrobacterales bacterium | reverse complement strand
GCCCGTCGCCCCCGCCGCCAACAAGTCGCCGAGCATCCCGGACGCCCCTGCCGACGGCAAGTCTCCGAGCATCCCGGACGCTCCGGCCGCCGCCGCGCCCTCGCCGCCGCCCGATCGCGCAGACCCGGCGACCGGCGAAAAGCGAGACGGCGACGGCGAGGCGTAGGCGAGAGCCGTCACGATGAAGGTCACGCCAACACCCGGAAGCGTCGCCGGCCGCCGCACCGACAAGGCCGGCGATCCGCTCGACGGACTGATCAACCTTTTCGACCTCTCGCTCGTGTTGGCGGTTGGGCTGTTGCTGGCGGCGTTGTCGTCGATCGGCGCGACCAACTTGATCACGCCCCAGGGCGGCGTCAACGGCACACCGCTGCAGGGTCAGCCGCCGAGCAGTCCGGCCGATGGCAAGGGCCAGGGCCAGGAGGTCGGCAAGGTTTATCGCCTCGACAACGGCCAGTACATCTTCGCCCCGTCCGCCGCCGGCGCGACCGGCGGTAGCGGTGCTACAAACGGGGCGACGGGAGCGACCTCGACCGCGCCCGGCGCGACTTCGGTTCCGGGCACGAGCGGATCAACCGGGTCGACCGGCATCGACTCGACGCCGCCGGGCGGTCAGACGATCGACCCGAGCAAGTTGCCGGGCGTCTGACCGGCCCCCGGCCGCGCCTGGTCGCGCGGGCGACACCGTCGGCGTGAGCGCCGGCCCTAGACTTCGTCTTGCAGTTGGCCGGCGATCGCGAGGTCGACTTTCTTCATGTCCTCGAAGACGACCCAGCAGTGGTCCTCGGTGGTCTTGGCGACTTCGACCATCGTCCTGGTGACCTGCTTGGCGATCTCGTCCTTCTGTTCGCGGGTGCGGCCTTCAAACATCTTTATGGTGATGACTGGCATCGCGCGATCCTATCGCCGCGCTTCCCACCTGGGCCGCCGAAACGGCGAAAGACCCGGATCGCGGGCCTTTCGCCGGTGGGTTGAGCAGCGGGTTATGTGCGGTCGTTAGCTCAGGCGAGCGACGGCTCGAGCTCGGCCTCGAGACGGCGCTTCGGCAGCGCGCCGATCACCTTGTGGGCGACCGCGCCATCCTTGAACAGGATCAGCGTCGGGATCGACATCACCTGGAACTTCGCCGCGGTCTCCGGGTTCTCGTCGACGTTGAGTTTGACGATCTGGATCGCGTCACCGCGTTCCTGCTGGATCTCCTCGAGCACCGGGGCGACCATGCGGCAGGGGCCGCACCAAGGGGCCCAGAAGTCGACGAGGACGGGCTTGTCGGCCTCGACGACCTCGGTCTGGAAATTGGCGTCGGTCACTGTTGAAATTTCGGCCATGGTGTGTCTGGGACTCTCTTTCCCGGTCTTGTTTCCAATACTTCAGAAAGTATAGCGGCACCTACGCCAGCTGGTGTGAGTGGACAATAATCGCGAAAATCCCGCCGGCCGACCTGCTTTGCTACCGGACTCCGAAGGACTCTCGCATGTGGACCAGAACTCCAGTTCAGATGACCTCCTCGGTCTCGGCCCAGTTCGCGCCTCGGCGCCGATACGTTTTGGCGACGCTGCTTGCTGGCGCGTTCGCGTTGCTGCCGGCGATGCTTATGCCGCCCGCGGCCGGCGCGGCGATCAGTCCGCGGCGGGCATTGGCCGATCTCAACGCGATGCGCGCGCGATCGGGCATTCCGCCGGTGCGTAGATTCAGCCGCAAGCTCAACCGCGGCTGCCGGCAGCACAACCGCTACATGGGCTCCACCGGCGAGTTCGGCCACTTCCAGCGTCGCACCAGCGTTTACTACACCCGCGCCGGCGCCCGGGCCGCCGCGGCGAGCGTGATCTCGCAGCCGGGCGCGTTGCCGAGCGCGGCATGGGGCGACACGCTCTACCACCGGCTGGCGCTGCTGCAGCCGCGGTTGCGCGCATCCGGCTATAACGCCTCCAACGGCTACGCCTGCCTACAGGTACTGCGCGGGATCAGCCGGTCCAAGCGTGCGCGGGCGCGTCAGCCGGCCCTTTACGCCTGGCCCCCGACAGGCAGCACCGGGCACGGTCCGGTCTTCGACGCCAACGAGTTTCCCGATCCGCTTGCCGATGCGCCGGGAGCCGCGCAACTCGGCACGCCGATCACGTT
Source organism: Solirubrobacterales bacterium (assembly GCA_049276635.1). GTDB lineage: Bacteria > Actinomycetota > Thermoleophilia > Solirubrobacterales > JACPNS01 > JACPNS01. The sequence continues at coordinate 5,403 of JBASWU010000047.1, read as the reverse complement.
CTCGCCGAACGGACCGTGGAAGGACTGGCAGCGGGTTCGTTCCAGTGTGGCCGCGGCGAATGTCGTCAGCGACGCCGGGGTGGCGGTGCCGGTGTCGGTCTCCGACATGTCGTCCGCCCACGCCGCCTACCTGCAGGGCGGATTCGCGCTGCTGCCGCGAAATCGGCTCGACAATGACACTTGGTACACGGCCACGGCGACCGGGACGCTCAAATACAACGGCCGCTCGTGGCGGTTCACGTCGGCCACGCGCTTCCAGACGGGCACCGACGACCTCGAGCGTTGGTAGGTTCGGCGCTCTCGGCTAGCGGGCGTCGAAGTCGGCGTCTATCCGCCGCTTGAGACCGGGGACGCGGATCGCGGCCTCGATCGCGATCCGCGGACTCATCTTCGATTCGCCGGCGCGGCGCTCGGTGAACCAGATCGGTACTTCGAGCACCCGCATGCCGGCGCGGATCGCCCGGTAGGTCAGCTCGATCTGAAATCCGTAACCGTTGGAAATCACGCGTTGCAGGTCGATCGCCTCGAGCGTCTCGCGCCTGAAGCACTTGAATCCGCCGGTTAGGTCGCGCACGTCGATTCCAAGAATCGCGCGCGCGTACTGGCAGCCGGCCCGGCTCAACAGCCGTCGCCCCAACCCCCAGTCGCGAATCCCGCCACCGGGCACATAGCGCGACCCGATCGCGAGATCGCACTCGCCGTGCGCCGCGCGGATCAGGCGCCCGAGGTCGCGCGGATCGTGCGAGAAATCGGCGTCCATCTCGACGATCAGTTCGGCGCCTCCCTCGAGCGCGAGCTCAAACCCGGCGAGGTAAGCGCGCCCGAGGCCCTGCTTTTCAATGCGGTGCAAAACGCGCACGGTCGGGTAGCTCTCGGCGAGCAGGTCGGCGGCCGCGCCGGTCCCGTCGGGCGAGTTGTCGTCGACGATCAGAATCGTGTGGTCGCGGACGTTCTCGCTCAGCCGCTGCGCGGCGGCGGCGACCATCGGACCGATGTTCTCGGCTTCGTTGTAGGTCGGCAGGATCAGCCAGACGTGCGTGTCCACGGGTTGAGTCAACGGCATCGGATGCGACACCCTAACGACCGGGGGCCCGCGGCGGCGCTCACATTCCCGGGACGCGCACGAGCTTGGGCTGCTTGAGCGCCGATGTCCTGACGATCCAGAAATGCACGGAGTCGCGAACCTCGATCGCCTCGACGGCGAGCGCTTGTTTGCGCCACGCCAGCGACCAGATCAAGCCATATCCGGCGGTGACGATCGCGATTGTCGGGATCCAGAGCGAGGCGAGTCCGGCGACCACGGCGATCGCCAGCACCGGCCACAACCGCGATATCAGTACCGCTCCGGGTTCGATCTTCGGAAACACCGGCTCCGGCCTGGAGCGTGACAGCAGCACGCCGATCGACTCCATCGCGCCGGCGCCGCGGCCGAGCCACGCGCCGATCAATACCGAGATGACGATCCAGCTCAGCGCGAAGATCAACAAGACGGCGCTGCCCTCGCGCAAGATCGCGCCGATCGAGATCACCAGCAGCGCCAGCGAGGATGTGCCCAGCAGCAGGACCGTGGTTCTGAGGTACTCACAGAATCGCATCGCGCGAATCAGATCGAACGAAGAATCTCGGTGACGCCGGCCGGTCCGGCGACCATCACGTCGGCCCGCTGAGCGAGCGCCGACGGCTGCTCTTCCGAGGAGACGCCGATACACAGTGCCGTGGCGAGCGACTGCTGCGCGCGCAGCCGGTGCAGCGCGTCAAAGGCGTCGACGTCGGTCATGTCGTCGCCGACGTAGGCGGCGTGATCGATCGCGTGGGTCTCGATCAGGCGGCTAACGGCGACACCCTTGTTGAAATGCACCGGCGGGCGGATCTCGATCACCTTGCGACCGTAGTGGATCTCGAAACCCTGATCGATCGCCGCGGTCTCGACCTGACGCACAAGGGCTTCGGCGATCTCGTCATCCTCGGCGCCGCGCCAGTGCAGCGCCTGGATGAAGTCCTTGTCTTCCAGTCGTACGCCGGCGCGCCGCAGCTCGGCTGCGTCTAGACCCGAGGCGAAACGGTGGATCGGCTCGCGCCAGGCCTCGAGCTCCGGCGTACGTTCGATCTCGCCGGTCGCGGGGTCGAGCAGTTCGGCGCCGTGGGCGCCGGCGTAGACCACACCGCCGACTCCGACCAGCCGCTTGGCGTCCGCCGCGGTGCGTCCGGAGACGCAGGCGACCAGTGCGAGCTTGGCCGAAAGCCGCCCAAGCAGGCGGCTGACCTCGAGCGGCACGCGGGCCTCGTCGGCACGCGGAACGACAGGCGCGAGCGTCCCGTCGACGTCGCAGAACAGGGCCACGCTGCCGGGTGTCTCGCGCGCCGCGCCGCGCCAGGCGTTAAGTGCGTCCGTCGTCACCGGTCTAGTATCGCCTATGGATGCGGTATGCCGGGTCGGACAACGGGCGATCCGGCGGGATCGCGCAGCTGGCGGCTATTGGGCTGGCCGGCGGAATCTTCTCGGGAATGTTCGGTGTCGGCGGCGGCACCGTGATCGTCCCGCTGCTGGTTCTCTGGCGCGGCTACAACGAGAAGCTGGCCACGGGAACGTCGCTGCTGGCGATCTCGCTGGTCGCGAGCTTCGCCGTTGCCGGCCACTTGTTCTTCGGCAGCGTCGACGTCGCCAAGGGCATCCTGATCGGCACCCCCGCGATCGCCGGCGTAGTCGTGGGGACCGCGGTTCAACAGCGCCTTGGCGACCGGGTGCTGGCGGCGATGTTTTCGGTCCTGGCACTGTCGATAGCGGTGCTCTACGTGGTCGACTGATGGAGATCTTCGAGGTGATCGCGATCGGCTTCGCCGCCGGCGTCGTCAGTGGGCTGTTCGGCGTCGGCGGCGGCGTGCTGTTCGTGCCGGCGCTGGTCTTCGCCTTCGGGCTCGGCCAGGCCGAGGCGCAGGCGACCTCGTTGCTGGCGATCGTGCCGGTGGCGCTGGTCGGGGCCTACCGGCAGAAGGGATACGGCAACGTCGCCGTCGGCGATGGTCTGATCGTCGGCGCTCTCTCGCTGCCGGGTGCGATCGCCGCGTCGTATGCGGCTAACGCCCTGCCCCAGCGAACGCTCGAGCTGCTGTTCGCCGGCCTCTGCGCATACGTCGCCTATCGCATGGCAAGGCGGGCGATTTCGCCCGGGCACCGGCGAACCGCCGATTGACGGCCGCGATCACGGTCGGACGGGGCACTCACCGATCGCGGGCCAGCACGGTGACGGCGGCCACCGCGCCGGGGCCGCCGAGGTTGTGCGCGACGCCGATGCGCGCATCGGGAACCTGACGTCCGAGCGCGCGGCCCTGGAGCTGGCGGGTCACCTCGTAGATCATCCGGCAGCCGGTTGCCCCGATCGGGTGGCCGAAGCACTTCAGCCCGCCGGAGGCGTTGACGGCGACCGTGCCGCCGACTTGCGTATGGCCCTCGCGAACGAAACGAGCGGCGTCCCCCTGTTCGCAGAAGCCGAGATCCTGGGTGTTCAAGAGCTCGGTGATCGTGAAGCAGTCGTGACACTCGGCCAGGTCCACCTCGGACGCCGGATCGCTGATGCCGGCCTCCTCGTAGGCGCGGCGGGCGGCCTCGCGCGTTGACGGAAAACCGAGATAGTCGAATCCCGGGTCGAAATGGGGATGGGCGGTGAAGACCGCGAGCTGGTTGGCCTGGACCAGCACGAGGTTGTCTTTGTGGGGCAGTTGACGGGCGACCTCCGGGCGCGTGATCACAACGGCGGCGGCCCCGTCGGAGACGGCACAGCAATCGAAACGCCGCAGCGGCGAAGAGATCTCCGGTGCGGCAAGGGCCTGCTCGATCGTGATCTCCTGGCGAAAGTGGGCCTTAGGGTGGGCGACGCCGTTGGCGTGGTTCTTGACCGCGACCTCGGCGATGTCGCGCTCGGTCCAGCCCCACTCGGCGAACGCCCGTGTCGCGGCCAGCGCGAACAGCCCCGGCGCGGACGGTCGCTCGAGCACCGGGTCGGCGCGCCCGAGCATCGGCAGTCCGGCCGAACCCTGATCGGTGATTTTCTCGACGCCGCAGGCCAGCACGGTGTCGTAGACGCCGGCGGCGACGGCGAAACAGGCGTTGCGAAAAGCGTCCATCCCCGAGGCGCAGTAGTTCTCGACGCGTGTGATCGGCCGCCCGTAGATACGCAGGGCGTCGGCCACCGTCGAGCCGGCCACCCCGGTGAACGGGTAGTTGATCCCGACCCAGGCGGCCTCGACGTCGCCGAGTGTCAGACCGGCGTCCTCGATCGCCTCATGCGACGCCTCGGCGAGCAGACTGTAGGTATCGCGATCCCAGTGCTCGGCGAAGGCCGTGGCGCCGACGCCGGCCACGGCGGCGCGGTTTTTGATGCCCGTGGTCATCGCGCCGCTACCGCCGGCCTGCACTTCCAGCCGTAGTTGATGAAGCCGCCGCCCCGGCCGCGTACGCGAAAGGCCAGCTCGACGGGCATCCCGACAGCCAGCTGATCGGGGTCCCATTCGGTCATCGAGGCGTAGAAACGGCCGCCGCCGTCGAGGTCGATGACACACCGAGGCACGCCGCGCTCGTCGTAGCCGCCGGCGATCAGGTGGTCGACGGTGTAGGTGTAGAGCGTGCCGCGATCCGACAGCCGGTGACTCTCGAGCGTCCCGCGCGCGCTGCATGCGACGCAGCTGTCGGCCGGCGGAAACTGGACGACGCCGCACTCGCCGCAGCGGCCGCCGTAACGGGCGAGGATCGAGCGGCGGCGGCGATGGTAGGCGACCGGGCTGACGTCGACGTCGCCCTCGCCGGTCTCGGAGACGAGCAGATCGCGCGCGGCCAGGTATGCGACGTACGACGGCAGCTCGCGCCGCTCGCGCAGCGCCGCGGTCAGCGGCTCGCCGATCGTCGCCGGCCCGCGAGTCAGAACGGCGGCCTCGGCCCCGTCGCCCGCACCGCCGACGAGAACGTGGTCGCCCGCCGCCGCCGTCTCCAGCGTGCGCGCGAGCGCCAGACCGGGAGCGGCGGCACCGGCGTCGCCGAGTTCTGAGATCAGCGGTTTCACAAGCGTTTCGCGTGCCAGTCCGGCGCCGGTGACGGCGGTCATCGGGGCACGGGGATCCGGTCCGGCGAAGGCCGCGTGCTTGATGTCGGCGGCCACGAGTCCGGCGGCCGCGATCGCATCGACGGCGGCTTCGGGCAACGCGGAGCCGAAGGCGGCCAGGTTTTCGAGGCGCGGTTCGAACTCGCGCACCAGCCGGTCCCCGGCCCGGCGCCAGCGGCCGGTTACGTCGTCATGCACCGCGCCCCACCCGGCGAAGCTCGCGATCGTCCCGCCGCTCGTGACGACGAACGCGACCGCGCCGTCGCCGGCGAGCTGCTCGGCGATCGTGTTCGGCCGCGGCGTGCGGCAG
>JBASWU010000046.1:0-8392 GCA_049276635.1 Solirubrobacterales bacterium | reverse complement strand
GCCATCGCCGGCTGGGCCCGAGTCGGCCGCGTGGCCGGCCGCCGCCTGGCCGACGGTCGCGGACTCTGGGCCGGCACAGGGGTCGCCCGGTCGGTCGAGCTCTCCGGGCGCAGCGTCGTCATTGCGTAGCGGCAGATACGCGTTGAAGGTTGACCCCGAGCCGTATTCGCTCTCGACAGCCAAGCGCCCGCCATGCAGCTCAATCATTTGCTTGGCGATCGCTAGTCCGAGACCGGTCCCCGGAATCTGCTGCGTCGCGCTCGATCGGAAGAACGGCTCGGCGATTTTCGGCAACTCGTCCTTGGGGATGCCCGCCCCCCAGTCGACCACCGAAACGACGACCTGGTGGTCGATGCGAAACGCCCGCACCACGACCGTCTGCTGATCGGGGCTGTACTTGATCGCGTTGCCGATCAAGTTCCCAAACGCCTGCTTGAGGCGAAGCGGGTCACCGGAAACGATCAGGTCACCGGTGTCGACGAGCACTAGGTCGACCTGCCTCTCGATCGCGATCGGCATCATCTCGGCCTTCAGCTCGCGTAGCAGGCCGCGGATGTCGACCGGTACGGGTTTAAGCGAGATGCGGCCGCTCTGGATACGCGACAGCGTCAGCAGATCGTTGATCAGCTCGTCGAGCTGGCGGGCGTTGCGCTCGGCGATGCGCACGTAGTGCATCTGATCGCTGGCAAGCTCGCCGGCCTCGCCCCCCGCCAGCAGCTCGAGGTAGCCGCGCAGGGACGTGATCGGCGTACGCAGCTCGTGCGAGACCGACGAAACGAAACGGCTGCGCGCCGCAGACATGTCCTGCAACTGCCGCACGTGCTGCTCGACCTCGTCGGCCATCTGGTTGAAGGCGCTGCCGGCCAGCGCGATTTCGCTGACACCTCCCGGCTTGACGCGCGCCGAAAGCTCGCCGTGCCCGAGCTTGCGCGAGGCCGTCGCCAGATCGTCCAAGGGAAGCATCATCTGCGCGCGAATCCACAACATCATCGCGAGCCCGGCTCCGAGCACCAGCAGTCCGGACAATCCGATCAGGGTGACGTTGACGACCTGGCGATTGGTGACCGCCCGTTCGGCCGCACGCTGGCGCGCGAGCAGCCGGTCTTGAAGCGCACCGCCCTCGGCGTTGATCGTGGCGAGGCTGCGAAGTGTGGCCTGGTCGTTGAGCAGGTTCCTGGCGGCTTTCTGGTCGCCGGAGCGTACGAACTCAACCGTCGCTTCACCGGTCGTCGAGAGGAAATTTGTGATCGCGCTGATGTAGCTGGCGATGCGGAAGCGAGTTCCGGCGTCGAGGTGCCGACCGAGATCGGCTGAAACCTTGAGCACCTCACCGCGCGAATTGGTAAACGGCCCGAGCTTGAAGACGTCTCCGGAATAGGCGTACTCGCGCAGCGCGGTGCGGCCGCGATCGAACTCGCGTTGAACGCTGCGCATCAGCAGCACGTCGCTCGAGCTTTCCTTGAACTCCTCGGATCTCTGAACCGTGGAAAGCGCGTCCCAGCCGGCGAACGCCAAGACCAGGGCGATCACCGCGACCTGCGCCATGAGACTCATGCGCATAAGGCGCCTGAAGCTGAGCGGCTTGCGTTTGTTCATCGCCGTGTTCCGCGGCATTCCATTTCCAGTCGTGGTGCTTTGAACGGACGCTCGGCCTCACTTTGCCGGCGCTCGCGCATCAAGTATCCACCACGCAGACTTATTGTTACATTTCGACCTATCGGCGCGCGAGTTCTCCAGGCCGCGACGCCTCGGCCATCGACGATGAATCTCGGCGGAAATAACGATCCAGCACCGCCCGGCGAGCAGCCGCTGGTAATCGTCGCCGACGACAATGACGACATTCGCGCACTGCTGATCGCGCGACTCGGCACCCGCGGGTTCCGTGTCCTGGCCGCCGCCGACGGCCAGGAGGCGCTCGACGCGATCCACGAGCATCGGCCCGACGTCGCGGTCATCGACTGGGTGATGCCGGTGATTCAGGGTCACGAACTCTGCGTCAAGTTGAAGACCGATCCGCGTACCGCCGCGATTCCGGTCGTGATGCTAACCGCCCGCGGCGAGCAGGAAGATCGCCTGCTCGCACTCGATCTCGGAGCCGACGCCTACATCGTCAAGCCGTTCGACATCGACGAGCTCGAGTCCACTCTCAAGTCGCTGGTCGAACGCACGGCGCGCGACGATCTCAACGCGCGCGAAAAGCCGCGGAGTTAACGGCCGGCGGCGGCGAGTAGTCGCTCGACCTCGGCGAGATCGGCCGGCGTCGTTACCTTCGGGTTCGGCTCACGGTGAGGGAGGATCGCCACTCGCCCGCCGGCGCTCTCGATCAGTGAGGCGTCGTCGGTCGCCGCGGCGATTGCCTCGTCGCCAGTCGTGTCGCCACCGGGACCGAGACCGAGGACGCGGGCGAGTGCGCGAGCGTCAAACGCCTGGGGGGTCTGGACGGCCCACAGGCTCGCTCGATCCAGGGTCGACTCCACGATCAGGTCGGCGCCGGCCGTCTTGATCGTGTCGACGACGCGAGCCGCCGGCACGACCGCTTCGATCGAGTGATCGCCGGTGATCCGGCCGACGCACTCATCGATCAATCGCGGGCCGGCCAGCGGCCGGGCCGCGTCATGCACGAGCACCGCCGAAGGCCACGCGGCCGGGCCGTCACCGGACGGGCCGGCGAGCGCGAGCCGCAGCGCCGATTTCACCGAGTGCGAGCGGCTCGGACCGCCGGCGGTGAGGACCACTTCGAGCCCGGCCGCGCGGGCCGGGCCGACCGCCTCCTCGAACTCGTCGTGAGCGTCCATGACGATCGCTACGACCACGCGATCGATCGAGTCCGAGCGCAGAAAGGCGTCGAGACACCACGCGAGCAGCGGCTTGCCGGCACACGGAACAAGTGCCTTGGGGCCGCCGGCCCCCAGACGTTCGCCCGAGCCGCCGGCGGCGACAAGCGCCGTCGGCGCCGAGGCCGGGTCGGCGGCGGTCATCCCCACTCCTCCGGCGGATCAGGCGCTAAGCGACTACCGCAGCGTCCTCGCGCTGAGCCAGTAGTTCGTCGACGTGCGCTTCGGAGTCTTCCTCGCTGAGATCCAGCGCGTACATGAACTCACTGGCGAGGATCCGCTTGGCGCGGACGAACATCTGCTTTTCGCCGGATGAAAGCCCCTTGTCGGCCTCGAGCGCGGCGAGGTTGCGAATCACCTCGGCGAGCTCGAAGATGTCGCCGGTGCGGATCTTTTCGCGGTTGTGCTTGAAGCGGCGGTTCCAGTTGCCCGGCATTTCGGAAACCGCGTCCTGCAGCACCGCGACGACCTTTTTGACCGTCGCGTGGTCGATCACACGGCGAAGTCCGGCTACGCCGGTGTTCTCGCACGGAACCATCACGGTCATGTCGTTGTGCAGGATCTGAATCGTCAGATAATCGCGCTTCTCGCCGAGCAGGATCTTCTTTTCTTTCTTGATGACCTTGCCGGCGCCGTGGTGCGGGTAGACGACCTTGTCGCCGATCTTGAACCTCATCGCCGGCGCCTTGGGCACCAACTCGAGGTCGTCAAACTCCATGTCGATTACTTCTGCATCGGAAATACCGATCCCCTCCTCTAGGGTGGTCGAACGCTGGTTCGCGGGCACTAGGCCTGCATGTAGCGATCGACCATGTTGATCTCTTGAAGGCGCTTTAGCCCTTCGCGAATGTCTTTGGCACGGGTGTCGCCGACGCCCTCCACAGCTTCGAGCTCGGAGTCGTCGGCCGCTAGAAGTTCGTCCAGGCCGCCAAACGCGTTGACGATGTCCTGCACGATCAGCTTGGGCAGCCGCGGAATGCGCGACAGAATGCGATAGCCACGCGGCGCGACCGCGTGGTCGATGGTGTTCATCTTGCGGTCGTATCCGAGCAGCTCGGCGAGACGACCGAAGTCGAGAAGGTCCTGGTGGCCCATGCGGGCAAGCTGGTCGACGACCTGGGCGTACATATCGTCGGTGTCGGTTGCGATGTAGTCGCGTGCCAGACCGAACTTTTCGGCGGCGACGCCGATCATCGTCTCTTCGAGCTGCATCTCGATCAGACGGCCCTCGGAGCCGAGCTCGACGATGTAACGCTCGACCTCCACGCTCATGCGCGTGATCAGCTCCGCGCGTTGCAGGACCGTCAGCATGTCGTGCATGTATGCACGGCCCTCGAACTCGAGCAGCGTGAGGCGGGCCGACACCTGGTCGAGACGCCGCCGGTACTTGTCGAGCGTCGCGAGCGCCTGATTGGCCTTGGCCAGCACTTCGGGAATGTCGACCATCACGTACTTACTGGTGTCGACGTACAAGCTGACCACTTCGCGGCGGGCCGAGATCGCCAGCACGATCGCATCGCTCTGTTTGGCGACACGCTCGGCGGTACGGTGCCGGGTACCGGTTTCGACCGAGTGGATCGTTGGGTCGGGCATCAGTTGGACGTTCGCCCAGGCGATCTTGCCGGCGTTCGCGCTGAGGATGATCGCGCCGTCCATTTTCGCCAGCTGATACAGCATCGCCGGCGTGTAGTCGAGGTCGAGCCGGATGCCGCCGGAGAACATGAAGGCGAGTTCTTCTGGTTCGCCGATGATCATCAGCGCGCCGGTGCCACCTTGGAGGACATCGTCGATGCCCTCGCGAATGAATGTGCCCGGGGCGACCATCTCGAGCACCCTGAGAAGCTTGGGCTCTAGTCGCGTGTGGAAGTCTACTGAATCCTCTACGACACGCTGCACCATCCCATGGATTGTAGGTGATCGCGGGAAAATCCTTGGAGAACGCCCCTGGCGGTGCTTTTTCTCGCTGGCACGACGAAGCACCGTGAGACGACCTGACGACGGTTATCCCCCGGCTCTGGATCGGCTCGGGAAATAGGCTTTTTCAGTACGCCGTTACCGGCCGGCCGAGCCGGCCGAGTGTACGTCGAGCACCCATCGCGACTGCGTCGTCGGATAGGCGCCCTCGAGCCACGCGTTGATCACGTGCGGCCAGACGCGATAGAGAGCGGCGTCTGATAGTTCGCCGCTGGGCGCGAGCTCCGCTTCGGTCATGACGTATTTGCCCATGTAGGTGTGCAGGACCGTGCGCGACGGCTCTGACTCGAAGACCTTGTCCCAGGTCTCGACGAGTTCGGCGGTTCCGTCGATGATCACGACATCGTCCGCGCTCTCGACGTGCAGCACACAGCGCGGATCGGCGGCCAGGTTGCGCCCCTTGACCGATGAACGACCGGTGCTGAACCAGATCGTGTGGTCGTGGTAAACCCCCCACACCGGGCGCGCGTGCGGCCCCCCATCGGGCTTGGTCGTCACCAGCCAGTAGCTGCCGCTGGTGATCAGCTTGCGCTCGACCCAGGTCCATTCCAGAGGCTGGTCGTCGGACTGCTCGGAAAAGGTTTCGCCGGCGCGATCCATGGCGTTGCCAGCGTAAGCGGGGATCGCGATAAGCGCAACCGGCAGCCGGGTTCGCTTCGCTGCCGGCGGACTGAAACAGCACGCCCGGCGACTAGATCAGCCGGCCGGCGCCGCGACGGGCATAAACGCCTGGGCCAACGCCTGTTTGAGCCCCTGCGCCCCGCCGGGTCGATCGCGCTCGGCGGGCAGGATCACCCGGCGTAACCCGAACTTGGCCGCCTCATCGCCACGCCGGTCGGCGTGCGGCACGCCGCGCAGTTCTCCGGTCAACCCGACCTCGCCGAAGCACGCGAGCGGAAGGTCACCGTCGGCTAGCGCCTGTCCGCGCGCCGCGGAGACCACGGCCAGCGCGATCGCCAGATCGGCGGCCGGTTCGTCGATCCGCACGCCGCCGGCGACGTTGACGAAAACGTCGTGAGAGCCGAGGTTGACCCGCGCGTGGCGCGCGAGCACAGCCAGCACCAGCGCCAGGCGATTGCGGTCGATCCCGTTTACGACGCGGCGTGCCGGAACGATGTCGGTCGCCGCGACCAGCGCCTGGATCTCGACCAGCAGCGGCCGCGTACCCTCCATCGCGCAGAGCACGACCGACCCCGGGTTGCCGGTCGCCTCGCCGACGAAGCGAGCCGACGCGTCCTGGATCTCGACCAATCCGCCGGATGACATTTCGAAGACGCCGACCTCATTCGTGGAGCCGAAGCGGTTTTTGGTGGCGCGCAGGGTGCGGTAGCTCCGCTCGCGCTCGCCCTCGAACTGCAAGACACAGTCGACCAGGTGCTCGAGCACGCGCGGGCCGGCGAGCGAGCCTTCTTTGGTGACGTGCCCAACCAGGAGCATCGCGATCTGGCGGGTCTTAGCCAGCTGCATCAGTCGCGCGGCGACCTCGCGGACCTGGCCCACCGAACCCGGCGCGCCCGTCAGGTCGGGACAGTAGAGCGTTTGCACGCTGTCGATGACTACGACCGCCGGCCGGTGGTCGTCGATGGTCGCGAGCACCGAATCGAGGTCGGTCTCGGCGAGCGCGGGCACGCGAAGCGCGTGCAGGCCGAGACGTTCGTGGCGCATGCGAATCTGCTCGGGTGACTCCTCGCCGGAGACGTAGAGCACCTGATCGCCGGAGGCGACGAGCTTGCCGAGTGCGTCACCGGTCAGCGTTGACTTGCCGATGCCCGGCGACCCGCCGATCAGCACCAGGGAGCCGGGGACGATGCCACCGCCGAGCACGCGATCGAACTCTCCGATGCCCGTGCGAATGCGCGATTCCCGGCCGGGTTGCACGTCGCTCAGCAAAACGGGTCCGGAGATATGCGCCGGCGCGGCATCAGCCGCCCGCGCCGGAGTGTTCCCTCGCCGCCGGCCGATCGGCTCGACCGTTTTTTCCTCTACCAGTGTGTTCCATTCACCGCAACCCGGGCAGCGGCCGTGCCATTTAGCCTCGACCGTTCCGCACTCGGCGCAGGCGAAAACGACGCCACCGGATTTACTGGCCTGCTTCGTCATCACGAGAACATACGTTCGTGTGAGGACGGAACTTTTAAACGGGTCCTCCGCCCGTCGGAGAGACGCCGGCGAGGCATCTCTGTTCGGTGTCCAATAACGAAGTCGAAACTTTGTACCGGCGTCTAACTGCGCCGCCGTGCCGCGCTTCTAATTTCAGCGCGGGTGGAGCTTGACTGGCGACTCGGCCGTCGGTCAGCCGCTTTGCCGGGAGCGGTGCCGCACTCCCCCTCCCGCCCGCCGCGGTTTCCCCGACTCCGCGGCGGGCGGAGATGGCACCCCCACACTCCTCGGCGACCGGACCGGCGAGATCGAGGCGCCGGGCAAACCGCGCCGACAACGCCGCGCCGGCCGGATCGCACCGATATCGATTTTGCAAAATTCGCCGTGAGTGCTGGCTTTTTCCGAAAATCGGGGTTACGTTGGATACAGCAATGCGGGAGGGCAGCCGACGCCACCCGCGAGAAACCTCGGCATGGTCAATCGATTTCGCATTCTCAGCGCCCGGCGAGGGTTCGTCGCCGGCACCGCGATGGTTCTTATCGCCGTGGCGATTCCGCTCGCCCCTGTGCCGCCGACCGGCGCCGCCGGTGCGAGCCCAGAAAACCCGTACCTCGAAACGCCGTACGTCGAAACGCCGCCGGTCAACGCCGAGTCATTGCCGAGCTGCGCCAAAAACGTTGTGATCACCAGCGTGTTCGCCGACGGCCGCCACAGCGTGATCCAAGGCGTCACGCGCGCGGCACTCTACGGCAAGACGATTGCAGTTCAGTACATGCCGACGGGCAAAAAGATCGCCGGCACCGCCACGGTCGACGAGTACGGCTTCTTCGCGATACGCGTACCCCGCCCCGCCAGGCCGGCGCCGGCATCGAAGCGCGCGCGCTACCGCGTGATCGCCGGCGACACGGTGACCCCGTGGCAGTCGCTGACGCGCAGGCTGATCGCCAACTCGGTGAGGTTCAGCAAGGGCAAAATCAAGGTGGCCGGTTACGTAGTCCTGCCGGCGCGACCGACCGCAAGGGTCAGCATCAAGCGCGACGACGGCTGCGGCGGCCGCGCGGCGAGACCGGTCAAGCTCGCCACCGTGAAGATCAACCCCCGGACCGGCAGGTTCACGGCGTCGATCCGCGTCGCAGGCGCCCGCGCCCGGAGGGCGACGTTTATCAACATGCATGTGAAGGTTCTGGCGCGGCCGGGCAGTCGCAGGCAGCTCAAGGCGGTGTCGATCCCGCAGCCGCTGGTTTTGTGGCCGTGACGACGGGGCCGCGGCTCGGGGTGGGCTTAGCCGCGTCGCGCCGACAACCCTGAGTCATTTATCCGGCTGCGTGTCCGCGTCGCCGCCGCGCGTTCGCAGCCACAAACCGGATACGGCGACCACGAGCAGCGCCGCGCCGAGGACGAGGCCGAATGGCGGGCTGAACGGCTGCTTGGCGGCGGCGGTGATCAGAGCGGTCGAGTCATTGGCCGGCTGTGCGCCGCCGGCC
>JBASWU010000045.1:0-7443 GCA_049276635.1 Solirubrobacterales bacterium | reverse complement strand
GCCGACGGCAATCCAGCTGCCGGTCGTGACCGGCCCGGAGGGCGTGGTCGCCGCCGCTCCGCTGGATGCTCCGGTATACAAGCTCGCCCAGTGGAGCCAGCGGGTTGTGGCCTCGATCGTCGACGGTGTGATTATGGGCCTTGCCGTCACCGCGTTACTCAAGGTGCTCGGTTCAAGTTCGGCCGAGCCAGGCGGCGCGCTCTCGAGCGCCGATCTGCCGATGACGCTGGCGATTGTGATCGCGGTCTCGGCCGTGTACCTCGCCGGTATGACGACGTACAACAACGGTCAGACGATCGGCAAGAAGATCAGCAAGATTCGCACGGTTCGCGAGGACGGCCGGCCGGTTGAACTGGGTTGGGCGCTTTTCCGTGAGACGTTCGCCAAGACGATCCTGGGATTCATCTACGCGCCGGTCGACGCAATCTGGCCGTTGCCGGACAAGCAGAACCGCGCGCTTCACGACATGATCGTCAAGTCGCGCGTCGTCAAGGAGTAGTCGCCGCCGCTGGTCGCCGCCCGGGATCCGACCTTGCCGGTCGTGGCCCGTTCTATGCTGGCCGGCATGCAGACGCAGCCTCCGGGCGGGAACCAGCCGCCGCGACCAATGCCGTTCGCCGAGCACGGCGCCACGCCGGCTCCGCCGGGCGGACCGGTTTTCGAGCTCTCTGGATGGTGGCGCCGTGCCGGCGCTCTGTTTATCGACTCATTTATCGTCGGCGCGCTCGCCATGCTGATCGCCATACCGCTCGATCTTCTGTTCGACGCGAATCTCGTGCTGACGACTGCGGACGACGAGATCAAATGGGGTTGGCAGGGGGCCGCGCTCGCGATCCAAATCGCGCTGTACCTGTCGATTGTGATCACGGTGATGGTCAAGACCAACGGCAGCACGCCCGGAAAGCTCGCCACCGGCATTCGCGTTGTCCGCGAGGACGGCGCGCCGATCACGATCGGATACGCGGTCAAACGCGAGTTTCTGGTCAAATCGATTGTCTTCACTTATCTGACCGTTTTCACACTGGGAATCGTCTATGTACTTGACAACCTCGCACCGCTCTGGGACGAGCAGAACCGCGCCTGGCACGACCGTATGGCGAAGTCGCGCGTCGTGCGCCGGGATGCTCCGGCGCCCGGGGCTTTCGTGCCGATGCCCGGTCCCGCGCCTGGCTACGCATACCAGCCGATGCCGCCTGCGCCATCCGCCTGGGGCGAACCGCAACGGCCTGAGCAATATCCACCCGGTTACTTCGATCCACCGCCGGGCGCGCCGCCGTTTCCACACGCTCCACCACCGCAGGCACCCGCACCGCCACCGCCGCAGGCACCCGCACCGCCGGGTTTCGAAAACCCGGTGCCGCCGGATAACGCCTAGCCGGCGTTCGCCAGCCGGCTCGGTCGCGTGTTCGCCCCGCTACGCCAGCTCGGTCGCGCGGTCGCCCGAGAGGATCACCTGCGAGCGTTCCGGGCCGACTCCGACCAGCACGATCGGAACGCCGACCGACTCGCTGATGAACGTCAGGTAGTCGCGGCAGGTCTCGGGCAGGTCTTCGAGAGAGCGAGCGCCGGAGATGTCTTCGGACCAGCCGGGCAGATCGACGTAGTCGGCCTCGGCGTGGTGCAGCACGCTCTGGTGGTAGGGGAAGTTCTCGAACACCGCGCCGTCTGCGCTGCGGTAACGCACCGAGACGCGCAGGCTGTCGAGGCCGGACAGGACATCAAGTTTGGTGATGCAGAGGCCGGTGAGGCCATTGATCCGCGCCGCGTATCGCAGCGCGACGAGGTCCATCCAGCCGATCCGCCGCGGCCGGCCGGTGGTGGTGCCGTACTCCTGACCGACATCGCGAATCCGCTCGGCGACGTCGTCGTCGAACTCAGACGGGAAGGGGCCGCTGCCGACGCGCGTCGTGTAGGCCTTGGCGATTCCCCAGACGTCGTCGATAACCGTCGGTCCGACACCGGCTCCCACGCACGCCGCTCCGGCGATCGGGTTCGAAGAGGTGACGAAAGGGTAGGTGCCGTGATCGATGTCCAGCAGAGCGCCCTGAGCGCCCTCGAACACGACTTCGCGACCGGCCTCGATGTCGTTCCAGACCAGCGTCGAGGTGTCGGCGATGTGCGGCTCGAGGCGGTGGCCGAAAGTCAGGTAGGCGTCGGTCATCGTGTGCAGGTCGAGCATCGGATCCTTGGCGAACGGGCGCAGCATCTGGCGCTTGGGCTCCATCGCCGTCATGATCTTCTTGCGCAGGATCTTCTCGTCGAGCAGGTCCTGCACGCGGATCCCCAGGCGCAGCGCCTTGTCGGCGTAACACGGCCCGATTCCGCGCTTGGTCGTGCCGATCTTCAACTCGCCGAGCTGGGCCTCGCCCTCTTGGTCGAGCAAGAGGTGGTACGGCATGATCAGGTGTGCGTTGGCGCTGATCTTGAGGCCGTGGGTATTGATGTTGCGCCGGCGCAGTTCGTCGAGCTCGCCGATCAGGACGCCGGGATCGATCACCACGCCGTTGCCGATGATGCAGCTGCGGCCCTCGTGCAGAATGCCGCTGGGGATCAGGTGAAGCTTGAAAACCTCCTCGCCGCGGATGATCGTGTGGCCGGCGTTGTTGCCGCCCTGAAAGCGCACGATCATGTCGGCGCGCTCGGCCAACAGATCGGTGACCTTGCCCTTGCCCTCATCGCCCCACTGGGCGCCGACTATCACTGTGCTTGGCACGCGATTGAGTGTAAGCGGCCGCGGTCAGGAACCGTCAAGCGCGGCGCGTGGAGGCGCTTCGGCCGATGCGCGGGCGTTTACGCGTGGGGCTCGTGAGCGATGCGGCGGGCGGTCGGCTCGTCCTGGTCGGACTCGAACGGATCGGGCCGGCCGGGGTCGAACTCCTGGCGGCGGTCGTTGCCGTAGATCAGCTGCACGTCGCACATCTCGATCAGGCGTGAGACCGTGCGCTCGCCGATCTGCTTCTTGAGGTCATCGATCCCCAGGTTGGTCGTGATCATCACGGCCTTGCCCTCTTCGTAGCGCTCGTTGACGATCGAGTAGAGCTGTTCGAGCACCCACTCGGTCTGCTGTTCGGAGCCGACGTCGTCGAGGTGGAGCAGATCGACCGCCGTGAGCTTTTTGAACAAGACGGCGTATGAACTGTCGGCGTCGGCGTCGAAGGTGTTGCGGATCTCGGCCAGGAGGCGCGGCATCGAGTAGATCGCGACGCTGTTGCCGGCCTCAAGCGCCATCTTGCTGACGAGCATCGCCAACGTGGTCTTGCCGGTCCCGGTGTCGCCCTCGAACCACAGCCCGCGCCCGCGCCGCAACCGCTCGTCGATCGTACGGCAGAACTTGAGTACCGCGCGCGCGACCTCGGGCGCGAAGTTCAGCGGCCGGCCGTGGTCGGCGATCTGGCGGCCGTCGTCGCTGATCGCCAGACCGGCGAAGCGCCGCGGGATCGTCGTGATAAGTCCGCGCGTCTGCGCGCGGCGAATCCGCTGGTCACGGCAGACGCACGGCTTCGAATCGCCGTGTTCGTCGAGGACCCAGGTGCTCCCGCCGCAGTGCGGGCAGACATAGTCGCGCGCCGCCATGCTCAGAACTCGTCCAAGTCGCCGTCGTCGTCGGCCACGGGCGCGGCCTGCACCGCCGACGGCCCGCCGCCACCGGTGACGCCGTCGCTGTACCCACGCGGCAGGTTCGAGAACTTCGGATAGTGGCTGATGAAAGTCAGCGCGACGTCTCTGACCGGACCGTTCCTGTGTTTGGAGACGATGATGTCCGCCTCGCCGGGGCGCTGCGACTCGTCGCGCAGGTAGTAGTCCTCGCGATAGATGAAGGCGACGAGGTCGGCGTCCTGCTCGATCTGGCCGGAGTTATGAGTGACGATCCCGTCGTTTGCCAGCCAGTTAGCGGGTCCCGGAACGGTGAGGTCGTAAACATCTTCGACGCCGCCCGGCGTGATTTCGGTGACGCGATCCCAGATCAGCATGCTGTCGCCGACAGGCGCTGGCTCTGGATCGTCAGGAATTGCTCCGGAGTCCCGAATCGTTTCGCGGGATGGCGCGAGCTTGAGATGAGCGGTTCCGCCACGGCTCCCGTCGCGAGCCCCCGCCATCACCCCCCGTGAAATCGCCTGTTCGCGCATCGCACGCTCGACGCGATCCCGCGTTTCGATCGGCAACGTATCCGCGCTTGAATAGTTTGCGCTCGAATATGCGACGCGCGAAATCCGGCGAGCGTCATTTCGCTCGCCGGCCCAGTCGGACGCGGGCCAGGGGAGATCAGTCGCGACCGCGAGCCGATCGGCCTCGGTGAGGTCGCCCACTTCGACCCAGCCGAGGTCGGTGCGCACACGATGTTTCGCGGTGGCGCGGAGCTTTCGTCCAGAGGCAAGCCGAAGCTCGAACACGCGTTTTCGGCCGACACGCCACACTTTGTCGCAGTGCGACGCGATGACACGGTCTTCGTCATCGACCGCGAGCACGTCGATCGACCGCCCGACCAGTTCTTCGATTGGAACTCGGCGACCGTCGGCGAGCCAAACCAGCGTGTCTCCGGCGACACATTCTCGAAGGTCCGACAGCTGCGGCCGTGGAGGGTGGCGGCTCTCGACGGCGCGTGACAGCTGTGAAACGGCGATCACAGGGATGTCGAGTTCGCGGGCCAGGACTTTCAGGCCACGGCTGATCTGCGCGACCTGCTCGACGCGGCTCTCGCGGGAGTCATTGGCGCGCAGCAGCTGGAGGTAGTCGACGATCACCAGACCGAGGCCCTCGCCGTTGTTCTGGGCCATCGCCTTGCCGTGCAGCCGGCGCGCCTTGGCGCGCAGCTCAAGAATGTTGATGTCGGACGAGTCGTCGATCCAGAGCGGTGATTCGCTGAGCTGCGCCGCCGCCTTGAGGACCGCCGGCCAGCGATCCTTTTTGACCTTGCCTTTGCGCAGCGCGTCGCCGTCGATCTTCGCCTGCGAGGCCACGAACCGCTGGGCGAGCTCGGTCTGGGACATCTCAAGCGAGAAGAGCGCGACGGGGAAGCCGTCGAGCGCGGCGTTCTCGGCGATGTTGGTGACCAGGGCGCTCTTACCCATCGACGGTCGTGCGGCGACGATGATCAGGTTGCCCTTTTGAAACCCGCCCGTCAGCTCGTCGATGTCGCGGAAGCCGGATGGCGTGCCCGTCAGCGCGGCGCCCTCGAGCGACTGCTTCTCGAGCTTTTCGAGCTCGTCGTGGAGGATGTCGCCGATCGAGCGGAAGTCGCCGCTCTGATTGTCCTGGGCGACCTCGAAGACACGCTGCTGAGCGCGCTCGAGCAGCTCCTTGGGGTCTCCCTCGCGCGAACTGATCGACTCCTGAATCTCCTGGCTGGCGCGCAGCAGGTTGCGCAGCAGCGCGTTCTCTTTGACGATCTGGCCATACTGGCGCGTGTTGGCGATCGCGGGGATGCGCTCGACCAGTGTCTCGACGTATTCCTTGCCGCCGGCCTCTTCGAGCTCACCGTTTTCGGCGAGCTGGGCCGAGACGGTCAGCGTGTCGATCGGCTCGCTGGCCTCCTGCAGCTTGATGATCGCCCGGTAGATCAGGCGGTGGCGTTCGCGGTAGAAATCGTCGGGACGCAGGCCGACGTCGATCAATAGCGGGTCGAGCCAGCGCTCGGCGAGCATGATCGAGCCGAGGACCGAGGACTCCGCCTCCAGATCGTGCGGTGGAACGCCCGCGCCGGAGCCGAGGTCGGGTCCGGATGATGCGCGGAACGGCGCTCCTGAGGTGGTCGGATCGACGGCCATGCGTCAGGTCACGGTACCGAGGAAACGAGGGGCCGTGACCGAGTGCGCGAAGGTGGTTGCTCCGACGACGGAAATTGCGACAATCGCGTCGAGCGCCGCTGCGTGGTCGAGGCGGCGCGACGGCGCAGCGCCCACCGCCGAACTACTCCTTGGCCGTGACGATGACCTTCACGTTGGCGGTGACGCCATCGTGAACATCAACGGTGACCGAGAACGTGCCGACTTGGCGGATCGGTTCCTCGATGTGGATGTCTTTGCGGTCTAGGCGAACGTCGCGGGCATCCTTGATCGCGGCGACGATCTCCTTTTGCGTGACCGAGCCGAACAGCTGACCCTCTTCACCGGCCGGGTGCTCGATCGTGAGTACCGTTCTACCGAGCAGGGTCGCGATGTCACCGGCGCGTTCGGCGCGGTCGATGGCCGCTTGTTCGGCCTCTTCCATCAGGCGGCGAGCCTGCGCGACGGTCTTGGTATTCGCGGTTGCCGCGAGCTGACGCGGCTGTAGGTAATTACGCAGGTAGCCGGGGGCGACTTCCACAACATCGCCCTTCTCGCCGAGCTTCTCGACGTCCTGTAACAGGATTGCCTGTGCCGTCTGAGCCATCGCCTGTCGGTCTCCGCGCCTAACGCTGCTCGGCGACGTAGGGCAGCAGGGCGATCTCGCGGGCACGCTTGACCGCCTTGGCGATCTGGGTGTTGTGACGGCGACAGGCGCCGGTGACGCGGCGCCCGCGGAGCTTGCCGCGGTCGCTGACGAAACGGCGGAGTGTCTCGACGTCCTTGTAGTCGACCGAGTCGACCTTGTTTTGGCACAGCGTGCATGACTTGCGGCGGTTACCGCGGTCGCCGCGCTTGTCGCGCCGCTTGCTGTCGCTGTTGCTGGAAGGCTGTCGTTTGGCTTTAGGCATGTGTTTGTCCGTCCGGTCCTGAGGGTTTATCGCCCGGCGGTTAGAACGGAATATCGTCCTCGGCCGCGGGGCTCGACGAGGTTGCGCCCGCAGCCTGGAAGTCAGACTGGTCGACCGGGACATCACCCGCCGACGGCGCGAATCCATTGCCGCCACCCTCGCCTGACGCGCCATCGCGTGAGCCCAAGAACTGGACGGTGTCGGCGATTATATCGACCGACTGGCGCTTGTTTCCGGACTGGTCTTCCCACTCGCGCCAGTCGAGCCGGCCGTCTACGGCGACCGGGCGGCCCTTGGCAAGGTATTTGGCGGAGTTCTCGCCCTGCGGTCCCCAGACTTTGACGTTGAAGTAGTTGGGCTTGTCGACCCACTGGCCGGATTGCTGGTCCTTGCGGCGGCCGTTGCAGGCGATGCGCAGGTCGCAGACGACCGTGCCGCTGGGCAGGGTGTTGAGCTCGGGGTCACGGGTCAGGTTGCCGGTGACGATTACGCGGTTGATGTTCTGAGACATGGGATCCTTCTTTCGGCGCGACTGCGCGCGGCTCGGTCGTTCGAAGTTCGGCTGGTCCTACTGGCTGGTCTTATATATAGAACGCTTGTTCGGGGACGGAAGCCGTCGGCGGCGTCCAGTCGGCCGGTTTTTACGCTATTTGCCGCCTTTTGTCGCACGATCGTCGCATCATTAACAAAAGCGTTGCAGCCTGCGGCGAACGCAGCGCCGGTCGACCCTAGCCCGCGGGGCTACTCGGCGGACTCGCTCGCCGGAGCGC
>JBASWU010000044.1:0-5405 GCA_049276635.1 Solirubrobacterales bacterium | reverse complement strand
GAGCAGTACTGGTCGGCGACCCAGAGCCCCAGCTCGACCAGCCGCGGCGGCACGCCCGAGGCGAGCGCGCGAATCGGCTCGGCGAGTTTCTCCTCCGGGACATCGCTCTCGCCGGCGAGCCCGGTCACGACGCCGAGCACACGCCGCCGGGCGAACGGCACCAGCAGCACCGATCCGACCTTGACGTCGTCTCGGAGGCTTTCCGGCAGCCGGTAATCGAACGGCCCGCGCAATGCACGGGCGGTCGTCAGCGGTTCGACCTGGGCGATTGCGTTCACGACGGCCAGCCTAGGCCCACGGCCGGATACGGAGTCGGATAAGCGATCGACCGGGCCGTTCCGGGCCGCATCTGCCGAGACGACGAGGGCGCCGGCCGGAGCCCTCGCTCAAACGAAACTCGTGCGCGACTCGGCGACCTACGCGCCGACGGCCTCGCCGACGCCGGCGGCCTCACGCAGCAGGTCGGCCTTGTCGGTCGCCTCCCAGGTGAAGTCGGCGTCGTCGCGGCCGAAGTGGCCGTAGGCGGCGGTCTTCTTGTAGATCGGGCGGTGCAGGTCGAGGTACTCGCGAAACGCGCCCGGACGGAGATCGAAATGCTCGTTGACCAGGGCGGCGATCGTGACGCGGCCGACACGCTCGGTGCCAAAAGTCTCGACCATCACGCTGACCGGCTCGGCCTTGCCGATCGCGTAGGCGACCTGAACCTCGCAACGCTCGGCGAGCCCGGCGGCGACGATGTTCTTGGCCACGTAGCGCGCGGCGTAGGCGGCAGAGCGGTCGACCTTTGACGGATCCTTGCCGCTGAAGGCGCCGCCGCCGTGACGACCCATGCCGCCGTAGGTGTCGACGATGATCTTGCGGCCGGTGAGACCGGCGTCGCCCATCGGGCCGCCGATCACGAACTGACCTGTCGGGTTGACCAGAAAGCGCTCGAGCAGCTCGTTTTCGTCGTAGAGATCGGCCGGCAGGATCGGTTTGACGACGTGCTCCCAGAGGTCGGGCTTGATGTCGCCGGCGACGGTCTTGCCGGCCTCGTGCTGAGTGCTGATCAGCAGCTGCTCGATCGCGACCGGCCTGCCGTCGCGGTAGCGCACGGAGACCTGGGTCTTGGCGTCGGGGCGGAAGTACGGCACCGTGCCGTCCTTGCGCACCTGCGCGTGGCGCGCGGCGAGTTTGTGAGCCAGCGAGATCGGCAGCGGCATCAGCTCTTCGGTCTCGTTGGAGGCGTAGCCGAACATCATTCCCTGGTCGCCGGCGCCGGCCACGTGCTTGTCGTCGGACGAGCCGCCCTCGCGAACCTCGATCCCGGTGTCGACGCCCTGGGCGATGTCGGGCGACTGCTTGTCGAGCGTCACCATCACGGCACAGGTGTTGGCATCGAAACCCTTATCGGAGTGGTCATAGCCGATCTCGCGCACGGTTTCGCGAGCGAGGTGCCCGACGTCGAAGTTGGCGCTGGTGCTGATCTCTCCGCCGACGACGATCAGCCCGGTCGTGACGAAGGTTTCGCAGGCGACACGGCCGTCTGGGTCCTGCTCGAGGACCGCGTCGAGCACGGCGTCGCTGATCTGGTCGGCGATTTTGTCGGGATGACCTTCGGAGACGGACTCCGAGGTGAATAGGTACTCGTTGTCTGCAAACTCGTTGATGCTCATCGGTGCTGAGGGCTCCGCTTGGTAGCTGAAAATTCAGGAAATTCGGGATGAATGCCGTGACCGGCAGGGTAGCGACATCGAGCCCGGGACCGCAGCCGAGCGCCGCCTGACGTCGCTTAGCGTGATTCTCGCGGCTCCCAGCGAAATTTCAGCGAAGCGATCGCCAGGCCGGCGAGGCCCCAGGCAATCACCACGCCGAGATCCTTAAACCGCATCCCGATCCCGGTCGCGTCGGGACTGAAGGACTGAAACAGGCACGCGCCGAGATGCTGGATCGGGAAGAACCTGCCGATGTCGGCGAGCCATCCGGGCAGTTCATCGGTCTGGCCGAAAACGCCGGAAATGAAATACAGCGGCAAGACCATCACGTTGGCGATCGCCGGAGCGGCCGACTGACTGGGGATTACGACCGTGGCCGCAAACCCGAGCGCGCAGAACGCTGCCGCGCCGACGACCGTCGATATGGCGATGCCCAGTACGCGGGTCGCGCTGACGTCGACCCCGTAGATCAGCATGCCGGCAACCATGATCACCGCCGCGATCAGGGCGGCGTTGACGACCGCGGTGACGGTCCGGGCACCGACGAAGGTCCAGGTCGGCAGCGGTGTGCCGCGCAGCCGCTTGAGCACTCCCAGCTCGCGCTGAAACGTGATGCTGATCGCCATGTTGACGAACGTCGCCGAGACGATGCCGAGCGTCATGATCGCCGGGACGAGGTATTGATCGGCGAGCAGCCCGTAGACCGCATCCCGCTCCCCGGCGGAACCGAAAACCGCCCCGAGCAGCAACAGAAAGATCAGCGGCAGCGCGACCGAGAAAAACACCGTCGCGGGGTTTCGCCAGAAGAGCCTCTGGTCGTAGCGAAATTGATGTGCCAGCAGGCGCAGGCCGGTCACCGCGGGTCGTCGCCTTCGGCGGCCGTCAGGCGCAGGTAAATATCTTCCAGCGAGGGACGACTGACCTCGAGGTCCTCGAGCTTGATCGCTCGCTCGATCGCCCAGGCCGTGAGCGTGTTGAGATCGCCGGTGACGTCGGTCGACTCGATGCTCACGCCGCCGGTGGAATCGGCCCCCGGGCGAAACCGCGGCGGAAGGTCGGGCGCGCCGGCCCTGGCAGGCAGGCTGAAACTGATACTCGTCGGTAACGCCTCGCGGCCACCGATCTGGTCGGGCGCGCCGAGCGCGGCGATCTCGCCGCGCGAGAACACGGCGACCCGGTCGGCGAGGTGCTGCGCCTCTTCCATATGATGCGTCGTCAGGACGATCGTCTTGCCGAGCGTACGCATCGACTCGATCGCGGCCCACGCCTCGCGACGCGCTTCGGGATCGAAACCGGACGTCGGCTCGTCGAGAAAAATCATTTCCGGATCGCCGATCAACGCGAGCGCGACGTCGAGACGCCGCCGCTGCCCGCCGCTGAGCCGGCCGGCGCGGTCGTCGGCCTTGGCCCCGAGGCCGGTAAGTTCGATCGTCTCCTCGATCTCTCGCGGCGCGGGGTAGTAACCGGCATACATCGCAAGAGATTCGCGGACGGTCAGCTGCGGCAGCAATTCGCAGTCCTGTAAGACGATTCCGAGGCGCTCGCGCCAGGCGCGATTCGGTTTCGCCGGGTCGACGCCGAGCACGGAGACCTCGCCGCCGTCGCGGTCGCGGTAGCCCTCGAGGATCTCGACCGTCGTGGTCTTACCCGCGCCGTTGGGGCCGAGAATCGCCAGGACCTCGCCGCGCGATACCGAAAGGTCGATTCCGCGTACGGCCTCGAATCGGCCGTACGACTTGTGGAGTCCTCTGATTTCGATCGCGGTGTCAGACAAAGCGGTGGACGATCCTATGCGAGCGCCGCGAGCGTCCGCGGGCGCGGCCTCAGTCGTCGTAACGGCCCTTCGAGGCCTTGAAGTCGATGATCAGCGGGACACCGTCCATGTCATAGCGCTCGCGCAGCTGATTTTCGATGAAGTACGCGTAGTCGCGCGCGATCTGGCGGCGGCTGTTGACCTGGATGGCGAAGCGCGGTGGGCCGTCCTGGAACTGGGTCATGTAATACATCTTCAGCCGTTTGCCGCGGACACTCGGCGCCTGCCGGACGCCCTGGACGTCGTTGAGGAACTTGTTCAGCTCACGCGTCGGGATGCGGCTGCGCGACTTGTCCGCCAGCTCGATCGCCTCCGACAACAGCTTCTTGACGTTGCGCCCGTTAAGCGCGCTGGCGGTGACGATCTTCGGGCGCAGGCGAAGCTTGCGCGCAACGCGCGCGCGTTCGTGCTTGAGGTCCATCTCTTCGTGCGGAAGATCCCACTTGTTGAGCACAACGAGCGTCGCGCAACCACTGCGCATCGCCAGATCGGCGACGCGCATGTCCTCGGCGGTCACGCCGTCGGCGACGTCGCAGACGACAATCGCCACGTCGGCCCGCTCGGCCGCCAGCTGCGATCGCAGCGAGGAAAAATACTCGAGCTCATCGGCCTGCTTGCCGCGTCGGCGCAGTCCGGCGGTGTCGATTAGGACGATCGCGCGCTCGTCGACCTCGATGCGGGTGTCGATCGAATCGCGCGTCGTGCCGCTGATCGGCGAGACGATCACGCGCTGCTCGCCGGTGATCGCGTTGACGATCGACGACTTGCCGACGTTCGGACGGCCGAGCACCGCGACGTGAATCGCGTCCGGATCCGGCGGCGGAGCGGCCTCCGGCGCGACCGCGGTCAGCTTGTCGAGCAGGTCGCCGGTGCCGAGGCCCTGGGTGGCGCTGACGGCGATCGGATCGCCGAAGCCGAGCCGTTGAAACTCCGCCGCCTGAGGGATGTCCTTGACACTGTCGATCTTGTTGACCGCGACGACGACCGGGGTGTCGCCGCGACGCAGGATGTGCGCCAGCTCGTCGTCGCCCGGGCGGTGGCCGGCACGACCGTCGACGACCAGCAACGCGATATCGGCGAGTTCGATCGCCGTCTCGGCCTGAAAGCGGATCTGGCGGGCGAGATCGTCGGGGTCGCGCAGGTCCACGCCGCCGGTGTCGATCAGTGTCAGATCCACCCCGTTCCAGTCCGTGTGCAGCGCCTTGCGGTCGCGCGTAACCCCGGCGCGTTCGTGGACGACGGCGGCCTTGGATTGGGTGAGCCGGTTGATCAGGCTGGATTTGCCGACGTTCGGGTACCCGACGATCGCGATCGTCGCGTGACGGCGGGGCGGCGAGTCAGACTCGTCCGGCCGCCGCGCCGCGGCGTCGACGCGACCGTCGTCGTCCTCGTCGCCCCAGTCGAAGTCGTCGTCGAGCTCGACCTGAATATCGGCCTGATCCTCGATCGGGGTCATCGGGTCACCGCGGCACGAGCCAGTTCGACGATCCTGGTGACGACCTGGTCGATGCCGAGATCGGTCGTGTCGACGTGAACGGCGTCGTCGGCGGCCTTCAGCGGCGAGTAATCCCGTGTCGCGTCGCGCCGGTCGCGCTCGGCCTGTGCTCCGGCCACCGCGCCGGCGTCGAGTCCCAGTTCGTGAGCCCGGCGGCGTGCGCGCTCGGACTCGGAGGCGGTGAGAAAAACCTTCAGTTCCGCGCTCGGAGCGACGACCGTGCCGATGTCGCGGCCCTCGGCGACCCAGTCGCCGCCGCCGAACAGCAGCTCACGCTGTTTGTCGACCAGCGCGGCGCGGACCTCGGGCAGCGCGGCGATCTCGCTGGCGCGGGCCGTTACCTCGGGTGTGCGGATCGCCTCGGTCACGTTCTCGCCGTCGGCCGTGACCGCCGCCCCCAACC
>JBASWU010000043.1:0-3575 GCA_049276635.1 Solirubrobacterales bacterium | reverse complement strand
AGGCCGAGTCCTGTCATCAGATCGTCGCCCTCGCCGGCGAAGGCAGAGCTGTATGCGTAAGCGCCGGAGGACTCGTAGCCGTCGCTGAATCCCTCGCTGTTGGCGATCGCCACGCGCCCGCGCACGTCCGAGTAGATCGTCTGTTCGACCTGGCTGACGCGTTCGTCGGTCGTCCGCGCCGCGTCATCGACGGCGATCGCCAGGGCGACCTTGCGCGCGGTATCCCACTCGTCGAACTGCGCCGACACCAGCGCGCCGGTCGCGGCGCTACCGCACTCGCGAGGAAGCCCAGCGTATTCGTCTGGGTCAGAGGCCTGGGCGATCTCGACGGCGCGGGCGGCGATCTCGGCGAGACCGGCGTCGTCGAAGGTCGTCCCGTAGGCGTATCCGCTGCGGCCTTCGGACGCGATCGCGCGAATGCCGACCCCCTTGGCGGAGGCCTCCGTCAGACTCTCGACGGCCCGGTCGAAGACGCGGACTTCGACCTCGCGTTGATCTTGACAGAAGGCCTCAGACGCAGTCGCCCCGGACTCCAGGGCCAGTGCGACCGCGCGCTCGGCGGCGGCCTTGAGGTCAGCCGCGCTCATGCCGCCGTCCCACCGACGGTCAGTTCGCCGATCAGCACGTGCGGTTGTCCGACCCCCGCCGCGATGCGCTGACCGGCCTTACCGCAATAGCCGGTGGCGAGTTTCAGGTCTCCGGCGATCGCCTCGATCCGTGCTAGCGCGTTGATGCCGTTTCCGGTCAGCGTGGCGCCGGTCACCGGCGCGGTCACGCGGCCGTGCTCGATCAGATAACCCTCGGATACGCCGAAGACGAAATCGCCGGTCGCCGGCTCGACTTGGCCGCCACCGAAGGAGACGGCGTACAGGCCTTGATCGACCGCTTCGATCAAGTCATTGACCTGCGCCTCGCCTGCGGCGAAATAGGTGTTGGTCATGCGCGGGACCGGCAGGTGCCTGAAGGACTCGCGCCGCCCATTGCCGGTCGAGACCACGCCGTCGCGACGCGCGCGAAGCCGGTCGTAGAGGTAAGAGGTCAGGACGCCGCCGCTGAGGATCGGGACCTTCTGCGTCGGCATGCCCTCGTCGTCGATACCGTCGGTCCCCCACTCGCCCGGCTTGCGGCCGTCGTCGAAGGCGTCGACAAACGCCGGCGCGAGGCGATCGCCGAGCCGACCGGCGTACACACTGGCACCCTTCTGGACGGCGTCGCTTTCGAGTCCATGGCCGACCGCCTCGTGCAGCAGAACTCCACCGAATCCGTTGCCGACGACGACCGGCATGCGCCCGGCCGGAGCCGCGACGGCGTCGAGCGCCGTCAGCGCCTTGCGCGCGGCCGATTCGGCGATCCGCTCGGGATGCTCGCTGATCAGCTCGAATCCGGCGTGCCCGCCGAGTGTCTCGGTGCCGTTCTCGATCCGTCCGTCCCGCGCGGCGACGACATTGACGGCCAGGCGGATGCGGATGCGGTCGTCGCCGGTGGCCAGGCCCTCGGAGTTGTAAATCGTCACCGTGCGGCGGTTCTCGGCGTAGCCCGCGCTGACCTGGGAGATCTCGGCGCCGGCCGCGCGCGCGGTCTCGTCGCAGGCGCGCAGCAGCGCCAGCTTGTCGGCGAGCGCGACATCCTCCGGCCGCCGGACGACGCGTTGCGGATTGACCTGTGTGGCGGCGACCAAGGTCCGCGGCGCAACCGCCGCGGACCCCGCGGCCTGGGCGATCGAGCCGGCGACGGTTATCAGGTCGCGCTCGGCCAGCGAGTCGACGTGACCGAAGTACGTGGCGTCGCCGACGACGAGCCGAATCCCGCTACCGGCCTCGACCCCGTCCGACGCGCCTTCGACGCGCCCGTTCTCGAGCGAGGCCGCGATCCCATGGCGGCGTTCGCAGAAGATCTCGGCGAAGTCACCGCCGCGCGCGAGCGCCTTCGCGAGGACGCGTTCGGCGACGCCGGGATCGATCAGTGGTTGGCTCATCTGGGGCTTGGGATTGGGCCGCCGCGACCTCGGCGGAAACCGATAAAACCGGTCCCGCCCGCGCGACCGGTCACACTATATGCATGCTCGTTGGCCGTATAGCCTGGTCGATCACCACCGCGATGTTCGTGGCCACGGCGATCGCGCTCTTTCTCTCCGGATACAACGGTTATGCCGGCGTGTTCCTCGCCGTCGCGCTGGCCGCGGCGGTCAATCTGCTGCCGTTCGGGCGAGACGAACGGTCTCGCTGAATTTCACAACGGCGACTCGTCGTCTGGCCGCGAACTGGTTGCCGGTTCGAGATGGATCAAGACGTCGGCGCCGCCGACCGCTTCGCTGATGTCGATCTGCAGCACGTGCGCGATGTCGTGCGCCCGCTCCAGCGAGGTGCCCTCGGCGAACTGGATGTGAAGATCGATGTGGCGCTGGCCGCTCTCGCCGCCGCGCGCACGCAGCTTGTGGTAGCTGAGGATCTCGCCGGTGTCGTAAGCGAGCACCGACCGGCGCACAAGCTCCAGCTGTTCGTCGGGAAGCGTCTCGTCGACGAGAACACGGGAGGACCGCGCAAGGATTCTCATCGCGGTGAAAACGATCGCGCAGGCGACGATCATCGCGATCACCGAGTCGAGCCGGTTCCAGCCGGTGATTTCGACGAACACCAGTCCGATCAGCACGGCGCCCGAGGTCAAGGCATCGGCGTGCAAATGGGCGGCGTCGGCGTGCAGCGCCTCGGAGTCGGTCTCGCGCGCGCGGCGCGACAAGAACGCCGAAACGACGATATTGGCCGTCATCGAGACCGCCATCACCCCGATACCGACGCCGAGCAGCCCGATCTCGGTGTCATCGACCAATCGTCTGGTCGCCTCGAAGAAGATGATCGCCGCACCGACGAGAATCAGGATCCCCTCGATCACGGCCGCGAGGTTCTCGATCTTTTCGTGCCCATACGGGTGATCGCGGTCGGGCGGATCGCCGGACTTGCGAACCGACGCGTAGGCGACGATCGACGCCATCAAGTCAATCGCCGAGTGCACCGCCTCCGTGAGAATCGCTATCGAACCGGTCAGCGCTCCGGCCACGACCTTCAGCGCGATCAGCACCGTATTGGAGACGATCGAGAGTGCCGCCGCGCTTGTCTTGCGCTTGACCGTGGCGTCGGTGATCACGGTGTCAATCGCCCGCTTCGGTCTTGTCCGGACGGTCGGCATCGCTCAACCATGCCAGCATTTGCCGAGCCGCGCGGCCGCGGTGACTGATCGCGTTCTTCTCGGCTTGTGTCAGTTGAGCCATCGTGCGGTCGTCGCCGTAGTCATCGGGGATCACGGCTGGGTCGTAGCCGAATCCGCCGTCCCCACGCCGTTTGGCGATCAGTCGTCCGCGACAGCGCCCGGTGAAGACCTGCTCGACGCCTGCCGGATCAACATAGGCGATCGCGCACACGTACTCGACGCTCTTGTCGTCGGCATCGGCGAGGCAGGCGATCAGTCTGTCCAGATTCTGGTCGTCGGTCGCGCCGTCACCGGCGAATCGAGCGGAGCGAACGCCCGGCGCGCCGCCGAGCGCGGCGGCGGCGATCCCGGAATCGTCGGCGATCGCGGCA
>JBASWU010000042.1:0-9217 GCA_049276635.1 Solirubrobacterales bacterium | reverse complement strand
ACCATCGTCATCGCCGCCGCCAGCGCCGGCCGGTAGATCGGGTCCGGCAGCAGTGCATGTGTCACACCGTGAGCGAGGATGCCGTCTTCGCCGCGCGACGCGCCGAGCACCGACCACTGCGACGGCTCGCCGTCGCCCACCCGGCGGGTCGCCGTGAGGCCGCCGGCCCCGCGATCGAGCGACACTTCGATGTCGCCGGTCGTCTTGATCGTCACCCCGGACAATCCCGGAACGGTCATCGTTTCGTCGAGATCGATTCGCATCTGCACCTGCGAGGCACCGGAAAGCGCGAGGCCGTGCGGATGGCCCTCGTCGGAGAAGTCCATCTGCCGCGGTTGCCAGCCGAGGCGCGACGCCAGCCAACCAAGCAGCAGCAGAGCCGCCGTGTTGGACCCGGGGCCGGTACGAACCTCGACGAAGTCGATGTCGTCCAGCGCCGCCCGCCAAACCGTCGGATCGAAGGCCGCGGCGATCCGTTCCCGCCATGGATTGGGGCGCAGCCAAGCGAGATCGATCACGTCCGCGCTGAGTGCGAGGTCGGCGGCGCGACGCAGGGCGGTGCGCGCATCGCTTTCGGCGACCGAGTCGATCAGCACCGAATCGGCGAGACCAATCAGAGAGTCGACCGCCTCGGGATGGCCGTGCGGCGACCAGACCACCGTTCCGACCTCGGTGGCGAGCACCGGGTAGATGATCGTCTCGAGGTGTCCGAGCTGGTGCGGTCCAACGTCGATCTCGATGCGCTCGCGAAAGACCGAGATGTCGCCCGAGTCACGTGCCGGCTCGTTGACCAGCGTCGCCCAGGCGTCGATCGTCGTGCGCCCGGGTTCGACGGCGACCAGGATCGTGCGCGCGGGATTGCTGCGCCCGACGCGATCAAGGCGGTTGGAAATCTCGCCCTTCCACTCGCGGTCGAGCACGACGACCAGGTTGAGTACCCGCGCGGGCGCGTGAACCCGTTCCTCGTCGGACCGTTCCGCCATCAGTCCGCGCAGCGCGGACTCGATCTCGGCGGGCGTGGTGTCGCGCGCGCTCCAGACGCCGCTGCTGCTGGTCAGCGGTGCCGTCGTCACAGCGGCCGCCAGCGCGTTTTATCCTGCAGCAGGCGTTCGGCCTCCGGCGGTCCGGCGGTGCCGGCGGCGTAAGGCAGCGGAGGCGAGGGATCGGCCTGCCAGAACGCCAGCACCGGGTCGACGATCGACCACAGCGCCTCGACCTCGTCGACACGGGTGAACAGCGTCGCGTCGCCGCGCATCACGTCGAGAATCAGGCGCTCATAGGCCTCCGGCGACTGCGACACGAACGACGTGCCGTACTGAAACTGCATGTTGACCGGGCGAATCCGGGTCTTGGCTCCGGGGACCTTCGCCCCCAGCGATAGCGACACTCCTTCGTTGGGCTGAATCTGGAAGACCAGCTCGTTCGGCGCCGGCGGGGCGCCCTGAACCTGAAACGCCAGATGCGGCACCGGCTTGAGCGTGACCGCGATCTCGGTGACCTTGCGTGACATGCGCTTGCCGGTACGCAGGTAGATCGGCACTCCGGCCCAGCGCCAGTTGCTGACCTCCAGCCGCAGGGCGGCGTAACTCTCGGTACGCGAGCTCCGCGGCATCCCCGGCTCGTCGAGATATCCCGGCACGGTGTCTGACCCGATCATTCCGCGGGTGTACTGCCCGCGCACGGCCATCCGCGGAACCTCACTGAAGGCCGGCGGCTGAATCGCGTTGAGCACCTTGGCCTTTTCGTCGCGCACCTTATTCGCGGTCAGCTTGTTCGGCGGCTCCATACACAGCAGGGCGAGCAGTTGCAGCATGTGATTCTGAACGAGGTCGCGCAGCGCGCCCGCCGTGTCGTAGTAGCCGGCGCGCGTGCCGACGCCGAGATCCTCGGCGACCGTGATCTGTACGCAATCGACGTAGTTGCTGTTCCAGATCGGCTCGAACATCGCGTTGGCGAATCGGAAGGCCATAATGTTCTGCACGGTCTCCTTGCCGAGGTAATGGTCGATCCGGTAGATCTGCGACTCGTCGAGCACTTTGAGCACGTCCTCGTTGAGCGAGCGGGCGCTGCGCAGATCGCGGCCGATCGGCTTCTCGATCACCACGTTGACCTCCGCTCCGGGCTTGTGGTTGAGATCGTTGGCCCCGAGCTGGGTGACGATCTCCGAGAAAAACGTGGGCAGCGTCGACAAGTAGAAGAGATGGTTGAGCGGCTCGTCGGCGTCGCCATCGAACTCATCGAGCACCTTCGCCAGCGACTTGTAGTCCGCTGGATCGTCGAACGTCCCACATACGTAACGGACGCGAAACAGCAGCGCCTGTAGGACCTCCGGCTTGGGGCTGGTGCGGCTGAACTCGGTTATCGACGCGTGCATCAGCTCACGGAATGAGTGGTCGGTGTGCTTGTCGAGCGCAAAGCCGACAAGGTTGAAGCGCTCGGGCAGCGCGCCCTCGTGGGCGAGGTTGTAGATCGCCGGCAGCAGTTTGCGCTGCGCGAGATCGCCGGTGGCGCCGAAAATCACCATCGTCGTCGGATCGACCGGCAGGTGTTCGAGTCCCTCGGCGAGCGGGTTCGCGAGCGGGTGCGCGAGCGCCGACGGAGCCACCTCGTCGGTGATCTTCGCCTCGATGGCGACGGAATCGGCGGGAGAGAAAACCATCATCCCGACGACCCGGCGCGCTCGACCGCGTGGCCGCCGAACTGCGCGCGCAGGGCCGCGTTGGTCTTGGCCGCGAATGCCGCGTGTCCCTGCGAGCTGTACCGCTCGTGAAGCGCCGCCATGATCACCGGGACCGGTACGCGCTTCTCGATCGCGTCCTCGACGGTCCAGCGGCCCTCGCCGCTGTCGGCGACGACCGGTTCGAGTCCCGCGAGGTCGTTGCCCTCCTGCTCAAAGGCCAGCGCCGCGAGCTCGCAGAGCCATGACCGCACCACCGAACCCTGCATCCAGAGATGAGCGATCTTGGCGTTGTCGAGCTCGTACTCGCTGGCGTCGAACAACGCGAAACCTTCGGCGTAAGCCTGCATCAGGCCGTACTCGACGCCGTTGTGGACCATTTTCACGTAGTGACCGGCGCCGACCGGGCCCATGTGCGCCCAGCCCGGCCCGTGCTCGTCAGTGCGCGGCGGGGCGAGTACGTCGAGAATCGGCGTCAGCCGCGCGACCGCCGGGCCGGGTCCGCCGACCATCATGCAGTAGCCGACGTCCAGACCCCAGACGCCGCCGGACGTGCCGACATCGACGTAGCTGATCCCCTGGGGATGAAGCAGCTCTGCGCGCGACTTGTCATCGCTCCAGCGCGAGTTGCCGCCGTCGATGATCGTGTCGCCGGATTCGAGCAGGGTCGCGAGTTTCTCGACGGTCTGCTGCGTCGGATCACCGGCCGGGACCATGATCCAGACCATGCGCGGCGCGTCGAGCTTGTCGACGAGTTCCTCAAGCGAAGCGGCGCCGGTCGCGCCGGCGCCCTCGGCCTTAGCCACCGCCTCCGAATCGGAGTCGAAGGCGACGACCCGGTGGCCGGAGTCGCGATGGATGCGCTGAACCATGTTGCCACCCATCCGCCCAAGTCCGACGAAACCGATCTGCATCTCAAGCCTCCAGTTGTTCGATTACCTGCCGAAGTGCCGGTACCGGATCGCCGTCAAGCCGCAGCCGCACGACCGGTCGGTTGTGTGCCTGCAGCGCGCGCAGATCCCCGATCGCCTGCGCGTGTTTGAGCTGCCCGAAGGTGAAATCCGCTCCCGGGATCGCGATATCCGCGTCGCCGTCGTGCAGGAGCTGGATGAAGTGACCGGTCTCGGCGCCGCCCTTATGCAACTGGCCGGTCGAGTGAAGAAAGCGCGGGCCATAGCCGAAGGTGGTGGCGGACTTGGTGCGCTTGCGAATCGCTTCGCCTAGGTCGGTCGCCGCGGCGTCGAACTCGGCGCCCGGCTGTAGGTAGCCGTGGATCGCCACGTAGCCGGGCGGTTCGACGGCCGCGAGCATCTCGGCCACGTCGGCGAGCGTGCCGGCCGGAGCGTCGAACCGGCCGGAGCCCAGCACCGCTGCCGTCGCGTCCTTGGCCTCCTGCACGTTGGGCTGGTCGAAGGGGTTGATCTCGAGCACGTGCCCGGCGATCGCCGTGGCGAACTCGAACAAGAAAAACAATGCGCCGATCTCGTCGGGGCCGTCGTAGCCGTCGATCTCGATCACCGGGTGGCCGGCCTCCTCCAGGCGGATCATCGCGTTGTCAAAGGTCTCATCCTCGCGGATGTGGATGAAGACGCGGTCGTCGCCATAGTCCTCTGGCATGCCGATCGGCTCGTCGACGACGGGCAGGATGCCGCGACCGTGTTTGCCGGTGCTCTCGGCGATCAGTTGCTCGGCCCAGGGTCCGAACGATTCCAGTCGCTCGCAGATCGCGAAGGTCAGCTTGTCGCGACCGTCGAGCGCGAGCTTTCCGAGTTCGGTGCCCAGCGCGAGGCCGGTGTTTTCGTCGTCGGGATCCTGGCAGGCGTGCATCTCGGCGATCGCACTCTCGACCAGCACGTCAACCGGAATCCCGGCCAGTGCCGCCGGCACAAGTCCGAAGAAGGAGAGCACCGAGTAGCGCCCGCCAATCTCAGGGTCACCATGCCAGATTCGATTGAGTCGCCGGTCCTCGGCGAGTCTCTCGAGCGGCGAGCCCGGGTCGGTCACGACCGCGAACTGGTCGCCGTTGCCACCGGTCAGCTCGTAGAAGTACTTGAAGTGCGACATCGTCTCGATCGTCCCGCCGGACTTCGAGGAGACGACGAACATCGTGCGCGCCAGATCGATCGATTCTTCGACCGCTTTGACCGCGCCCGGATCGGTGGAGTCGAGCATCACCAGCGGCCGCTCGAAAACGCGGCGCAGCACCTCAGGACCCAGCGACGAGCCGCCCATCCCGAGCAGAACGGTTTGGTCGTAGCCGGCCGCGTGGACCGTCTCGACCCACGACTTCAGGTCACCCAGCTGCGGCCGGATGCGATCGGCGATGTCCAGCCAGCCAAGCCGGTCGGCGATCTCGGGCACGCCCGGTCCACCCCACAGCGATTCGTCGCGCGCCCAGAGGCGACCGGCCGTGCCGGTGCTGGTCGCGGCGGGGTTGTTCACCCCGGCTGCTCCTCCGGCGGGTCGCCCGCCGCGGCGGCGCGCTGCCGCTCGATGCCCGCGATCAGGCCGTCGAGCGAGTGCACGAACGACTCGATCCCCTCGTCGAGCAGTTGCTCGGTGACGGCGTTCATGTCGATGCCGGCTTCGGCGAGTTCGGTGAGCACGGGTGTGGGATCTTCGTCGAGCGTGACGGCGGTCACTTCGCTGATCGCCGCGGCGGCTTGCAGGGTCTTCGTCGGCATCGTGTTGACCGTCTCGGGGCCGACCAGCGTGTCGACGTAGAGAACCTCGGAGTACTCGGGGTTCTTGGTGCCGGTCGAAGCCCACAGCGGCCGTTGCACGAATGCGCCGGCCTCGCGAAGTATCGCGAACCGCTCGCCGTAGAAAATCTCCTTGAAGCGGATGTAAGCCGCGCGAGCGTTGGCGACCGCGGCCTTTCCGGCCAGGTCTGTGCGGCCGAGCTCAGTGAGTTGCTTGTCGACCAGCGTGTCCACGCGCGACACGAAGAAGCTGGCGACCGAATGCACGCCGAGCGGGAGACCTTCGGCGTGTCGGCGTTCGAGCCCGCGAATGTATGCCTCGGCGACATCGGCGTAGCGATCAACCGAGAACAGCAGCGTGACGTTGATGTTGATGCCCTCGTAGATCGCCTGCTCGATCGCGTCGATCCCTTCGGGCGTGCCGGGGATCTTGATCATCAGGTTGGGACTGCCGACGAGCTCCCAGTAGTCGCGTGCCTCGGCGATCGTCTTGCCGGTCGTGTCGCGCGCGAGCGCGGGCGCGACTTCCAGCGACACGAAGCCATCGGCGCCGCCGGTCTCGTCCCAGACCGGCCGCAGCACACCGGTGCCGAGCTTCACGTCTTTGACGGCGATCCGGCTGTAAATCTCGGTCGCGGTCAACCCCTGGCCGGCCAGCTCGGCGATCTCGGCGTCGTAGTCCTCGCTATCGAGAATCGCCTTCTCGAAGATCGCCGGGTTGCTGGTGACGCCACGCAACGAGCACTCGTCGACGAGGCGCTTGAGCTCGCCGCTCTCGATCAGGCCGCGGCCGATCTGGTCGAGCCAGATGCTCGTACCGAGCGACGTGATCGCCGCCAGCCGCCGGTTGCCGACCGCGGTGCTCACGACGCGACCTTGCCCCTGGCCACGGCACGGCCGTGTTCGGCGACCTTCTCGGGAGTGAAGCCGAAGTGCTTGTAAAGCTCGGGCTGCGGGCCGGATGCCCCGAACGATTCCATACCCAGGCAGTATCCCTGATCTCCGACCCAGCGGTGCCAGCCGACGCTGCTGCCGGCCTCGACCGAAACGCGCGCGCCGACCTCGGGCGGGAGCACCGCGTCGCGGTAGGCGGCATCCTGTTCGCCGAACGATTCGAGACACGGGGCGCTGACCACGCGGGTCGAGATTCCGCCGCCCTCGAGCAGCTCGGCGGCGTCGATGCAGATTGCGACCTCGGAGCCGGTGCCGATCAGAATCAAGTCCGGCAGGCTCGGCGCGTTGGACGCCTCGCGCAGCACATAAGCCCCGCGCTCGATCGCGTCGGGCGGGATCGCGGCACTGCTGATCACCGGCAGATTCTGGCGCGAGAGCGCCAAGCAGCTGGGCCGGTCGGTCCGCGAGATCGCGAACTTCCAGGCAAGCGTGGTCTCATTGGCGTCGGCCGGGCGCAGGACGCTGAGGTTCGGCGTGGCGCGCAGCGACCAGAGCTGTTCGACGGGCTGGTGGGTCGGTCCGTCCTCGCCGAGCCCGATCGAGTCGTGCGTGAAGACGAAGATCGACGGCAGGCCCATCAGCGCCGCAAGCCGGATCGCCGGCTTCATGTAGTCGCTGAAGATCAGGAAGGTGGCGCCGTAGCCGCGCAGGCCGGCGAGCGTGAGACCGTTAACCGCCGCTCCCATCGCGTGCTCGCGGATCCCGAAGTGGATGTTGCGGCCGTCGAACTTGTGCGGGCCGATCGACTCGGCGGCGTCGATCAGCGTGAGGTTGGACGGAGCGAGGTCGGCGGACCCACCGATCAGTTCCGGCACCCGGGCGGCCGCCCACTGGATCACGACCTGCGACGCCTTGCGCGTCGCGACCGAGCCGTCGGCCGGGTCGAAGACCGGCGGCGCGGCGTCCCAACGGTCTGGAAGATCGCCGGCGAGCAGGCGGTCGAGTTCGGCGGCTTCATCGGGCTTGGCTACGCAAAATGCGCTCATGCTCTCCACCCACTCATTGAAAAGCTCGTCGCCGCGCGCCGCGATCGGCGCGTAGTGTTCGCGCACCTCTTCGGGAACGAAGAACGGTTCGAGGCTCGGGTACGCGTAAGCCTGCTTGGTGAGCGCGATCTCCTCTTCACCGAGCGGCGCACCGTGGGCGCCGGCGGTGTCCTGCTTATTCGGCGCGCCGGCGGCGATATGCGTGCGCACGATAATCAGCGAAGGACGGTCTTCAACCGCCATCGCGGCGCGGGTCGCGGCCTCGATCGCGTCGAGATCGGTCTCGTCACCAAGGTTCTGAACGTGCCAGCCGTAGGCCTCGTAGCGGTCTGCGACATCTTCGGTGAGGGCGAGCTCACTCTCGCCTTCGATCGTAATGTGGTTGTCGTCGTAAAAGGCGATCAGGCGGCCGAGCCCGAGGTGGCCGGCGAGCGATCCGGATTCGGCCGAGATGCCCTCTTCGATGTCACCGTCGGAGGCGATAACGAAGGTGTGGTGTTCGATCGGCGAACCCTCGTCTGTTGAGAATTTTGTGGCGAGGATTCGCTCCCCGAGCGCAAGACCGACGGCGTGGCTGATGCCCTGGCCGAGCGGCCCGGTCGTCGTTTCGATCCCGGGCGCGTGGCCGTACTCCGGGTGCCCCGCGGTTGGGCTGCCCAACTGACGAAAGTTCTTCAGATCGTCAAGCGAGATGCCGTAGCCGGAAAGGTGCAGGATGCTGTAAAGCAGCATCGATGCATGCCCGGCCGAGAGGATGAATCGGTCACGGCCCGGCCACTCAGGATGGCTGGGGGCGTGCCGCATGACCCGCGCATAAAGCACGTAGGCAATCGGCGCTAGCGCCATCGGCGTGCCGGGATGCCCGGAGTTCGCCGCCTGCACCCCATCCATCGAGAGCGTGCGGATCGCATCCACGGAAAGCTGCTCGATCGCGGGGGTCTCGGGCGACATGAGCTCAACGCTACCACGGGCCGCCGGGCGGATTCTTAGCCTGCTGGATAGGGGGTGTGGGACGGTTGGAGCAGCGGCGAGAGCATGGAAGTGCTGGTCGTCAGATCACAGTCTCCGTGGAGGTCGGGACGGCTCAAATAGGAACGACAGTTTTTCAACACCTCGCTCGCGGGGCGCCGGGCTTAAGAATTTTCCCCGCGCGAGTTCCTTCAGTCATTGGATATCGAGGGCTTGAGCGGCGACCATCCGTTTGAGCTTGGAGTTCTCCTGCTCAAGCTCTTTGAGGCGCTTGACCTGGTCGCCTTTGCCTTTGATGCTGCCGTCTCGGTCGTAGAGCCCGCCCGCGAATCCGAATGGCTGAAAGCGCGAGTCCGAGTCGGTTAGTAGGTCTCCAAAGGGCGCTGGCGCACGTGTATGATGGTAAAGAATGACCGATTCTGTCCGAATAGGTGTATATTTGTCATAAGACGCTCGAACTGAACACCATTTGTTCAAGGGTGTCGGAATTTTTCCGATAAGAAAGCCGAACCATGCGTCAAACAGCCTCTCAGCCCATCCTGTTGACTCTCCCGCAGGCCGCCAGCCTGATGAAAGTCAGTGATCGCACGATTCGTCGCTGGATCGAAGCGGAGGCGATTCCGTTTCTTAGGCTTCCGTCCGGTGGCTTCAGAATTCCACAAAGTGCGCTTCTTGCGTCGCTGAGCAGCACCCGAGATTTGGCTCGAGAGCTGAGTGAGCAAGATGCTCAATCGGCCGGCATTTCAGAGGACGATGTTCGAAAAGCGCTCGACGGCGACTAGCCGCCGGTCCTCCTAGCCTCGACCGCCCCTCGCATCCCGTTGGGCTAACGCGTCCGGCTGAGATGCGAGGCTCGGCCGATGCCGAGGATCAGCGCAACGGGGGTGAGGTGCCCTCGGCCTGAGCACAGAGGCTCGCGGGTCAAGCTG
>JBASWU010000041.1:0-2273 GCA_049276635.1 Solirubrobacterales bacterium | reverse complement strand
CGCCGAGCTGGCCGGCCGGCTCGGCGTACCGACCGTCGCGACCGGCAATGTCCACGCCCACGGCCGCCGGCGCGCGCCGTTGCAGGATGTCTTCGTCGCGCTCGCCCACAACGCCGCGCTCGACGAGACCGAGCCGCTGCGGCGCGGCAACAGCTCGCACGTGCTGGTCTCGCCGGCGACGATGGCCGAGCGCTTCAAAGAACATCCGCGCGCGATCGCCGAGACCGCCGCGATCGCCGAGCGGATCGACTTCGATCTGACCAGCGACCTCGGCTACCGCTACCCCGGCGCTCAAGACCCGGCAACGGCGCGCAAGCTGCGCGCGATCTGCGAGTCGCGGATCGTCGAGCGCTACGGTGGCCGCGTGGCCGGCCGCGACGGTGGTGGGATCCGCGGCAGCGCCGCCACGCCGACTCCCGGCAGCGTCGGTCGTCGCCGCGTCGGCCTCAAAGAGGCCCGCGCCCGGCTCGATGGCGAGCTGCACGTGATCGAAAAGCTCAACCTGCCCGGGTTCTTCCTGATCCATCACGATCTGCTTGAGCTGGCGCGCGAGATCGCGGTCGAGGTGCGCGGGCGGTCGGCCGCCCGCTCGGTGCTGCCGCCGGGGCGCGGGCGCGGCAGCAGCGTCAGCTCGATCGTCTGTTATCTGACCGGGCTGTCGCATGTCGACCCGCTCGAGGCCGATCTCTGTCTCGGCCGTTTCCTGCACGAGGATCTGCAAGCGCTGCCCGACATCGACCTCGACTTCCCGCGCGACATCCGCCACGAACTGATCCCGCGCGTTCACGAGCGCTACGGCCACGAGCACTCGGCACTGGTGGCGGCCTTCTCGTGTTACCGCACGCGCGGGTCGCTGAGGGGGCTGGGCAAGGCGCTGGGCCTGCCGGCCGGCGAGATCGAACGCGTCATACGCACCACCGACCGCGGCCACGGTGAGCAGATCTCCGAGCGCGTCCGGGCGTCGCTGCGGGACTCGCCGGGCGGACCGCGGATGCTCGCGTCGCCGCGCTGGCAGGCGATGCTGCGGCTGCTGCCCGAGATCCACCGGCTGCCGCGCC
Organism: Solirubrobacterales bacterium; assembly: GCA_049276635.1. Classification (GTDB taxonomy): domain Bacteria; phylum Actinomycetota; class Thermoleophilia; order Solirubrobacterales; family JACPNS01; genus JACPNS01. Next base: position 1,215 of record JBASWU010000041.1, on the reverse strand, counting down.
ACGTCAGCCAGCACTCCGGCGGCATGGTGATCAGCACCGATCCGCTCAACGAGATCTGCCCGGTGATGCCGGCCTCGATGCTCCGCCGCCAGATCGTTCAGTGGGACAAGGACTCCTGTAGCGATGCTGGTTTCGTGAAGATCGACCTGCTCGGGCTGGGGATGCTCTCGGCGGTCGAGCGCACGGTCGACCTGATCGCCGGTGCGCGCGGCGAGCGGGTCGATCTCTCGCGGATCCCGCTCGACGATCCCGAGACCTTCGAACAGATCCGCAACGCCGAGACCACCGGTGTCTTCCAGATCGAGAGCCGCGCGCAGATGCAGATGCTCGTGCGCTCCAAGCCGATCGACCTCAACGACGTCTTCGTGCAGGTGGCGATCGTGCGGCCGGGGCCGATCGTCGGCGGGGCCGTGCACCCATATCTCGAGCGGCGCAAAAAGTTGCGTGCCGACCCCGGTTACAAGATCCCGTACCTGCATCCTTTGCTGGAGCCGGTGCTCAAGGACACGCTCGGCGCGATCGTTTTTCAGGATCAGGTGATCGAGGTCGCCGTCGCCGTTGCCGACTTCACGTCCGGCGAGGCCGAGGGGCTACGCCGGGCGATGAGCCGCAAGCGCAGTCACGCCGCGCTGGCCGCCTATCACCAGCGGTTTTTGACCGGCGCGGCGGCCAACGGCGTGCCCGCGGAGATCGCCGAGCAGATCTTCGCGCAGATCATCGGCTTCTCGGGCTTCGGCTTCCCCAAGGCGCATGCGGCGGCCTTCGGGTTGCTCGCCTACCAGACGGCGTGGCTGCGCTGTCACTACGGGCCCGAGTTCGTCTGCGGGCTGCTCAACGAGCAGCCGATGGGCTTTTACCTGCCCGACGCGCTGATCCACGAGGCCCAGCGCCGTGGGATCCCCGTTTTCCCTCCGGACATCAATGCCAGCGACTGCGAGTGCACGGTCGAGTGGACCGAGCCGCGAGCCGAATCGGGAGGTTCCTCTTGCGTGGCTCAGATGGCGCAAAGAGAGGCAACCTCCCGGCCGCGGCTGGGGATCCGGGTGGGGCTTGGGTATGTGAAGGGCGCGCATGACGAGAGCGTTCGGTCGTTGGTGACCGCGCGGCAACAGGGAGGCGCGTTCAGGGACGTCGCCGATCTGGCGGGGCGTTCGGGCGCCGACGACGGCACGCTCGAGCGGCTCGCCTGGGCCGGCGCCTGCGACAGTCTCGGCC